>NZ_JBFOCM010000022.1:0-61566 GCF_040907825.1 Aeromonas sp. s7(2024)
GGCTCTGTCCCAATTACGTGTTGAAAGGCTAATCTTGAAGTAGGCCATCACCTTGAGGTCTACCATCATGGATACCCCAGCCTTTCAACACCTGTTGTCCCTTTTTCCCCAGTTAACCCTGCGCCAGCGCCGTGTTGCTCAGCAGGAGCTTACTGCACCCCACACCATTACCTCGCTCAATACTCAGTTACCGGCATGCAGTGGCTGCCCCCATTGTCAGGCCGATGTTACCCAGCTGGCGCCTTGGGGATGGAGTCGGGGACTGCGCCGCTACCGTTGCAAACTGTGTCTGCGCACCAGCACCGTTCTGACCAAGACGCCCTTGGCCAGATTGCGTAAAGCACAGTGCTGGGAAGACTACGCGCAAGCTCTCATCGAAGGACTGACTGTCCGCCAGGCCGCGCGGCGCTGTGGGGTCAGCAAAAACACCGCGTTCCTCTGGCGTCACCGATTCTTGCGCGCGATGGCAACCCATCAGGCCACCCGGGAAGAGGGCATTGTTGAGGTGGATGAGACCTTCTTCCTTGAATCGTTCAAGGGGCAGCGGGGACTGCCGCGTCCACCACGTCATCGCGGTGGTAAAGGTCGAACTCGTGGAACCGGGCCAGATTACATCCCGGTGATGGTGGTACAAGACCGTGCAGGCCACCATGCGGATTTCCAGTTGGAGAAAATAAATGCCGATACGGTCATCGCAGTGTTGAAGCCGTTGGTGTCACCGGATGCGGTGCTGTGTAGCGATGGGGCGGGTGTGTATGCCTGTTTCAGCAAGGAACAGGGTATAACCCATCAGGTGGTGCGCAATCGTCAAGGCGAACGGGTAGTCGGTGCGTATCACATCCAGCATGTGAACGGATATCACCATCGGTTGAAAGAGTGGATGGAGCGGTTCCATGGCGTGGCGACGCACTACCTGAAGAACTACTTGGGTTGGCGCCGGATGCTGGAGCGTTACGGAAAAGGCGTAAATATCAAAACATGTTTGCATGAGGCGCTGGGGCGCCCCATGCAACACGTAATTGGGACATAACCTAAAAAAAGAGCGCCCGACCGGCGCTCTTTTTGATCGCGACAGCTGGGGTCGCGAGGGCATGTGCGGGCAGGGTTACTGCGCGCTATTTTGCCCGTTATTGTCGTGATGGCTGCGCAGGCGGATGTTGATCATCTCCACCACCAGCGAGAAGGCCATGGCGAAGTAGATGTAGCCCTTCGGAATATGCAGATCCATCCCCTCGGCCATCAGGGCGAAGCCCACCAGGGTGAGGAAGGAGAGGGCCAGCATCTTGATGGTGGGGTGGTTATCGACGAAATCACCGATGGATTTGGCGGCAAACATCATGATGAAGACGGCGATCATGATGGCCAGCACCATCACCGGCACGTGATCGGCCATACCGACTGCGGTGATCACCGAGTCGAGGCTGAACACGATATCGAGGATGGCGATCTGGATCAGGGTGCTGATGAAGCCCGAGGCCGCTTTGCTGACGCTTTCCGGCTCGGCCGCCCCTTCCAGGGTGACGTGGATCTCGTGGGCACTCTTGCCGATGAGGAACAGGCCCCCCAGCAGCAGGATCAGATCGCGGCCGGAGATGGCTTCACCCAGCACGGTGAAGAGCGGATCGGTGAGGCGCATCACCCAGGCCAGCGAGAGCAGCAGCAGGATCCGGGTACCCATGGCGAGCCCCAGACCCAGAATGCGCGCTTTTTGACGCTGCGCCTCCGGCAGGCGACCTACCAGGATGGAGATAAAGATGATGTTGTCGATGCCCAGCACGATTTCGAGCAGGGTAAGGGTGGCGAGTGCGACCCAGGCAGAGGGATCAAGAACCCATTCCAGCATGATTGAACCTTGGTTGAAAATTGGTTGGAAAATTGAAGCAGCGCATTCTAGCAGGGGCGCCACTGCTTGTCCCAGAGGGGGGAAAAGATAAAAATGGTGGCCATCGCAAGGGAGGCAAGCATGTTTCGATTAGGGTTCATCATTAATCCGGTCGCCGGGATTGGCGGCGCAGTGGGGCTCAAGGGCAGTGACGGTGTGGTTGCCGAGGCGCTGGCCCGTGGCGCTGTGCCCAAAGCGCAGGAGCGGGCGCGGCAAGCCTTGTTGCCACTGTGCGAGCTGAGCGTCCCGTTTGAACTGCTGACGGTAGCAGGAGAGATGGGGGAGACGGTGGCCCGCGAACTGGGGTTGCCCTGTCGGGTCATCTATCAACCGGCCGGGGAGAGCACCTCGGCCGATGATACCCGCTACGCCGCCGGGTTGATGCGCGAAGCCGGGGTCGATCTGCTGCTGTTTGCCGGTGGCGATGGCACGGCGCGGGATATCTGCGCCGCGGTGGGGGAGTCTTGCCATGTGCTCGGCATCCCCGCGGGGTGCAAGATCCACTCCGGCGTCTACGGGGTGACGCCCGCCGCCAGCGGGCGGGTGGTGGCGCGGATGATCGCAGGGGAACTGCTCAGCCTGATCGATGCCGAGGTGCGCGACATCGACGAGGAGGCGTTTCGCGCGGGCAAGGTGCGGGCCCGCCACTACGGCCTGCTGAAGGTGCCCGGCGATCTGCGTTACGTACAGGCGGTCAAGCAGGGGGGCAAGGAGTCCGAAGAGCTGGTGTTGGTGGATCTCGCCGCCGGTGTGGTGGAGCAGATGGAGCCCGATACCCTCTATCTGATGGGCTCCGGCAGCACGGTGGCAGCCTGTATGACAGAGCTCGGTCTGGAAAATACTTTGCTCGGTGTGGATCTGGTGGAAAATAGCCGACTTATCGGGCAGGATCTCAGCGCCGCCGAGATCCTGACCCGGATCCGCGGCCGTCGCTGCCGACTGATCATTACCCTGATCGGCGGACAGGGACATCTGTTCGGGCGCGGAAATCAGCAATTGAGTCCTGAGGTGATTCGGTGTGTCGGGCTGGAGAATATCCAGGTGCTGGCAACCAAAGCCAAGCTTGCCGCCCTTGCGGGCAGGCCGCTGCTGGTGGACACCGATGATCCCGAATTAAACCGGGCGTTGCGTGGTTATCTGCGAATAACCACGGGATACAAGGATCAGGTCATCTACCCGGTGGCCAACCCGGAATAGGACGCCAAGGACGCTGCTGGCCTGGCGCCAGAGAGCTGCAATCAACCGGATTGCGGTTCCATACCCCCGAATTTTTTGCCGCAAATGAGGCTGCGTTACATGACGATTCACGATTTTGAGCACAAGTTGTTGGGACTGATCGACAGCATGGTTGCTACCGCGACCGATGATGAGCTGTTTGCGGGGGGTTACCTGCGAGGTCATATCTCATTGGCCGTTGCCCGGGCCGAGCTGGAAGGCAAGACCCTGGTGCGGGACGTCAAGAGCTATGTGCTGCGCAGCCTCAACGAGGCGATCTTGCAAGGTGAGCTATCTGAAGAGGATGAAAAACTGGTGCAGGCGATGTGGAGTCGTTTGCAACAAGACGCAGAAGCTTGATCGGATACACAATTCAAACTGAAGTTTGAGTTTATTCTTCCCCTGAAGTTAGTGAAAGGTTAATAATAAGTTTCGCCTTTTGTTTCAGGGATTAAACTATGGCCTCCTCCTCACGCATTGCCAATAAACTGCCGCTCGAGATGCTCTATCACTGGGAGCGGCAGTGTCCTGATCGAACCTACCTGCGTCAAACCATCAACCGCGAATATGTCGATTTCACCTGGGGTGAAGTGGCCGATGAAGCGCGGCGGATGGTGACGGCCTTGCGTCACCTCGGTCTGGTGGCCGGTGACAAGGTGGCGCTGCTCTCCAAGAACTGCGCCCAGTGGTTTATCGCCGATCTGGCGATGCAGATGGGCCAGTATGTGAGCGTGCCCATCTACCCGACTGCCAACGTCGACACCATCGAATATGTGCTGCGCCACAGCGAGGCCAAGGCGATCTTCGTCGGCAAGCTGGATGACTGGAAGAGTCAGGAGGCGGGCGTACCCGCCGATCTGCTGCGCATCGCCTTCCCCTATGACACCATGCCGGCCAGCCACCAGTGGGACGATCTGCTGGAGGCGCATGAGCCGATCCCTGACAGCCCGGTGCAGGCCCCTGACTCCCTGCTGAGTCTGGTCTACACCTCCGGCAGTACCGGCAAGCCGAAAGGGGCGATGCTGAGCGTCGAGCGTTACGCCTGGTCGTGCGAGAAGCTGGTGGAGACGGTGAGCCTGAGCCAGGCCGATAGGGGTTTCTCCTACCTGCCGCTGGCCCACATTACCGAGCGGGTCTACATCTACGGCGGAAGTCTCTATGGCGGCGCTACCATCGCGTTCCCCGAATCCCTCGACACCTTTATCGAAGATGTCAAACGCTGCCGTCCCACCGTCTTTATCTCGGTGCCACGGCTGTGGGCCATGTTCCGCATCAAGATCCACGAGAAGCTGCCCCAGAACAAACTGGCGTTGCTGCTCAAGATCCCGCTTATCTCCGGTCTTATCAAACGCAAGCTACAAAAGGGATTGGGGCTGGATCAGGCCCGGGTACTCGGCTGCGGCTCCGCGCCTGTCTCCCCTGCGCTGCTTGAGTGGTATCTGAGCATTGGCCTCAAGGTGACGGAAGCTTGGGGCATGACCGAGAACCACGCCTACTCCACCATCAACTACCCATTCCGCGCCGACAAGATCGGCACCGTCGGCAAGGCGGGGATCGGGGTGACCATCAAGATCTCCGACGAGGGGGAGATCCTCTGCCGCTGCGAAGGGATGATGCTGGGTTACTACAAGGATCCCGAGCACAGCGCCGAGGCCATCGATGCCGAGGGGTGGCTGCACACTGGCGACATGGGCAAGCTGGACAAGGAGGGTTATCTCACCATCACCGGCCGGATGAAGGATGTGTTCAAGACCGCCAAGGGCAAGTATGTGGCGCCGGTGCCCATAGAGGGGCTGCTGGGGCAGGAGCCCATCATCGAACAGCTCTGCGTGATTGGTTACGGCATGCCGCAGCCCATTGCGCTGGTGCAGCTGGCCGAGAGCGCCATGAAGGGCAATCGGGAGGAGGTCAACGCCAGACTGGAAGCGGCGCGGGTTCGGGTCAACGATCAGCTGGAGTCCCACGCCAAGATCCGCGGCATTCTGGTGGTGAAAACCCCCTGGAATATCGAGAACGGCGTGCTGACCCCCACCATGAAGATCAAGCGTCACCTGCTGGAGCAAAAGTACGCCCAGGTCGGGGATCGCTGGCCCTCATCCCAAGTGGTGGTGTGGGAGGAGTAAATTCCGTCTTCCCATAGCGCACCAAACAACAACGGCTCTTGATGGGCCGTTGTTGTGTTTGAGGCATCTCACTCGCCGCTGTTTTGTCGGGGAGTAAAAACCGCGCCCGGTTAGATCTGCGCCAGCGCGGCGGCCAGATCGGCGATCAGATCGTCGGCATCTTCCACCCCGATGCTGAAGCGGATGAGGTTGTCATTGACTCCGGCGGCGAGGCGGCTCGCCTCGTCCATGGCGGCGTGGGTGGTACTGGCCGGATGGCAGGCGAGACTCTCGAGATCCCCCAGACTCACCGCCTGCACGAACAGTTGCAGGTTATCGAGCAGGGTGGCGCAGCGTTCAAACCCGCCTTCCAGCTCAATACTCACCATGCCGCCAAAGCCGCTGGCGAAGGCGCCGAGAGCATCGTGACCCGGATGGTTGGCAAGGCCCGGGTAGATCACCTTCTTCACCGCCGGGTGGGCGGCCAGAAACTCGGCCACTTTCTGCGCATTGTGCAGGTGGGCATCCATCCGCAGCGGCAGGGTCTTGACCCCGCGCTGCAGCAGGTAGGCCTCCTGCGGGCCGATGGGGGAGCCGATATGCTTGAGGGCCACGGTGCGGATCGACTTCATCAGAGCGTGGGAGCCCGCCACCACCCCGGCGATGATGTCGCCGTGGCCACCCAGATATTTGGTACCGCTGTGCATCACCACGTCGACACCGAGCTCCAGCGGACGCAGCAGGTAGGGGGTGAGGAAGGTGTTGTCACACACTGTGATGGCGCCCACCTTGCGGGCCGCTTCCACCACCAGCCGCGGATCCACCACCTTGAGGGTGGGGTTGGTCAGGGTTTCGAACAGTACCACCTTGGTGACGGGACGGATATTGGCCAGCAGCTCCCGATCGCTCTCGTAGGCGGTAACCTTGATGCCGGCACGGCTGAAGGTCTGCTTGAGAAACGCATCGGTACCGCCGTAGAGCGGGCCGATATAGGCCACCTCATCGCCGCTGTCGGCCAGGGCATACATGATGGCGCTCACCGCCGCCATGCCGCTCGCCACCACCAGCGCTTCGTCAGCCCCTTCCAGCGCCGCCAGTTTCTGCTCCAGCTCGGCGGTGGTGGGGTTGCCAAAGCGGCTGTAGATAAAGCCGGGGGCCTGACCTGCGAAACGATCCTTGCCCGCTTGAGCGTTGAAGTAGCTGAAGGTGCTGCTCTGGTAGAGCGGGGTGGTGAGGGCGCCGGTCTGGGGGTCGATCCGCTGGCCGCTATGTACGCTCATGGTCTTGAATTTCATCGTGTTGCTCCGTGATGGCCAGGCTCTGGCCATGACTGGTTGTGTTTTGTAGTTCGTTGCTTGTTGTTTAGTCAGGGCGGGTATATCCATGCTGCTTGTGGCTTATGCATATACCCGCCTGCGCATCTTTGCGCTGCTTAGGCCGGTATCGCTTCGCTTTCAGTGCGTGGGAGGCGAGTGGATTCCACCGGCCCATAGTGCCGCGCCGCCACATCCGGGTGGGAGCGCAACCGCCCCTTGAGCACGTTCTCCCCCACCTGATAGAAGAGCGGGTTGGTCAGGTCACTCTCCGGCCCTTGCGCCTGCGCTGCCAGCTCTGGGGAGAGGCTGAGCAGCGGCACGGTGGCATCGAGCCGCGCCGCCATAAAGAAGGCGCAGGAGAGGCGCGATACGCCGGGCGGCGGGCTCACCACCCGATGCAGGGTCGCCTTGAGATAGCCGTTGGAGGCCAGCTCAAGCAGCTCGCCGATATTGACCACCAGCGCTCCCGACAGGGGGGGCGCGGAGATCCAGCCGTTGGCCGTCTCGACTTCAAGCCCCGAGTGATTGTCCTGCATCACCAGCGTCAGGTAGCCGGGATCCTTGTGGGCGCCGACCCCCTGACTGCTGCCGCCCGCCTCTTGCCCCGGGTAATGAATCAGCTTCATGTGCTGGTAGGGGGCGCCGCGGATGCTGTCGTCAAACACGTTGGCCGGTTGCTCCAGCACCTCGGCAAAAGCGGCGAGCAGGGTGAGGGTGATGTCGCTCAGCCGCTCCTGCCACGCCAGCAGATGGCCTTTCATCTCGGGAAAAGTAGTCGGCCACTGGTTGGGGCCGATCAGCCGCTGCCATGGTTCACGGATCAGGGCCGCAGGCAGGGCTTGCGCCTCATTCATGATATCGAACTGCTCCCGCAGATCCGGCTGCTGGCGGGTCAGCTCGGCACCGACCCGGTTGTAGCCGCGAAAGTGAGGGCTGTTGACCATCTGCACCGCCAGCTTCTCCTGCTCCGGCAGGGCAAAGAAGCGCTCAGCCAGCGCCAGAGTCTCTCGCTGCTCGGTGTCACTCAGGCCATGTCCTGTCAGATAAAAAAAGCCGACGTCGCGGGCGGCCGCGGCAAGCCGGGCCAGCATAGGGCGACGCACCTCGGGCGCCCCGTTGAGGGCAGCCAGATCGATGATCGGCAGTGGTGAATGTTCCATGTGCACCTCCTCACTCTTTCGTTATCTCTGGCGCCATCTCTTGCACTGCCTCCGCTGTTGGCAGACCTGATAAGCGGCAAACGGGATGGTGCGACAGTGTGGCGCCATCTGGGATAAAGGGGATGCTACTGTTCGGTGTTATAAGACGGAAACAACAAATTATTCTTAGTTATATACAAAATTCGAAATGGAATTCGGCGCCTGATGGGCTGAAGGTTTTTTGCGCAGCCATTGCGGGGTAAAGGGGCAACGATGAGGGGGAGAGTGATAACCAGAGGCAAGCTACCAGCGGCCAAAAATGACCAAAACAGAAAATGGCCAAAACAGAAGGGAGGCGGATGCCTCCCTTCTGGTTGAGTGGTTTTTCACCTGACCGAAAGCACAGGCGAGTGACCGCGTATTCTGGCCTTAACCGCCTGCTGGCTCTCAGTAACCCAGGGTAAAGCGCTGGCGCTGGTGAGCCGGTTTTTCCACCTCGTTCAGCACGCCATCGGCCAGATCACCGGCGGTGATCCCGGCAGGCTGTTCGCCACTAAACAGCACCTGGTCGCCACCCAAGCGATAGCCACCACGCTTCTCGCCCGGCTCCAGGAACACCGGGGGAGAGACAAAGCGCCAGTCGAAGGTGGTTTCACGACGCAGGGCGGTGAGACCGTCGCGGGCCGCCAGTGCCCCCTGTTTCCACTCGGCCGGAAACTCAGGGGTATCCACCAGTTGCACGCCGGGGGCAACCTCCAGACTGCCGGCGCCACCTACTACCAGCAGCCAGCTGTTGGCCGCTTTGGCTGCTGCGACGATCGCGTTGGCGCCCTTGAGGTACTGGTCGTAGATATCCGGTGTGCTCCAGCCCGGGTTGTAGGCGCTGATCACCCGATCGTGCCCCTTGAGCACCTCGGCCAATGCCTGCGGGTTTTGGGCATCCACCGCCACGGCGGTGACCTGCGGATGGGCGGCCACCTTGCTGACATCGCGGACGATGGCGGTGACGTGATGGCCGCGGCTGATGGCCTCGTTCAGGATGGCTGAACCGACAAAACCACTGGCACCGATCAGGGCAATCTTCATGGGGAACTCTCCTTCACTGTTGGAATGGGGCTATCCTACGCCGCCATTTATGATTTAATAATCACCTCAAAAATGCATTCACTTATAAGCTGGATTTAATAATGGAACAGCTCAGACGTTACGCCATCTTCGCCGCTGTGGTGGAAGCGGGCAGCATGACAGGGGCGGCCAAATCCCTTGGCATGACCCCCTCCGCCGTCAGTCAGCATATCAGCCAGCTCGAAAGCCTGCTCGGACTGCCCCTGCTCCATCGCTCCACCCGTCGTCTCAGTCTGACCGAGGCGGGAGAGGTGGTGTGGCAAGGGTGCCGGGCGTTGCAGCAGACTCTGAGCGAGACCGAGCTGCGCCTCTCGGAAGTGCGCGACGCCCTGCTCGGGGAAGTGCGGATCACCGCCCCGGTGGGGATGGCGGGCCAGCCGCTGGCGCTGGCCCTCTCGCCGCTGTTGCAGGCCCATCCCGGCCTCACCATCCAGATCATCGCCGACGACGAGAAGCGGGATCTGATTGCCGAGCGGATCGACGTGGCGCTGCGGGTCGGCACCTTGCCTGACTCGACCCTGGTGGCCCGCAAACTGGGGCAGACCCGGATGCTGCTCTGCGCTGCGCCCGCCTATCTGGCGCGCAAGGGGACGCCGCGCACGCCCGCCGATCTGGCCACCCACGACTGGCTCTGCGGCGACATGCTGGGCAACGGTTTGCTGCTGCAGGATGAAAAGGGGGGCGAGCACAGGGTGAGGTTCAAGGCCAAGGTGCTCTGCAATAACGTGTTGCCCCTGCGCCAGTTTGCGCTGGCGGGGCAGGGGATCTCGCTGCAACCGGAGGGAGAAATTGGCGAGGATCTGGCGCAGGGGCGTCTGCTCGAACTGTTGCCCGGTTTTCGGGTGCAGCCGATGGAGATCCACGCCATCACGCCGCAGCGGGAGATCCCGGAGAAAGTGCGGCGGGTGGTGGAGGCGCTTCGCAGTTACTTCGGCACGACGATGTCGTCATGAGCTGCGCCTTAATGGTTGAGAAAAGGCCCCCGATTATCCTGAAGGAGGGATTATCCATAGGCGGTTTGTCGAGAAGAGCGATAGCCCGGATGAGGAGATGGGCATGCTTGACTGTTAAGCATACTTAAAACGAACTGACGGCCCGCATCTGATCTTTGAGCCAATTAAGCCCGGTATCCTGACCGGAGCTCTTGTGCCAACTCATGTAGACGGGGCAATCCTCCGAGAGCCAGGGGAGGGGATAGCTGGCCAGATCCAGCGCCTGCCCCAGCTTCTCCATGTGCCACTGGCTGGCGACGCAGAGCCAGTCGGTTCGGCTCACCAGATGAAGGGCGGTGAGCAGGGAGTCGCTCTCGTAGGCAATCTGGCGCGGCGGCAGCGGCGCCTTGGTCAGGGTGTTGAGCAGCAAGCTGTCGAGCCGCCTGGTTTGCAATACCACGTGCTTTTCGTTGAAGAAGGTGGCCATGTCGGGGGCCTGGCGGATCCTGGGGTGATCCTTGCGGCAGGCGATGCGCAGGGCCTGGGACATGATCTGCTCGTTTTCGATCCCCTGCTCCGCCATCGGCTTGGTGGCCAGCACCAGATCCACGCTGTGCAGATAGAGGCTGTTCTGGCGCAGGGCTTCGTCCTGCACCTGGGTGTTCCACTCCAGCTGACAGTTGGGGGCTTGGGTCTGCAGCAGGTTGTTGAGCTCCGGCAGGAAGAAGATATCGATATCGGGCACCCCCGCGATGCGAAAGGTGCGCCGACTGGTCTGGGGATCAAAGAGATCGGTGCGCTGCAGGCTGCGCTCCATGTCGTGCAGCGGCACCATGATCTCGTGGTGCAGACTGAGCGCTCGCGCCGTGGGGGTGATGCCGCGTCCCTGGCGGACAAACAGCGGCTCGCCCACCAGGCTGGTCAGGCGGCTGATGGCCTGGCTGATGGCCGAGGGGGTCATCTCCATCATCTCGGCGGCCGTGGTGACACCACCATAGCGGATCACCGCATCGAGGACGCGAAAGAGATTGAGATCGACTTGAGACATGGAAGCCACCGTTAAGCAAGATTAAACAGTTAACATACTGAACAGCCTCTTGTCCGGCCAGCATTCCCTGCGATAACTGTGATGTTTCCCTCTCTATTCGTCACCTTTCATCTTGCCGCGAATGCGATCGAGCCTGTTTTGCAGCCATGCTTGAGCCCGGCAGGTGGCCCGCGGCATAGAGTAGCGCGACCAGCAGCAAGCCGCCCAGAAAGAGCCAGCGAGCGCTTCCCCAATGGCCGCTGTCCGTCATCAGGGCCGCCAGCAACAGGGGGCCAAGCAGCTGACCGAAGTTGGCGAGCTGGACAAAAAAGCCTTGCACGATGGCCAGTTGCACCGGCCCCTGACTCACTCCCTGCGCAGACGAGAGGATGGCTGGCGGCGCCATACCGCCCACTAGGGAGAGGGCGAGGCAGAGCCCATAGGCCCACCACGGCGACAGGCCGGGCCAGAAGGCGAGCATGCCACACAGCGCCATCAGGCCCAGTGCCCAACTGATGAGCCGATCTCGTGCCATGCCCCGGCGCAGCAGCCATGCCCCCATCAGGTTACCGGGAATATTGGCGACCACCGCCAGCGCCGAAAGCAGGGCGATCTGGCTTTGGCCAATCCCGGGGCTGCCTTGCAACATGGTTGGCAGCCAGACAAAGAGCGCCCAGAGCATCAGGCTGTAGAGCGTGAACGCCAACCCGTAGCGCCAGAGTGCCTTCTGCCGGAGCACCGTGAGCTGGCGCAGCGGGTGGCCCGAGTTGATCGAGTTTTGGGGTGCCCAGACCCGCAGTTTATCTGCCGAGCGACTGGCGAGCAGAAGCAGCAGGGCAGAGAGTTGCGGGATCATCAGGATCAGCCAGGCCAGTCGCCAGCCACCTTGCGCCGTGAGCCAGGGGGTGAGCAGCATACCCGCCGCCGCCCCGAGGGGCAGGTTGACTGCCCACAGGCTTATGGCCAGCCGTTTATCCTCCTCCCGGGTCACCGCCACGATAAAGGCGGGCATGGCCACCGAGACCAGCAAAAAGCCAATCCCCTCGACAATGCGCGACAGCAGCATCATGGCCAGCCCGGTAGCGGGCAGCGCCAACGCACCGCCTGTGACGATAACCAAAAGCCCGACAACCCCGGTTTGCCGCCCACTCCAGCGGGTCAGCAACAGGCCGAGAAAGAGACTGCAGAGGATCGCCAGAGTATTGAAAGCTGAGGCGAGATAGCTGGCTTCGACCAGTGTCAGCCCCAGCTCGCTGCGCAGTATGCCGAGCACGGCGGGCACTTTGCCAAGGCAGAGAGCGCCGCTGGCACCGGCGAAAATGGCGAGGAAGACCAGAGGCCAGCGCGTGCTTTGTGGCTGGTAGCCAGCGAGCGTGCTCATGGCCGATATTGGCCGTTGCGCAGCCACTCATCGTTGAGCTGACCAAATTCGCCGCGCTGATAGGCATGCAGCCGATCTGCAATGGCGTCGTGGCTGTTCATGACGAAGGGGCCATGTTTGACCAGGGGGTCATTGAGCGCCTGGCCTGAGAGCAGCACGAAGTGGCAGGGCTCGGTGGCCTCCAGTTGCAGAGCCACCGCCTCGCCGCCATCGGCAGAGAGGCTGACACCCATCCCGTGACCTGCCGGGATGAGGTGCCGCTCTCCCTCCGCCTGCAGGGTCAGCGATCCGGTCAGGGGATAGATCATGGCATTCCAGCCTGCCGCCAGCAGATGGGTGAAGCGGCTGCCGGGCGCGCAATGGCCATCGAGCAGGGTAAAGGGTTGGGGTAGTTCTACCGAGTGTGGTGCCGTTATCCCGTTGCTGTGGCCTGCGACCACCCGTACTCGCACCCCTTCGCCATGAAACTCGGGGATGGTGGCAGCGGCTGCGTGGACGGCAAAAGGCGACGCCATCTTCTGACGGGCAGGCAGGTTGACGAAGATCTGCAGGGCGTGGACATAGGGCGATGTCCCTTCCGGCTGCTCGGTATGTACAGCCCCGCGCCCGGCCGCCAGCCAGTGGAGCGCGCCCGGTTCGATGGGGCCCTGATTGCCGAGGGAGTCGTAGTTGACGTGGGGGCTCTTCGAATCCTCGAACAGATAGGTGACGGCAGAGATCCCGGCGTGGGGATGGGGCTCGAAGGTGGGGGCGGTCATCTGGAAGTGATCCACCATCACCACGGGGTCTATCAGACCGTTGAAAAAGTGTTCGCCAAAATGGCTGGCTTCAAAGCCGCTGCCAATGCGCAGCGGTTGGCCTTTGACGGGGGCGGAGAGAGTCAGGCGTCTGGTCATCGATATAACCTCTTGAAGACAAAAGAAGCCTTCGGTCATCTGACCGAAGGCGGGGCGAGTTACGACTTCTTGGCACCCTCTTGCATCTGCCACACCAGGGTAGCGAAAGGCATGTCGAGGGCGCTGTAGACATCGTGCGCCTTGGGATCGACGTTGCTGCGCAGCATCTCGACCGCGGCAGAGGCGTAGTCGGTGACCGGGATACCGGCCCCCAGCAAGCGTTGCAGTCCAGTGGTGCGCTTGGCTTCGTTGAAGGTGCCGGAGGCATCGAGCACCACCCGGGCATCATAGCCGGCAGCCTTGGCAGAGAGGGCCGGGAAGCTGGCGCAGATCTCGAGGGATACCCCGGCGATGATCAGCTGTTTGCGGCCGGTCTTCTCAATGGCGGCGCGCACGGCAGGATCGTCCCAAGCGTTGATGACGGTGCGGTTGATCACCTTCACATCCGGCAGGGCACTGGTCAGTTCAGGCATGGTGGGGCCCCACATGCCATCGGGCATGGTAGCGGTCACGATCACCGGCACGCCGAGGGCGCGGGCGGCGTTGGCCAGCGCCACCACGTTGTGCTTGAGCTCGCCCACCGTGGTGTCGCGCACGCCGCTCAGCAAGCCGACCTGATGGTCGACCAGCAGCAGTACCGCATTGTCTCGGGAGAGCATCTCCAGATAGCGGTTGGGTGATACGGTCGGATGGCTGGCAGCCTCGGCGGCCATGGCCGGTGTCGCTGTGGTGGCCAGCGTGGCGGTCAGGGTCGCCAGACCGAGCAGGGTGGCAGAGCAGATTTGTCGCAGTTTCATGGTGAACTCCTTGTGATATTGGAACAGTCAAACGGCCCTTGCTGGTGGGGCGGATTGCCGCGCAGCAACCGTCTGATGGGGACAGGGCCATTATGATGGCTGCAAAAATAGCGACAATCTGGTGAAATAGGTTCTTATCGTTCCACCAATGGAACGATAAGAATGCTCCTCACCCTGACCAAGGCTGCCCGATGACACCACTGGAACTTGATTTGAATGATCTCTATCTCTTCACCCATGTGGTGCAGCGACAGGGATTCACTGCTGCCGCGCGGGCGCTTGGCGTGCCCAAGTCGCGGATCTCGCGCCGGATCCGGCTGCTGGAGGAGCGGCTGGATACCCGGCTGCTGCAACGTACCTCGCGCCAACTCAGCCTGACCGATGCCGGTGAGGTGCTCTATCGCCACTGTCAGGCGATGCTGGCCGAAGCGCAGGCGGGAGAGGCGGCTGTGCGGCAACGGCAGCAGGAGCCGAGCGGTCTGGTGCGGATCAGCGTGCCCATTACCATTGCCGATGCGCTGCTTGCCCGTTTGCTACCCGCTTTTATGGCGCAATACCCCAAGGTGAGGCTCGCCGTGCAAGCCAGCAATCGGCAGGTGGATCTGCTGGAGGAGGGGCTGGATGTAGTGATCCGCGGGGTGGCCTTCGAGCAGCCCCCTTCCAGCCTGGTGCAGGTGCCGCTCTGCACGGTGCAGTGGGGTGTGCTGGCGACCCCGGCGTGGCTCTCGCGCCACAATGCGCTGGCGCACCCTAGCCAGCTGGAGGGAGAGGATGCCCTGCTTTTCAGCACGCTGGAGCGTCAGGCCGATCTGCTGCGGCTGCGGCACGACAGTGGGGAGAGTGAGGAGGTGGCGGTCAATGTGCTGCTGCGTAGCGACAATGTGCAAACCCTCAAACAGGCGGCGCTGGCGGGGCTAGGAATGGTGGGCTTGCCACTTTACGCCTGCGTGAATGAGCTGGCGGATGGGCGGCTGCAACAACTGCTGCCCGAGTGGCGTCCCAAAGATGGCAAGCTGGTGATGCTCTATCCCGCGCGGCGCGGTCTGTCACCTGCGGTCAGGGCCCTCATCGACTTTATCAAGGCGCAGTTGCCTGCTCTGCTGGCAGAGGTCGGTCAGCCACGCTGAGGAGGGCTATCCCTCCATCTTGCGGCGAATGCGCTCGAACAGGCTCTGCAGGCAGGCTTGGTCCCGATCGGCGGCCCGTACCGCGCCGTACATATGGCGACGGATACCGCTGCCGAGGGGGCGGGCGCAGAGCATCCCCTGTCTGACAAACTCGTCGCTGGCCCAGCGTGGCAAAGCGGCGACGCCGAGGCCGGCGGCGGCCATCTGCAGCATCACCGAGGTGTTGTCCACCGGCTTGCAGCGGGCGGGCTCCACCCCGGCGGGTTGCAAAAAGCGGCTGAAGATATCCATGCGGCTGCGCTCCACCGGATAGACCAGCAGCACCTCCGGCCCCAGATCGCCCGGCTCGATGTGGCTCCGGTGGCAGAGGGGGTGATCCGGCGCCATCACCAGAGTCAGATCGAAGGCAAACAGTGGCTCGAAGTGGAGATCGCCGCGGGCCTGCACGTCCGAGGTGAGCAGCAGATCGAGCTGGCCGCCGAGCAGGGCATTGATGGCATCAAAGCCCGGCACCGACTCCACCTCCAGATCCACCCCAGGCCACTGGCGGCGAAAATCGGGCAACAGCGGCAACAGCCACTGGATGCAACTGTGGCAATCAAGCGCCAGATGCAGCCTGCCCGCATCGCCGCTCTGCAGGGCCTGCAGCTGTTTCTCGGTCTGGGATAGCGCAGGCAACACCTGACGGGCGAGGGCGAGCAGCTGGCTGCCGGCTGCGGTCAGCACCAGCGGGCGGCTTTTGCGCAGGTAGAGCTCCAGATTGAGGCGGGTCTCCAGCTCTTTGAGCTGGTGAGAGAGGGCGGACTGGGTGAGGTTGAGGGTCAGCGCCGCACCGGCCAGCGAGCCCTGCTCGGCCAGCGCGGTCAATGTTTTCAAGTGTTTGATCTCTATCCCTGCATTGCTTGGCACTGCCATAAGATGGCTCCTTGTGAGATTGCGTATGGCGCTGAGGTTGCGGCCGGCGGTGGCCTGCTGCGCTTCTTGACTCCGGCACCTCTTGCTCCTGTAAAAATCGGCCTCTGCATCCTCGCGGTGAACCTGACTGGCGGTCAGTTGAGGATTATTTGAGAGCCACTTGAAGAGGATTCAATAGCCAGCGTCACCTTATCTTGTCATTTTGGATGTGTAAACATCTGGATGGCTAAACCATCCAATTTCCCATCAGATGAATGAGCATAAGGAAATGAACCTATGACACGAGCACACACCCTGGGCTTCCCCCGTATCGGCGCCAAGCGCGAGCTGAAATTTGCCCTCGAATCCTACTGGCGTGGCGAGACCAATCAGGCCGAACTCGTTGCCGTGGGCAAGACGCTGCGTGAGCGCCACTGGCAGGCCCAGCACGGCGCCGGGGTCAATCTGCTGCCGGTGGGCGACTTTGCCTGGTACGATCAGGTGCTCGGTACCAGCCTGCTGGTGGATGCGGTGCCTGCCCGCCACCGCCATGGCGAGACCGATCTCGACACCCTGTTCCGGGTGGCCCGCGGCCGTGCGCCGACCGGCCCGGCGGCGGCCGCCGCCGAGATGACCAAATGGTTCAACACCAACTATCACTATCTGGTGCCGGAATTCAGCCGTGATCAGCGTTTCAAACTGGGCTGGAGCCAGCTGTTTGAGGAGGTGGAAGAGGCCAAAGCACTGGGGCTGCCGGTCAAGGCGGTGCTGCTGGGACCGGTCTCTTATCTGTGGCTCGGCAAGGAGAAAGAGAGCGGCTTCTCCCGCCTTGAACTGCTCGATCGCCTGCTCATCGTCTATCAGGAGATCCTGGCCAAGTTGGCCGCCCAGGGAGTGGAGTGGGTACAGATCGATGAACCTGCGCTAACGCTGGACTTGCCGGACGAGTGGCGGCTGGCCTACCTCAACGCCTACGAGCGCCTGAGCGGCCCCTGCAAGCTGTTGCTCACCACCTATTTCGGTTCGGTGGCCCATCAGCGCGACATCATCACCAGCCTCAAGGTAGATGGCCTGCATCTGGATCTGGTGGCCGCCCCCGAACAGCTGGAGACCCTGGTGCCGCATCTGCCCGCCCAGTGGGTCATCTCCGCCGGGGTGATCAACGGCCGCAACGTCTGGCGCGCCAATCTGGCCAAGCTGGCGCCGACCCTGAAGGCACTGAAAGCCAAACTCGGCGAGCGGCTCTGGGTGGCCTCATCCTGCTCATTGCTGCACAGCCCGGTGGATTTGACCCTGGAGCAGGAGCTGGATCCCCAGACCCGCAGCTGGTTCGCCTTCGCCTTGCAAAAATGTTTCGAGTTGGGACTGCTCAGAGAGTATCTGGATGGGGGCGAGCTAGACAAAATCGCCGCCTACAGCCAGCCCATCGTCGATCGGGAGTCTGACAGCCGGGTGCACAAGAAGGCGGTGCAGTCACGACTCGCCAGCCTCACCAACAGCGATTTTGATCGCCACAGCCCCTATCCGGTCAGGGCCGAGCTGCAGCGCTCGGATCTCAAGCTGCCGCTGCTGCCGACCACCACCATCGGCTCCTTCCCGCAGACCTCGCAGATCCGGGTATTGCGGCAGGATTGGCGCGCCGGTCGCATCGATGACTGCGCCTATGAGGCGGGCATTCAGGCGGAGATCCGCGATGCCATCGCGCGTCAGGAGGCCATCGGGCTGGATGTGTTGGTTCATGGTGAGGCCGAGCGCAACGACATGGTGGAGTATTTCGGTGAACTGCTGGATGGCTTTGCCATCACCCGTTTTGGTTGGGTACAGAGCTATGGCTCCCGCTGCGTCAAGCCGCCGGTGATCACCCGTGACATCGACCGCCCGACCCCCATGACCCTAGCGTGGACAAAGTTTGCCCAGAGCTTGACCGACAAGCCGGTCAAGGGGATGCTGACCGGCCCTGTGACCATCCTCTGCTGGTCCTTCCCGCGCGAAGACGTGAGCCGCGAGCAATCCGCCCTGCAAATCGGGCTGGCCATTCGCGACGAGGTGGCAGATCTGGAATCCGCCGGCATCAAGATCATCCAGATCGACGAACCGGCGATCCGCGAAGGGCTGCCCCTGCGCAAGCAGGATCATCAGGCCTATCTCGACTGGGCGGTGCGCGCCTTCCGTCTGAGCGCCAGTCCGGTGGCGGACAGCACCCAGATCCACACCCACATGTGTTACAGCGACTTCAACCTCATCATTGAGGCGGTGGCGGCGCTGGATGCGGATGTGATCACCATCGAGACCAGCCGCAGCCAGATGCAACTGCTCGAAGCGTTCGAGCGCTTCAACTACCCCAACGAGATTGGCCCGGGCGTCTACGACATCCACTCGCCGAACGTGCCGAGCCAGAGCTGGATTGAGGGGTTGCTGCGCAAGGCCGCCAAACAGATCCCGGCCGAGCGGCTGTGGGTCAACCCGGATTGCGGCCTCAAGACCCGCGGCTGGGAAGAGACTGAGGCCGCCCTCAAGGTGATGGTCGATGCCACCAGGGCGCTGCGGGCCGAGCTGGCGTAACCGGCAAGCCGTGACCGCCATCGGTAAGGTGGCGTGCTGACAAACGAACGAGAGAGGGGAAGCCACTGCTTCCCCTCTCTTTTTCTGTGGCCACTTTTTCCACTGGATCCTGAACCTTGCTGCAGCCTGCTTTGCACTAGGCTCAGAGGTGGCAGAAGTGGATGGAGTCGCGGCCATGGGTGTTGGTATGAGGATCGTAATCCTTTGGGGATTGCTGATATGGCAGAGTGCATGGGCGGCGCCAGCGGCCGAGTTGAAGCTGGTCTACTTTGACGACTTTGCCCCATATTCGTGGCGTGACGAACAGGGCAAGATGCGCGGGCTGATGATCGATGTGATGGATCGGGTGGCTGCGCAGATGGGGCTGCGGGTTCGCCATGAAGGTTATCCGTGGCAACGGGCGCAAAAACTGGTGCGGATGGCGCAGGCCGATGGCTTTGTCACCATCGCCACTCGGGAACGGCGCAGCTATACCCTGATTGTGGAAGAGCCGGTCACTACTACTGTGCTAACCATTTTTACCCAGCGTGCCCATCCCCGCATGGCGGAATTTCAGCGTGCCAGCCGCTTGAGCGACTTCAAATCGCTTACCTTTCTCGACTATTTCGGTAACGGCTGGGGCAAGGAGAACCTGGCGGGCTTTACCGTTCATCACACCATCAATGTTGATAATGTCTTCAAGATGCTGGCGGCGGGGCGGGGGGATCTGATGGTGACCGACCCACTGGTGGCACGTTTCAAACTCAACCAGCTGGGATTGTCCGGGCAGGTGGTCGAGGTGCCGCTGCAGCTTGCCTCTACCCCGTTCAATCTCTGCATCGGCAAGCACTCTCGCTTTAATACCCGGATAACCGAGTTCAACGGTGCCCTGCAACAGCTGCGACAAAGCGGCGAGTTGGCGCGTATCGTCGAACGCTATCGTTGATGCGCGGCCGCCATCTGCGGTTTGCCAACGGTGTGTCTATCTTGGCGTCATATCGGCGATGGTTGCCCAGAAGGCATCTATCAAGGGCCCCTTGCTGTGGGGCGGACGGATAAGGCCAATGGTCCAGCAGGCTTCCCCATCTCTAAGGGGTAGGGTGAGTACATCCGGGTGCTCTATGGTGGTGGAGGAGGGGACCAGGGTCCAGGCGATCTCTGCCGCCGCGGTGGCGACTCCGGCGGCGAAGTCGTTGACGTACTGGATATCGCGAAAACGCAGCCCGCTCTGGGCCAGATAGTTCATCAGGTGATCGTAAAAGGATGGGGCCTTGTCACGACGCAGGATCGCCAGCGGCTTGTCCACCAGATCCGCCAACTCCCTCACATCGCGGTAGCTGGCGGGCAGCACGGCGACAAAGTGGGCCTCGACCACCGGCAGAGCGTGCCACCCCTTGGGGGCGGGCAGGCGGCAAAAACCAAGATCCAGCTTGCCTTCACTGAGCGCCAGCAGTTGGTGGTGAGTGGAGAGATCGTTGAGCTCGATAGTCACCTGCGGCCGCTCGGCGCGAAAACGGGCGATGGCGGCGGGCACCAGGATCTTGGTGGCCACGCCAAAGCCGATGCGCAGGGTGCCGACATTGCCCGCTAGCACGTCGCGGGCGGTGCGCGACAGCTGCTCACTCTGGATGACCACAGCGCGGGCATCTTCATACAGCGCCCTGCCCAGTCCGGTGAGGCGAGTGGTACTGGCGTTGCGCTCGAACAGCTCGCCGCCCAGCTCCTCCTCCAGTCGCCTTATCTGTTTGCTCAGGGCCGACTGGGTAACGTGCTGACGTACCGCCGCCTGGCCGAAGTGCAGCACCTCCCCCAGAGTGACGAAGGCTTTCAGATCCCGTAGCTCCATCAGGGCTCCTTTCATTCCTGTTGGGAATGTTGAGTGGTTATATTTGTCATTGGACGGAATTTTAGAAGTGATAGATGCTTATGCCAATTCATTTCGGATGCCCCGACAGGGGGCGCCGAGTTATCAGAGATGGCCGACACCATCAGCGCAGAAGGAGCAACACCAGATGCATCACCACAAGTTCAACGACTTCCCGAGCGATTTTCTGTGGGGCGCCGCCTCCGCCGCCTATCAGGTTGAGGGGGGCTGGAATGCCGATGGCAAGGGACCCTCGGTGTGGGATCTCTTCACCAAACTGCCGGGCAAGACCTTTGAGGGGAGCAACGGCGATGTGGCGGTGGATCACTACCACCGCATGGAAGAGGACGTGGCGCTGATGGCCGAGATGGGGCTCAAGGCTTACCGTTTCTCGGTGAGCTGGCCGCGCATCTATCCCACCGGTCGGGGGGAGGTGAACGAGGCGGGGCTGGCCTTCTACGAGAAGCTGATCGACACCCTCTTGGCACACAAGATCGAACCGGTGCTGACCCTTTATCACTGGGATCTGCCGCAGGCGCTGCAGGATGAGTACGGCGGCTGGGAAGACCGACGCATTATCGAGGATTTCGAGCGCTACTGCGTGACCCTCTATCAGCGTTTTGCCGGCAAGGTGAAGTACTGGGTGTCGCTTAACGAGCAGAACTACAACCTGACCAACGCCTATCAGCTCGGCACCCATCCGCCTGCTGTGCAGGATCGCAAGCGCTTCTTTGCCGCCAACCATATCGCGTTTCTGGCCAACGCCCGGGTGATCAAGGCCTTTCGCCAGCATGTGCCAAATGGCCTCATCGGCCCGAGCTTTGCCTACTCCCCTGCCTATCCGGCGTCGTGCGACCCGAAAGATATGCTGGCCTACGAGAACGCCGAGGAGTTCAACAACCTCTGGTGGCTGGATGCCTACTGCTTTGGCCGCTATCCCCAGGCGGCGCTCGCTTACCTGCGAGAAAACGGCGATGCGCCGGAGATCCTGCCGGGCGATATGGAGTTGCTGCGCGAGGGGACGCCCGACTACATCGGCGTCAACTACTACTATACCCTGACCTACACCGATAACCCCTTGGGCGGTCAGACCCTACAGCGGATCAACACCACCGGCAAGAAGGGCACCACGCCATCGAGCGGCATCCCCGGCCTCTACAAGACGGCGCCCAATCCGCACCTGGAAACCAGCAACTGGGACTGGGCCATCGACCCGACCGGGATGCGCATCGCGTTGCGTCGCCTCTCTTCCCGCTATGGTCTGCCGCTGATGATCACCGAGAACGGTCTTGGCGAGTTCGACAAGCTGGAGGCGGGCGACAAAGTGAACGATGAGTACCGCATCGATTACCTGCGCAGTCACGTCAAGGCGTGCCAGGAGGCGATGCAGGATGGGGTGGAGCTGCTTGGCTACTGCGCCTGGTCGTTCACCGACATCCTGAGCTGGCTCAATGGCTATCAGAAGCGCTACGGCTTCGTCTATGTGGAGCGTGACGAGCAGGGGGGCTCCCTTCGCCGGATCAAGAAGGCGAGCTTCCACTGGTACAGCCAGGTGATTGCGAGCCAGGGCAAGCAGCTCTGACGGTTTATCGCGTCGCGTAACCAGCGGGCCCGGGCAATCCCCGGGCCCGCGCTGTTTGTGGCGGGGGATAGGGGGCAAGCCGGTTTCTCACCGTGCGACTCATCCCTGTTTGCTGATTTTTGTCCTGCCAAAGTCGGCGACCCCTGCTATTATCTGCGGCCGAACATGAGCCAATAAAAATCAGGATATCGTGATGACTGACCACACTTTTATTCCCGGCAAGGACGCGGCGCTGGAAGACTCCATCGAACGCTTCCAGACCAAGCTGCAAGCCTTAGGGTTTGATATCGAAGAGGCCTCCTGGCTCAACCCCGTGCCGAACGTCTGGTCGGTGCATATTCGGGACAAAGAGTGCCCCCTCTGCTTTACCAATGGCAAGGGTGCCAGCAAGAAGGCAGCCCTCGCTTCCGCCCTTGGCGAATATTTCGAGCGTCTCTCCACCAACTACTTCTTCGCCGACTTCTATCTGGGCGAGCAGGTCGCCAACGGCGATTTCGTTCACTACCCGAACGAAAAGTGGTTCCCCATCGAGGGTGACCAGTTCCCGGCCGGTCTGCTCGACAGCTTCACCCGCAAGTTCTACAACCCGGACGGTGAAGTGACCGCCGATATGCTGGTGGATCTGCAGTCAAACAACGAAGAGCGCGGTATCGTCGCCCTGCCGTTCGAGCGTCAGTCCGATCACGAGACCGTCTACATCCCGATGAACATCATCGGCAACCTCTATGTCTCCAACGGCATGAGCGCTGGCAACACCAAGACAGAAGCGCGCACCCAGGCGCTCTCCGAGGTGTTCGAGCGCCACGTGAAGAACAAGATCATCGCCGAGGCCATCAGCCTGCCGTTGATCCCGGACGAGGTCATTGCCCGTTATCCGGGGATTGCCGCCTCCATCGCGGCGCTCGAAGCGGAAGGCTTCCCCATTTACAGCTTCGATGCCTCTCTGGGGGGCCGTTATCCGGTCATCTGCGTGGTGCTGCTCAATCCGAGCAATGGCACCTGCTTTGCCTCCTTCGGTGCCCACCCGCGCTTCGAAGTGGCCTTCGAGCGTACCGTCACCGAGCTGCTGCAGGGCCGCGGTCTCAAGGATCTCGACGTATTCGTGCCACCGTCATTCGATAACGAGCAGGTGGCGGATCACCACAACCTCGAGACCCACTTCATCGACTCCTCCGGCCTTATCAGCTGGGATCTGTTCAAGCAGGATGCGGACTTCGAGTTTGCCGATTGGGACTTCCGTGGCACCTCACAGGAGGAGTTCGATCACCTGATCGGCATCTTCCACGAGCTGGAGCAGCCGGTCTATATCGCCGACTACGAGCATCTGGGTGTCTACGCCTGCCGCATTCTGGTGCCGGGCATGTCCGACATCTATCCGGCCGAAGATCTGCTGCTGGCCAACAACAACATGGGCGCCAACCTGCGCGAAGTGATCCTGGCACTGCCATCACTGGATTGGGATGCCGAGCAGTATATGGCGTTGTTTGATCAACTGGATGAAGAGGGGCACGACGAGCGTACCCGTGTACGCGAGCTGCTGGGCATCGCCGCTGCCAAGGGTACCGCGCTGCACACCCTGCGCGTTGGCGAGCTGAAAGCCATGCTGGCGCTGGCCGCCGGTGAGCTGGAGACTGCTCTCGATCTCATCGATTGGACCATGGAGTTCAACCAGTCGGTGTTCACTGCCGAGCGTGCCAGCTACTACCGCGCTTTGCGTGCCTGCGTCGAGTTGTTCCTCGACGAGGAGCGCGACCCCGAGCAGTATCGCGCCGTCTTCACTCGCATGTATGGTGAAGAGACGCTGGCACAGGCATGGGCCAACGCCACTGGCGAAGCACGCTTCCACGGTCTGGAAGCGGCCGACCTGTCGCTCTCCCAGTTCCCGCTGCACCAGAAGCTGCTGGCTGCTTACGAGAAGCTGCAGAAGGCCAAGCGAGCCCATCACTGGGCGTGATTGTTGCTGTAAAGGAAGGGGCCGTGTGGCCCCTTCTGTTTATGGTGCGGCAAGGCAAGGGATTGTTATTCAAAGATGAAATAAAAAACAAAAAATACCCCTAAGGGGGTTGATGGCAGGGCAGGGGATGTGCTGTTGAACTGCAAAGATATCTTGCCAATACCATATTTCCATGCTCTGGAATAAATTCTTTAAAATCATTGCATTAAAAATGTGATATTTCTGTTTCAGCTGATACCTGGTGTAAAGTGGCGTAGCCATCGCACTAAAATATTTGTAGTAAAATTACATTCGCACTCTGATAAACTTGATCAATGTCAATTTTGGCTATTTGGCCCTTTGTTATGATTTCAACAGGCAAAACATTCAGGTAGAAAATAATTGAAAGCTGAATCTCCATTCGATTGTCTCAAGCCCGAAGCCATCGCTGCACTGGCTGAAGACATCACCTATGCCAAAGCTACCAAGCCGGCATACAAGGTCATTCCACTGGCCATCACCGCAGGCGCTTTCATCGCCATCGCATTTATCTTCTACATCACAGTGACTACCGGAACCGGTTCCATGCCTTGGGGTATGGCCAAGCTGGTTGGCGGTCTCTGCTTCTCTCTCGGACTTATTCTCTGTGTGCTGCTCGGTGCCGAGTTGTTCACCTCCACCACCCTGACGCTGGTGGCCAAGGCTGCCAATCGCATCAGCTGGGCTCAGCTGCTCAAGAACTGGGGTCTGGTTTACTTCGGCAACCTGATTGGCGGTCTGCTGATGGTGGCGCTGATCATCGTTTCTGCCGAGTACACGGCCGCAGACGGTCAGTGGGGTCTCAATGCCCTCAAAGTGGCCCAACACAAAATTCACCACACCTTCTTTGAAGCGGTGGCGCTGGGTATCCTCTGTAACCTGATGGTATGTCTTGCTGCCTGGATGGCTTTTGGAGCCCGCAGCGCGACTGACAAGGTAGTGGTTATGCTGCTGCCGGTTGCTATGTTCGTTGCCTCAGGTTTCGAGCACAGCATCGCAAACATGTTTATGATTCCGGTTGGTATCGCTATCCACAGCGTGGCTAGTCCGGAATTTTGGCAGGCCATCGGCCAGGATCCGGCAACCTTTGCTGACCTGACCGTATCCAACTTCGTCCTACACAACCTCATCCCCGTGACCATCGGCAATATCATCGGTGGTGGCGTGATGGTTGGTCTGACTTACTGGTTTATCTTCCGTCGTCATCATTAAGGATGATTGCGGGATACTACATCAATACCGTGTGAGGTAATGAAAAATGGCAGAACTTAACGAACAGTTCCAAAAAGCATGGGAAGGCTTCGCGGCCGGTGAATGGCAGACCTCTGTCAACACCCGTGACTTCATCCAGAAGAACTACACCCCGTATGAAGGTGACGAGTCCTTCCTGGCTGGCGCGACCGAAGCGACCACCAAGCTGTGGGACAAGGTCATGGAAGGGATCAAAATCGAGAACCGCACTCATGCGCCGGTTGATTTTGATACTGACCTGCCCTCCACCATTACCGCACACGATGCCGGTTATATCGATCAGAGCCTGGAGCAGATCGTTGGTCTGCAGACTGACAAGCCGCTGAAGCGCGCCATCATCGCCAACGGCGGTATCAAGATGGTTAAAACTTCTTGCGAAGTGTACGGTCGTCAACTGGACCCGATGGTCGAGAAGATCTTCACCGAATACCGCAAGACTCACAACCAGGGCGTGTTTGACGTTTACACCAAAGACATCCTGAACTGCCGCAAGTCTGGTGTTATCACCGGTCTGCCGGATGCCTACGGCCGTGGCCGTATCATCGGTGACTACCGTCGTGTTGCCCTGTACGGTGTTGACTTCCTGATGGCCGACAAACTGGCCCAGTTCAAGTCCCTGCAAGCTGACCTGGAAAACGGCGTCAACCTGGAAGCCACCATCCGTCTGCGCGAAGAGATCTCCGAGCAGCACCGTGCCCTGGCACAGATGAAGGTGATGGCTGCCAAGTACGGTTGCGATATCTCCGTACCGGCCAAGAACGCTAAAGAAGCCGTACAGTGGACCTACTTCGCCTACCTGGCGGCAGTCAAGTCCCAGAACGGTGCAGCCATGTCCTTCGGTCGTACCTCCAGCTTCCTGGATATCTACATCGAGCGTGACCTGCAGAAAGGCCTGATCACCGAGCAAGAAGCACAGGAGCTGATGGACCACATGGTCATGAAGCTGCGTATGGTTCGCTTCCTGCGTACTCCGGAATACGATTCACTGTTCTCCGGCGACCCGATGTGGGCGACCGAGACCCTGGCTGGTATGGGCGTTGACGGCCGTACTCTGGTCACCAAGAACAGCTTCCGTATGCTGAACACCCTGTACACCATGGGCCCGTCCCCTGAGCCGAACCTGACCATCCTGTGGTCCGAGAAGCTGCCGGTCGGTTTCAAGAAGTACTGTGCCAAGGTATCCATCGAGACCTCTTCCGTTCAGTACGAGAACGACGATCTGATGCGTCCGGATTTCAACAACGATGACTACGCCATCGCTTGCTGTGTATCCCCGATGATCGTTGGTAAGCAGATGCAGTTCTTCGGTGCTCGTGCCAACCTGGCCAAGACCATGCTGTATGCAATCAACGGTGGTATGGACGAGAAGCTCAAGATCCAGGTCGGTCCGAAAACCGAGATGGTCAAGTCCGAGTACCTCGACTACAACGACGTAATGGATCGTCTGGACCACTTCATGGATTGGCTGGCCAAGCAATACGTTGCTGCGCTGAACATCATCCACTACATGCACGACAAGTACAGCTACGAAGCCTCTCTGATGGCGCTGCACGACCGTGACGTATATCGCACCATGGCGTGTGGTATCGCTGGTCTGTCTGTAGCGGCTGACTCCCTGTCTGCCATCAAGTACGCCAAGGTCAAGCCGATTCGTGACGAAGATGGCGTTGCCATCGACTTCGAAATCGAAGGCGAATACCCGCAGTTCGGTAACAACGACGCTCGCGTCGATGATATCGCCTGTGACCTGGTTGAGCGCTTCATGAAGAAGATTCAGAAGCTGAACACCTACCGTGGTGCTGTTGCTACCCAGTCTGTTCTGACCATCACCTCCAACGTGGTATATGGCAAGAAGACCGGTAACACCCCGGATGGCCGTCGTGCTGGTGCTCCGTTCGGTCCGGGTGCAAACCCGATGCACGGTCGTGACCAGAAAGGTGCTGTTGCTTCCCTGACTTCCGTAGCCAAGCTGCCGTTCGCTTACGCTAAAGATGGTATCTCCTATACCTTCTCCATCGTTCCGAACGCACTGGGTAAAGATATGGAAGCCCAGAAAGCCAACCTGGCTGGCCTGATGGACGGTTACTTCCACCACGAATCCAACGTAGAGGGTGGTCAGCACCTGAACGTTAACGTGATGAACCGTGAAATGCTGCTGGACGCCATGGAAAACCCGGAGAAATATCCGCAGTTGACCATCCGCGTATCCGGTTATGCCGTTCGCTTCAACTCTTTGACCAAAGAGCAACAGCAAGACGTCATCACCCGTACCTTCACTGCTTCTCTGTAATCGAGAGATAGTGAGCAAAAACCGGCGCCAAGGCGCCGGTTTTTTTATGCGTGCGATTCAGGGGGAGTAATCATCCCCTGTGAATCGCCTCCAGTTTCATCGCAACCACAACAGTTGTTACTGGGTATTCGAAGAGGATTAAGGGGAGGGGCTCACCAGGATTGACCTAGGCCCCGTCTGTAATGCGATTATGCTTTATTAGCGCTCTAAGGGGATAGGCGGTTGCTTTGCCTGCCATTTCATCAGTGTTGCTATGGCTCGTGGAACAGCTGATCAGGTTTAAGGGGTGAACAGAGGCGCCATCGCGGGTATCAAGCAATACTCATAAGCCTGTGACTATGGAATCATTCTCTGCCTCTGCCTCTGCCTCTGCCTCTGCCTCTGCCTCTGCCTCTGCCTCTGCCTCTGCCTCTGCCTCTGTCTCTGTCTCTGTCTCTGTCTCTGTCTCTGTCTCTGTCTCTGTCTCTGTCTCTGTCTCTGTCTCTGTCTCTGTCTCTGTCTCTGTCTCTGCCTCTCTCAATGCGCAGCTGGGAGGGTGTCTGGTTTAGCCAGCCAGATATGTGTGAAGCTACAAACCCTGCTTGCAGAAACAACAAGGGCTGCACATTGTGCAGCCCTTGTCTCTGGAAAATAGCGGGTTGAGCGCGTTAGCTGGCCCAGGTGATGATGTGATCGATCCATTCACCCGCCTGATCCTCGTGAATGACCTTGCCACGGACGGATTGACCAGCCTGATGCATCGCGGAACGACTGCCGGTCAGCAGAGGATGCCACTCTGGAAGAGCGTCACCTTCAGACAGCAGGCGATATGCGCAAGTTGAGGGGAGCCAATCATATTCGGCGATCTTGTCATGGGTGATCTGCAGACAGTCAGGCTCTTTTTTGAAACGATTGGCGTAATCAGAGCACTGACAGGTCTTGGTGTTAAGCAAATTGCAGGCGACATTGGTGAAAACCAGTTCGTCGGTATCTTCATCGATCAGCTTGTTGAGGCAGCATTTTCCGCAACCATCGCAGAGGGATTCCCATTCGGATTCAGTCATCTGCTGCAGACTCTTGGTCTGCCAAAAGGGGGCTTGCATCATACCGCTCACTTATTACACCTGATAAAACGCGTGGTTATACCCCTTGTTACCCGGTATTTCAAGGAGAGGGTCACTCCGGTGGGCAAATTGTCGTGATCAGCTCAAATGAATGCAATGACTTTCAGCCTCATCATATTGCTCAAACGGGTTCGCTGGTGGGCAGGAAGTCCCGCAGGTTTGAATACTTGGGCTGCATGATTGTCCAGTTCAGGTTTTATTTTCTGCTTCTTTATCCGTTACATCTTTTGATGTTTGTCTGCTTGCAGCAAGCAGGGTCAAATGATCTCCGATGCCTACCGTCAGGCTGTTGCACGCTTGTCTTTCAAATAAAGCCGCTGGCCACATATTGTTTGCGCCCTTCTGTCACTGCGACCCGCGGGAGAGCCTGCGTAGGCGTTCGTTTTTTGTCTTAATGGTTGAGATAGATATCTTGCTCTGCATAGGCCAGCAGAGGTGTGCCGAGGTTAGTCCGTTTCGCGCCAAAGAAGCGGGTGAGTACACCAGATTGCTGTCCCAGTCGCTGCAGCTTGACGTGATCCAGCTCGATCTGCTCGGGTAGCCAGGTAAATACGGCGGCGCAGTGACCATTGCCCAGACTGCGCTCCAGGGTTTGCTGCCAGTTCTTGATTTTGGGGCTATGTACCACCAGCACTCTCTTGGGATCGATACCTCGCTCTTCCAGACGGCTGACTGTGGGGCGTCCCGGCGGGGCGATCAACAAGATCCAGCCGGTATGAGCCTCCCCAAGCTTGGTCAGCTCGCTCAGAAACTGATCATCAGACTGGATAGTCACACCATAATGAGCCAACTCCGCTTTGCAGGCGGTTCTGGTTGGCCAGGGCTTGCTCATGACACGATTCATCGCAAAGGGCAGTGAGTGCAGGGGCTGGTTCATATATGGGGTTCCTGTATGAATATCCAAGCTGTATGTGCATACAGTAGTTCTATCCTGTGGCAGTGACAAGGTGTTTTTGCTGAAAAATGTGATGGTGTTGGCATGTGTCGTTAGTAAGGTTATGTTTTTAAACACTATTTAATATAAAGCTGGTTGGGTATTTTTCGTACTATGGACAAATCTTGCGTAACCGCCCATGGTTATACAGGTCATTTACAGGAGGTGCCGCCATGGATATCAGTACCTTGCAACGTCTTGATGCCAACATCTTGCTGGGCATCATCAATGAGAAGCTAAGGCTTGAGTGTGACGGGTTGGAGGAGCTGCTGGCCTATTACGATATGAGTGAAGAGCAGTTGGCAGGACGTCTGGATCAGATTGGGTACCATTACGATCCATTGAGTAATCAGTTCAAGGCACATCTTTAAGGGTGCAATGATTGCTTCATATTTATACGGTAATTTTTCAGGCACATTGAAACCGGTTTCAATGTGCCGTCTTGCTGCCTATTTTCAGGGATTTTCAAGGCTTGGCAATCTCTGAAAACCTATTCATGCCAGAATATTTTTATTGTTTCATTAAGCTTATGATAATAAAGGGAATGTTTGTTTTGGTGCGATCAATTAAAGGAAAGGGTTTTCAAGCTTTTCAGGCTGTTTTTATCGGTTAAAGTGTGACTTGCGTTAACTTTTAATTCTGCCGCTTTAGTTAGTATTCTCACGCCGGTACATATTTTGAGATAACAACAGCGCCGGTCCCGCAAGCGGGATAACAATTTTATTTGTAACGAAGGAATATGGTTTATGGCTACCAAGAAGAAGACAGACCAGGATCTCCAACTGGATAAAGATCAGCTCAAGGCGAGTATCGTGCGTCACCTGCGTTCTACCTTGGGAACAAGCGAACAGAAAGCCTCTCCCGAAGCGTGGTGGAAAGCCACTGCTGCGGCTGTCAATGAACAGGTGTACGAGCGCCTGACCCGCACTCAGCAGACTCATTTCAAGAAAGATACTCGTGCGATTCACTATCTCTCTGCTGAATTCCTGATGGGACGATTGACTTCCAACAACCTGCACAACCTCTCCCTCTACAAGACTTGCGAAGAGGCGCTGGGCGAACTCGGTCTGGAACTGACCGACCTGTGCGAACAAGAGCCGGACATGGCACTTGGCAACGGCGGCCTGGGTCGTCTGGCTGCCTGCTTTATCGACTCGCTGGCCACTCTGAACTATCCGGCGGTTGGTTACGGTATCCACTACGAACACGGTCTGTTCCGTCAGGAAATTCAGGATGGTCGCCAGATTGAGCGCCCAGACTCCTGGCGTGAATATGGCAACCCCTGGGAGATCTGCCGTCCCGAGTCGGTGCAAGAAGTGCCGCTCTATGGCTACGTCGAGACCGTGTTTGGTGACAATGGCGGCCTGAAGAAGGTATGGCACGCCGGTCGCAAGATTAAAGGGGTGCCTTGGGATATTCCGGTGGTCGGTTTTGGCGGTCACACCGTCAACATCTTGCGTCTGTGGGAATCCCGCGCCTCCGAGTTTTTCGACTGGGACGTGTTCAACGCCGGTGGTTACATCGACTCCCAGGCTGAGAAAGCCCAAGCCGAGACCATCTCCAAGGTGCTGTATCCGAACGATGAGACCGATGCAGGTAAAGAGCTGCGTCTGATCCAGCAGTACTTCTTCTGTGCTTGCTCCATCAAGGACATCATGCGCCGCTACAAGCGGGTCCATGGCAGTGACTTCAGCAACTTTGCCGCGCAAATTGCCATTCAGCTTAACGATACTCACCCGACTGTCGCCATCCCGGAACTGATGCGGGTGCTGGTTGACGAGGAAGATCTGAACTGGGATGCCGCTTGGGCTATTTGCTATCAGGTCTTCTCTTATACCAACCACACTCTGCTGCCGGAAGCGCTGGAGAAGTGGTCGGTCAGCCTGTTCGAGAAAGTACTGCCTCGCCATCTGGAGGTGATTTACGAGATCAACGCTCGCTTCCTGAACGAGTTGGTGGAGCCCAAGTGGCCGGGCAACGACGCCATCAAGGCCAAGCTCTCCATCATCGAAGAGGGGGCCGTGCGCAAGGTTCGCATGGGCAACCTGTGCGTGATCGGTTCGTCCAAGGTGAACGGTGTGGCCGAGATCCACTCCAAGCTGGTGAAGGAAGATCTCTTCCCCGAGTATGCCGAGCTGTGGCCGGAAAAAATGTGCAACGTGACCAACGGGGTAACCCCGCGTCGCTGGCTGCTGGCCTGCAACCCGGAGCTGGCGGGTCTCTACAACGAAGTGGTGGGCAAGGAGTGGCCGCTGCAACTGGACAAACTGCGTGGCGTGGTGAAATTTGCCGACGACAAGGCGTTCCAGCAGCAGTTCATGACCATCAAACGTCATAACAAAGAGAAGCTGGTCAAGGTCATCAAAGACGAAACCGGTATCGATGTCAGTGCCGAGGCGATCTTTGACGTTCAGATCAAGCGTCTGCACGAGTACAAGCGCCAGCAACTGAACCTTATTCACATCATGGCACTCTATCGTCGTCTGCTGGCCAACCCGGACTATGACATGCATCCGCGTGTGTTTATCTTCGGCTCCAAAGCGGCGCCCGGTTACAAGCTGGCCAAAGACATCATCTATGCCATCAACAAGCTGGCGGATCGGGTCAACAACGATGCTCGTATCCAGGGCAAGCTGAAAGTGGTGTTCATGCCGAACTACCGCGTGAGTCTGGCCGAGAAGTTGATCCCGGCGGCAGATGTCTCCGAGCAGATCTCTACTGCTGGTTACGAAGCATCCGGTACCGGCAACATGAAGATGGCACTCAACGGTGCAATTACCATCGGGACGCTGGATGGGGCCAACATCGAGATCGCCGAAGAGGCGGGTGCCGAAAACTGTGCCATCTTCGGTCTGAACGTGGACGAAGTGAAGTCGCTTAAGGCGCGCGGTTACAACCCGTACGACTTCTACTATGCCAACTCCGAGCTCAAAGCCGTGCTGGACTGGTTTGATACCGACTACTTCACGCCGGGTCGTCCGGGTGAGCTGGCCTCCATCAAGCGCTCCTTGCTGGAAGGGGGAGACCCTTACCTGACCCTGGCGGACTTCCAGTCCTACTCGGATGCACACAAGCTGATCGATACCTGGTATCGGGATCCTGCGCTGTGGGCGAAGAAGGCCATCATCAACTCGGCCACCATGGGCAAGTTCAACTCCGACCGCTCTATTCAGGACTACGTGGATCGGATCTGGGATCTGCAGGCCTGCAACATCGGCTAAGCGGATTCATAAATGAGAAAACCCCCGCAATACGGGGGTTTTTGTTTATTGGGGGGGAGGTGGATCAGAGGATATCGCCAACGAAGTAGGCCAGCAGGGCGAGCAACACGGTAAAGACCACGTTCAGAGCCATACCGGCTTTCATCATCTCCCTCTGGCGGATGTGGCCACTGGCAAAGACGATGGCATTGGGCGGCGTGGCGACCGGCAGCATAAAGGCACAGGAGGCACCGATAGCGATCAACACCGACATCACCACAGGTGATACACCCAGCGCCTCGGCGACACCGGCAAACAGGGGAACCAACAGCGCGGCGGTGGCGGTGTTGGAGACCAGCTCGGTCAGGAACACTACGAAGGCGGCCAGCATAAGCAACACAACAAAAATGTTGGCGTTGGAGAGTACGGCCGACAGATGGCTGGCCAGGAATGCGCTGGTACCGGTAGCCTTGAGAATGGCGCTCAGGGTCAGGCCGCCGCCAAACAGCATCAGCACGCCCCAGTCGGTGTTCTGGTTGACGTCATCCCAGCTGGCGACACGGCTGACCACGATGGCCACTATGGCGCCCATGGCAATCAGGGTGTCGAGTTGCGGAATACCGCCAAAGGCGTTGGAGATGGGTTGTGAGCCGATCCAGAGCACAACGGTGGTCAGGAAGATTGCCAGCGTCACTTTACGCTCGCGGGTCCAGTTGATGGTGACATCCTGGATCTCGACGCGGTGGCTGAGACGCGGGCGGGTTACCAGATAGAGCAGGGCAATGCCGCAGGGCATCAGGATCAGCACGACTGGAACACCGAATTTCATCCAGTCAGTGAAGCCAATCCCCATCTGGGCGGCTGCGATGGCGTTGGGTGGGCTACCCACCAGGGTACCGATGCCGCCGATACTGGCGCTGTAGGCGATCCCCAGCAATACGAAGACGAAGGTGGCGCGCTCTTTTTTGCTATCGAGGCGTGCCAGCATACCGATCGCCAGTGGCAGCATCATGGCGGTGGTAGCGGTGTTGCTGATCCACATCGACATGGCGGCTGTGATGGTAAAGAGCAGGATGACGCCCCAACCCAGATGACCATTGGCCAGGTGCATCACCTTGCCTGCCATCAGGGTATCCAGTCCCTGTTTGGAGAGGGCTGCCGCGAGGGCGAAACCGCCAAAAAAGAGGAACAGGATCGGGTTGGCAAAATCGGTGAGGGATTTGCTCATGTCAAACACCCCGAGCACGGTAGCCAGCAGGGGTACCAGCAGCGCGGTGATGGTGACGTGCAGCGCTTCGGTCAGCCAGAGGATGGCAATAAAGACCAGAATGCCCAGCCCCTTGTTGACCATGGGGTCAAACGGGAGCCAGGCGAGCATGGCACAAAGTAGCAAAACATCCAGGATGACGATCCCTGATTTGATGTCCAGCCAGCGAGATGGAGCAGAGGGTACAGCTGATGTGTGCATAATGTTCTCTCGGTTAATTTATGGTTGTTTTTGTGTTGCCGAGATTACATCCATTCACTTGTTTGAAACAGACTCACATGTTGAAAATCAGCCTCTACTCACATACTCATTGATAAAAATGAGGAAATGAACACATAAATAAAACATGTGCGAAATATAAATCAAACATCCATGAACTGTTCCAGCCATTGCTTGAACATGCTCTTGGGCAAGGAGCCATTTATTTGGTTCACCAGTTTGCCCTGTTTGAAGACCATCAGGGTGGGGATGCTGCGAATGGCGTAACGGGCGGCAATGGTGATCTGTTGCTCGGTATCGACTTTGACAAAGCGCATCCGTGGTTCGAGTTCATGGGCAACCTCATGAAATACCGGAGCAAACTGCTGGCAGGGGCCGCACCAGCTGGCCCAGAAATCGACCACGACCGGGATATCTGAGTTGATCAGGGTATCGAAGTTATCCGCCTTCCCGAGGCAAGGGGTCTGGCTGAACAGGAGGGCTTTGCAGCGCCCGCATTTGGCAGATGTATCGATATGGGTAACGGGCAGGCGGTTCCTGGTAAAGCAGTGGCTACAATAAGTAGTGATAAATGACATAATTGGTTCCTTCTAAATCAGCTCTGGCCGGGGATATGATGAGAAGCCAGAATGAAGCAATCGCGAAACAATAGCGAAATATCAGAGCAATAACGGTAACACAGTGCCCAGCGGGAGTGGATAATTCCCCCAGGGGTCATTGCCTGACCGGATAATTCAGCGACCACCAGATGAGAGTCGAGACGGGATGAATAAAGGATCACGGAAAAACCGTGCTGTGCCAGGGCTGATCGTTGCCTTGCTGCTCGCCTTTTCGGGCTACTGCTGGCAGTCGCTCAGTCAGCAGCAACAGGCCCACGACCTGAACGACGCGGCCGAGGTGGTGCTGAACCGGATCAACGCCGATACCGTCTATCTGCTTGGGCGGGAGAAGGCCAATGACAGCAATGTCCAGCAGCGACTGAACCAGTTATCCATCACCCTTGACGGTTTTGTACGGGAAGTCAGAAGCGATCCCGAGCTGGTGCAAGACGACCTTTCCCAGGCTCTGCTTGATGACATGGACACCTATCTGATGGCGCTGGCCAGGCTTCATGCCATTGAGATGGCTATCGAGTACCTCAATGCGCCCCTGCAGGCCCAGATTAAAAAGGTGCGGGGGATAAGCCCGTCAGACAGTGCGCTTCATCGCGACCTGGAGGAGCTGGCGCAACTGAGCAACTATCTGCAGCGCAGTTGGGACAAACGTGAACAGACTACGCTGGACCAGCTGCAACAGCAGTTGCAATCCCGTTATGGCAACTTGCCGGAGATCGCTACCCTGATCCGCCTGAGCAAGGAGATGAGCCAGCAGGTGATTGCCTATCACACCTTGCGTTACCAGCTCATCGACATGCATGTGATCGAGAGTCTGGTGCGCTGGAAACTCGACAAGCTGGAGCGCGCCTCCTCTTTGATGAACCGCTTCTATCTGATGGTGCTGTGCGGGGCTTTGATCTGCTTTGCGCTGGTGGCCTTCACCCTGTGGCGCCGCAATCAGAAGCTGAGCGAGTTGTCGCGCCAGACCGGCTTGCTGGCCCAGGCCAAAAGCGATTTTCTGGCCAACATGAGCCACGAGATCCGCACCCCCATGAATGCCATCATAGGTTTTAGCTCGCTGGCACTGCAGACCGAATTGGATCAACAACAGCGGGACTATCTGGGCAAGATCAAATCCTCATCCGATACCCTGCTGCTGCTGATCAACGACATCCTTGATTTGACCAAGGTGGAGTCCGGCAAGCTGACGTTGGAGGAGATCGACTTCGATCTCAGTGAGCAGCTCGATTCGCTGGCGGGCATGTTTGCCGATCTGGCGGAGCGCAAACACGTGGAAGTGGTTATTCGCAAGTCACCGGAGGTGCCGGTCTTCTTGCGTGGGGATCCCTTGCGATTGGGACAAGTGCTGGTCAATCTGGTGAACAACGCCATCAAGTTTACCGAACGCGGTGAAGTCGAAGTCTGCATCGAGCTGGCCAATCCTCACCCAATGCGGATCCGCTTCAGTGTGCGCGATACCGGCATCGGCATTGCCGAAGAGAAGCAGACCCAACTGTTTCAGGCGTTTACCCAGCTGGAGGCGGGCAATACCCGCAAATATGGCGGCTCGGGGCTCGGGCTCAATATCTCCCAGCGGCTGGTGGAGCTGATGGGGGGGCGGATCACCGTAGAGAGCAAGCCTGGCGTCGGCTCTCTGTTCAAGTTCGATATCCCGATGGCGCAGGCGGTCTACGGCGTGGCTGGACGGAAAGTCTTCTTCGAGAACCAGCCGCTGGTGATGGTGATGGATGACAACGAACTGGTGCTGGATCTGGCCCGGGACATTCTGACTCGCGCGGGAGTGCGAGTGCTGCCGGTTAACTCCCTTTCCCGCGCCCGTCAGCTGCTCCGTGAAGAGGGACCGAATCTGCGGTTGGCGATCCTCGACTGGCGCATGGGTCAGGAGGATGGGCTCGATCTGGCGCTGGAGATGTATCAGCACAGCCAGTGGCGGCGGATCCCCATCCTGATGATCAGTGCCTGGGCCAGAGAGGGGCTACACGCCCGGATGGATAACATGGGGCTGACCCATTTTCTGCCCAAACCGATGACCGAAAATGCCCTGCTGGCCAAGGTGGACGAGCTGCTCAACGGCAGCTCCTACGAGCTCAACCTGCGCAAGGCCGAGGCACAGGGGGATCAGCAACACTTCAAATCCCTGTTGCAGGGTACCCGAGTGCTGTTGGCGGAAGACAACCGGGTCAATCAGCAGCTCATCATTGAGTATCTGCGGCGCGTCGATGCGGTGGTGTGTGTGGTCAGCAATGGTCGGGAGGCGGTGGAGCGGGTCGCCGAGCAGCCTTTTGACGTGATCCTGATGGATTTGCAGATGCCGGTGCTGGACGGACTCGATGCCACCCGCCAGATCCGCAAGATGGTCGACAAACACGATGTGCCCATCATTGCCCTCACCGCCAGTGCCATGCCCGGTGACAAGGAGCGTTGCCTGGGGGTGGGGATGAATGGCTATGTCACCAAGCCGGTGAGCAAGCTGGATCTCTACAACAACCTGCTGCAGTGGGTAAAGCCGCAAGGGGTGGAGCAGGCGGGGATCATGGAGGTGAAACCGCCGGATATGATCGGGATCCTCGATCTGCAGGATGCACTCAAGCGGCTGGAGCAGGACAAGGAGGCGTTGCAGATCCTGTTCAAGCTGTTCATGTCGGAGCACAAGGACGATCTGTGGGAGATCCGCTCCGCCCTGCGCCGTCAGCAGCCCGAGGTGGCCAGCAAGCTGCTGCACACCCTCAAGGGGGTGTCTGCCAATATCTCGGCGTCCCGTCTGCAATTGGTGGCTGGCGAGCTGGAGTGGCGCCTGCGGCAAAACGAAGTGCTGAGCGAGACGGATCTGGAGCAGTTGCAACAGGTCTTTAGCCAGACCCGGGAAGAGGTGTCACACTTCCTGTTGACCGGTGAGCAGCATGAAAATTCGTATAATCCCTATTCATCAGGGGATGATCGCATGTCACAGTGAATTAAATAGTAATTATTCTCAACCATCCCGGTTCGGGATATGATGAGCTTTCGTTCGAATCGCCTCCAGCCGGAGGCGATTGTTTTCATTCTTCTATTTCTGCGTGGCTTCTCTGATGGCCGCTCCTTGGAGCGGTCACGGGCAGAGAGCGCTAAAGGTTGGTGGTGTGAGCGTATTTCTACGATTGAGCTGGTTTTTCAAGGAGCAGTGGCCCCGTTATCTGGCCGCCATCTCCCTGCTGCTGATGGTGGCCCTGTTGACCGTTATTCCGCCCAAAGTGGTGGGCTGGGTGGTGGATGGCATCACCAGGGGTGGTCTCGACAATGGTACCCTGATGCGCTATCTGGCGGGGCTGTTTGGTCTGGGTGTGCTGATTTATCTGCTGCGCTACGTCTGGCGGGTGATGCTGTTTGGTGCCTCTTACCGTCTGGCCTATGTGTTGCGCAATCGCCTTTTCAGCCATTTCACCCGGATGAGCCCCGATTTTTATCAGCGCCACCGTACTGGCGATTTGATGGCCCATGCCACCAATGACATTCAGGCTGTGGAGATGACCGCTGGCGAAGGGGTGCTGACTCTGGTGGACTCCATCATGGTCGGGGTATTGGTGCTCTCCATCATGTGCAGCCAGTACTCCTGGCAGTTGACGCTGGTCTCCTTGCTGCCGCTGCCGGTGATGGCCTATTTCATGAACCGCTTCGGCACCCAGATCTATACCCAGTTCAAGGCGGCGCAAGGGGCCTTCTCCAGGCTCAACAACAAGACCCAGGAGGCCCTTTCCGGCGTGCGGGTGTTGAAATCCTATGCGGTTGAATCGCTGGAAGATGAAGGCTTTGCCGAGCTGACCAAACAGGCGGGGGAGCGCAATATGGCTGTGGCCCGCATCGATGCCAAATTCGATCCGGTCATCTATCTCTGTATCGGTTGCTCCTACTTCCTCGCGGTGGCGGGGGGCAGTGTGCTGGTGCTGCGCGATGAGTTGACCCTGGGTGAGCTCACCAGCTTCACCATGTACCTTGGCCAGCTGATCTGGCCGATGTTTGCCATCGCCTGGCTGTTCAACATCATCGAGCGGGGCAGCGCCGCCTACTCCCGTATCGAAAGCCTGCTGGGGGAGCGTAGCGATATCGAAGAGCCCGCCCAGCCTGCCGCGTTTACCTCTGCCTTTCCTTTGCAGATCAAAGGGGTGAGCTATCAACTTGAGCAGCGCACCCTGCTTGCGGATATCGACGTTACCCTCAAGCAAGGGGGGATGCTTGGGGTGGTGGGGCGCACCGGGGCAGGCAAGAGCTCCCTGCTCAAGCTGTTGATGCGCCTTGCCAATCCGACTCACGGTTCGATAGCCATGGGGGGCGTACCGATTGACCAGTTGCCGCTCGCCACACTGCGCAGCCAGTTTGCCTATGTGCCGCAGGAGCCATTCCTGTTTTCCACCACTATCGCCGCCAATATTGCCCTCGGCAAACCCGATGCGAGCCGCGAGGAGGTCGAACGGGTGGCGCGCATTGCCTGTGTCCACGATGATATTGTGCGTTTCCCCAAGGGCTATGAGACCGAGGTGGGGGAGAAAGGGGTGACCCTCTCCGGCGGTCAGAAACAGCGGCTGGCCATTGCCCGCGCCCTGCTGCTGGATGCGCCCATTCTGGTGCTCGATGATGCGCTCTCGGCGGTGGATGCCCACACTGAGCAGCAAATTCTGCATGCCCTCAAAGCCCATCGTCGCACCCTGATCCTGGTCAGCCATCGCATGACGGCGGTGGAGCAGGCCGACGAGATCCTGGTGCTGGAGCAGGGGACCGTTAGCGAGCGGGGTCATCACGGTGCCCTGATGGCGCACAATGGCTGGTATGCAGATATGGTGCGTTACCAGCGTCTCGAAGAAGCGGTGGAGGAGAGCCTGTGAATCCGACCATTAAACGACTGCTCGCCTACTGCGCCCAGTATCCTCGCTGGCTTATTCAGGCGGGGATCTGTTTGCTGCTTGCCACCGGCGCCGAAGTGGCCGGACCGCTGCTGATCAAGCTTTTTATCGATGACTATCTGGCGCCTCGCAATATCGTGCTGCCCACCATAGCCCTGATTGCAGCGGGCTATCTGGGTTTGCAGGTGCTGTCGGCGGCGGGCTTCTATTTGCAATCCCTGCGCTTCAATCGCATTGCTCAGGCGGTGGTGCAAACTTTGCGCGAGCAGGTATTTGCTACCGCCATCCGTTTGCCGGCCCGCTACTTTGACAAGCATCGCTCCGGCTCGCTGATTTCCCGCATCACCAACGACACCGAGGCGATCATGAACCTCTATGTGCAGGTGATTGGCTTGCTGGTGCAAAAGGTGGTGCTGTTGTGCGGCATCCTCATCTCCATGGCGCTGCTGGATCTGCGGCTGATGCTGGTCTGCTCCCTGTTGCTGCCCGCCGTGGGCGGGGTGATGTGGCTCTACCAGAAACTGAGTGTGCCAGTGGTGCGAGCGACTCGCAGCCTGCTCTCCGACATCAACAGCCGCCTCAACGAGTCGCTGCAGGGGATGCCGGTTATTCAGGCGATGGTGCAGGAGCGCCATTTCGCCAAGGCCTTTGCCGAGGTGAACCAGCAGCACTGGTCGGCACGGATCAAGAGCCTCAAGATCAACGGCATTTTGCTGCGCCCGCTCATTGATCTCTTCTACATGATGGTGCTGATCGGTCTGTTGGCGCTGTTCGCCCATGAGGGGGTGAGCCACGCCGGTGCCATTCAGGTGGGGGTGCTCTACGCCTTTATCAGCTATCTGGGGCGGATGATCGAGCCGCTCATCGAGATGACCAACCAGCTCAACCAGCTGCAGCAGGCGATGGTGGCGGGGGAGCGGGTCTTTGCCCTGCTCGATGAAACCCGCGAGAGCACCGAGGGCGAGCTGCGCCCGCTGGAAGGACGGGTCAGTTTCGAGCGGGTGAGCTTCTCCTACGATGGTGAGCAACAGGTGCTGCGGGAGGTCAGTTTTTCCGCAAAACCGGGCCAGATGCTGGCACTGGTGGGCCATACCGGCAGCGGCAAGTCCACCATCATCAGCTTGCTGATGGGCTTCTATCCGCTGGATCAGGGGCAGATCCGCTTCGATGATCACGCACTGGATACCCTGTCGCTGGCGGCGGTGCGCCGCAGCATCGGGCTGGTGCAGCAAGATCCCTTTATCTTCGTCGGCACCCTGGCGGAGAACCTGCGTCTCGGCCGCGCCGGAATAGACGAAGCGCGGCTCTGGCAGGCGTTGAGCGAGGTGCAGCTGGCCGAGTTTGTGCGCAGCTTGCCACAGGGGATCAACACCTTGATGGAGGAGGGGGGCAAGAACCTCTCCGCCGGCCAGCGGCAACTGCTCTCCTTTGCCCGCGCGCTGGTGGGGGATCCGCGCATCCTCATTCTGGATGAAGCGACGGCCAGCGTGGACTCCCAGACCGAGCTGGCGCTGTCGCAGGCGATCTCTGCTGCCCGTCGTGGCCGCACTACCATCGCCATCGCCCACCGCCTCTCGACCATCGTCGATGCGGACGAGATCCTGCTGCTCTCCCGTGGTCAGGTGAATGAGCGGGGTACCCATGGTGAGTTGATGGCCCTCGGCGGTCACTATGCCCAGCTGTTCGAGATGCAGAGCCAGGGGGCTTGGTTGGAAGAGAAGCGCGCCTGAGCGACACATTTGCTGTAACGGCGACATGAACGAAAAGAGGGAACCGGTGCGGTTCCCTCTGTTTTTTTGCGTTGGGCAAAGGTCGTAACCGTGATCCCTGTGCTTGTCGAATGGCGCAGATGCAGGCAACATGTTGTTTACATTAACTCATCGGATCAGTTCGCATATGGATTTGCAACGCTTCAAAGCCAATCTGGCGCTTCGGCTGTTTGCCTGGCGCTATATTCCCGTCATCGGGTTTTGTGCCCCGATCATCGAAGAGATGAACGCCAAAGCGCTGCGCATTCGCATTCCCCTTGGCTGGCGTACCCGCAACCATCTGGGCAGCATGTATTTTGGCGCGCTGGCGACCGGCGCCGATCTGGTAGGTGGTCTACTGGTGATGGAGAAGGGGCGGCAGCGGCGCAAGAAGGTGCACTTCGCCTTCAAGGATGTGCAGGGGGAGTTTTTGAAACGACCGGAGGGGGATGTGCAGTTCGACTGCGCAGCGGGGGAGGAGATTGACGCCATGATCGACGAATCGCTGGCAAGCGGTCAGCGCATCAATCGCCCCATCCAGGTGGTGGCCACCTGTCCGTCATTGAACGGGGATGAGGCGATGGCGCGTTTTGTGCTGACCCTGTCGATCAAGGCCAGCTAGCGGGTTGCCGGACAGTGGCTCCCCAAGACGGGATTAGCCAATCTCCGGGCTGACGCCCTCTTTCACCACGACCTTCATGCCGTTGAAGTTGACCACCTGTTCGGCCACGATCTTGCAGCGCTTGCGAGTCTCGACCTGACCGTCCACCTCGACCAGCCCTTCGGCAACGAGGGCTTTGGCGGCGCCGCCACAATCGGCCCACCCCTGATGTTTGATAAGGTCACACAAGGCAACGAAGGGGTGACCTTCGAGCAGAAACGTCTCCATGGGAAATCCTCTAGATGGATGAATGCCGGATACAGCAGGGCGACTATTTTAGGCAGTTCGCTCAGGCAAAGAAAGGAAGAGGGACTACTCGCTGTGAAAAAGTGGCCGATTGTTCTTGAGGTGGCGCTTTCGCAAGTCCTGATGGAGAGGTGAGAGGGCCAACCGTGACGTATCGTGACGCACCTCGTCCCTGCTGGTGTGCCCACACTCTCCCCTGACTGTTAGGATCGGGCCACTCTCTATGGCCCAAGGAACTTCCCATGACACTCTCCCGCCTGCTGCTGGCATGCAGCGCCCTTACTCTGTGCGGTGTCGCGCAGGCCAGTACTCCGGTGCAGGTCTCGTTGCCCGGGGTCAATTTGCCCGCGTCCCATCAGGTGGAAGGGGCGCGCGCCTCGCTGCTCTACGGTCGGACCGGTCAGGTGAAGGGCATTGATCTGCCGATCTTCGCCCTCTCCGATGTGGATCAGTTCAGCGGCCTGCAGCTCGGGGTATTCCTGGGTGCTGGTCGGGTGCGCCACCAGTTTGGCGGGGTCGCCATCAACGCCATCAACTGGCACGAAGGGCAGGATACCGGCGTCAATCTGGGGCTGGTCAACCTGACCAACAATGTACAGGGGCTTAACTGGGGGGCGGTCAATATCGCCAAGGGCAATGCGCTGGCCAACGTCGGCTTCGTCAACTATGCCGAGCGTACCACCTTCCAGATTGGCTTTATCAATGCGACCAAGCACCTCGATGGCTTGCAGATCGGGCTGGCCAACTATGCCGCCAACGGTGTTTTCCCCATTTTGCCGCTGGTGAACTTCCAGAAATCGTTCTGAGTGGGCGGTTCGCTTTGCGTTAAAGGCATCTGCTGATTACCCTGTGCCTCTTGCAACTTGTGACAGGCGAACAGAGGTAATTGATGACGGCAGGGCAAATGAGTGCAATCGGGATCGGCTGGGATGTGCGTGGCTGGCAGGGCAGTGCCCAAGCGGTGGCCGTGGTGGGCTGGCAGGCCGACTCCAACCGCCTGCACTGGCTCGGGGTGTCGCCGCTGTTTCGTCTGAGCTCGCGGGTGGCGCCGGATCTGGCCGCCCTGTTGCGTCCGGCCCTGCAAAACGAGCTGACCCTGATGCAGGTAGAAGCCTGCCCGCAACTGGCGTTCGGTATCGATGCGCCGCTCGCCTTTCCCCGCGCCTTGCGGGATCTGCTCAACGGCCAGCCACATAGCTGCGCCGCTCCCGAGCGGGAGATAGATAACCCCTACGCCTATCGCGACTGCGAGCGCTGGCTGTATCAGCAGTACGGCAAGAAGCCGCTGTCGGCTACCTTCGACCGGCTTGGCAACAACGCCACCCTGGCGCTCTCCATGCTGCCGCGGCTCTCGGATCTGCAACTGGTGCCGACCGTTGCCCCGAAGGCCAGTCGTGCCGTGCTGGAGGTCTATCCGGCATTGGCCAAAGTGGGCGGCAAGGCCTCCCCGGCACGGCCCGAGCTGGCGGCGCTGCTGCCTGCGGATGTGCTGGTCGGCACCGATCGCTACGATGCGGCGCTCTGCGCCCTGATGGCGCTGCAATATGCCGCTGGTGGCAAGGTGACGGTATTGCCTGAGCTGATTTCGCCACCCAGTGACATGCCGTGTGATGAGGGATGGGTCTATCACTTTGCCCGTCATGGCGTTGAGCACAACGGCATGTGATGGACGGTGACGCGGCGGATCATGGCGCCGCTCATCCTGTCGACGCGGGCCAAATGGCGCAAAAAACCTGTCTTTAGTCAGGAAATTGCCTGTTCATCCCGCGCCAAGGTGGCGCATCGTTATCTTCATCCGATATATTGCCCACCTTGCTGATCCTTTGCTGTGGTATTCCCGATGAAATCCGTTCTCTCTATTCAGTCCCACGTGGTCTTTGGTTGTGCCGGCAACAGCGCGGCCGTCTTCCCCATGCGCCGCCTTGGTATGGATGTATGGCCCATCAACACGGTGCAGTTTTCCAACCACACCCAATATGCCCAGGGGTGGCAGGGGATGGCGATGCCGGCGGGTCATATCAGTGCGCTGGTGAAAGGATTGGGCAATATCGAGGTGTTGAGCCAGTGTGACGCCGTGCTGAGTGGCTACCTTGGCTCCGCCGAGCAGGGGGACGAGATCCTGACCGTGGTCAACGCCGTCAAGGCGGCCAACCCCGATGCCATCTACTTCTGCGACCCTGTGATGGGTCACCCGGAGAAGGGGTGCATCGTTGCCCCCGGCGTCACCCGTTTCCTGACCGAGCAGGCGCTGCCGGTGGCCGACATGATGGCCCCCAACCTGCTGGAGCTGGAGACCCTCTGTGATACCCATCTGGCTGATCTGGATCAGACCCGCGCGGCTGCCCATCAGCTGCTGGCCCGCGGCGTCAAGCTGGTGCTGGTCAAGCATCTCGGTCGTGCGGCGCAGGACTCCAGCCGCTTCGAGATGCTGCTGGCAACGCCGCAAGGGGATTATCTGATTGCCCGTCCGCTCTATGACTTTGCCCGCCAGCCGGTGGGGGTGGGCGATCTTATCAGCGCCCTGATGCTGGCCAATTTGCTGGCCGGTCACGATGCGGTCAGCGCGTTCGAGCGCACCAACGCCTCGGTGGATGCGGTGCTGCAGGAGACCTGGCGCCAGCAGGCTTACGAGCTGCAACTCATCGCCGCGCAAGATGCCTTCGCCCTGCCAGAGGTTGCAGTGCGAGCGGTGAAACTGCCCTGATACTGCGCAGGCTTTCGTCTATCTAGACAAGCGATGGGCTGCAGATAAAAAAGGCTTGCCAATGGGCAAGCCTTTTTACTGTTTGCCTATTTAGTGCGGCAAGCAATCAGATGCGGGGATGGCGGAGGCGATAACGCTCAGCCATGGCATTGGCCGCTACCACGGCGGCGTAGACATCCTGTTCACTCACTGTCATCGGCATGTTGCCCATGGTATCGAGGGGATCGCAGGCCAGCTGCGCCACCTTGCGCCACTCGCTTTCATCAACGTGGGTGAGCCCCAACTCTTGCAGTGTCATGGGCAGGCCTGCACAGTCGATGATGCGAAACACCTCATCAAGTTCATGTTGCGGGGCGCGCTCAAGCACAAGTTGGGTCAGCAGGCCGAAGACCACCTTCTCGCCATGCTGGGCACGATGGAGCTCCGGGATCAGTGACATGCCGTTGTTGACGGCATGAGCGGCGGCCAGTCCACCGGCTTCTGCGCCGACCCCGCTGAGGTAGATGGTGGCCTCGATGACCTGCTCCAGCGCCGGAGTCGAGACATGGTGGCGTATTGCATCCATGGCCAGCTCGATGTTCTCACCAAGCAGCTCGTAACAGAGCTGTGCCAGACCAAGGCCAGTGCGTGAAGGACGCTTGCCGACTAGATTGAGTCCGTCTGCCCGATAGCAGGCGCGCGCCTCGAAATAGGTGGCCAGGGCATCGCCAACGCCTGCGGAAAAGAAGCGGGGAGGGGCGGCGGCAATGATGGCCGTGTCAGCCAGCACCACGTCCGGATTTTGCGGCAGGAACAGATAGCGTTCAAATTCACCCGCCTGGTTGTAGATCACTGCCAGCGCCGTACAGGGGGCATCCGTGGAGGCAATCGTCGGGAACAGCACAACCGGACGGCGCAGATAGAAGGCCACGGCCTTGGCGACATCCAGCGTCTTGCCGCCGCCGATCCCGACAATCACGTTCGCACCATATTGCTCTGCAAGGTGGGTCAGGCGGTGGATCTCCTGTTCGGTGCATTCGTAGCGAAACTTGTCGACCACTCCCCTGAGACCTGCCTGCAGGAGCCCCGCCAAAGCTTCTTCCCGTACCCGCTCCAGAATGAACTCATCGCTGATGAGCAACGCATAGTCACCAAAATCTTTAACGTGCTCATGGAGTTGCGGGAGAAGGTGTTGACCGATGATGAACTTTTTGGGGGAGGTAACTGTACGGGGCAAAGTGGGCATCCATTATTCCTCAAGGCAGTGAATAACATAAGATTGATTATCAAATGGGTCTCTTACGATACGCCTGATGAGGCAATAGATGAAGAAGAAAAGGGGGGCGTTTTAATCATTAATTAATCTTTCTATTTGTTTGGCTGTATTTTGGGGCGGCGATTGGCGGTGTTGAGGCATACAGGAGCACTGGCCGTATCGTGGCAATCCGTCGCAAGCCAAATTGCTGCAACAAACAGTCACGCGGGCAACAAGCAGGGCCGCTTGGTGCGGCCCTGCTGTATGTGGATAAGAGATAGGGGATGGTCAGAGCGGTTTATAGAAGATGACGGTCGCAGCAAGAGAGCCATCGGCGTTGCGCGCAAAGCTCGGGATCTGGCCCGCCTCCAGATAGCCGAGTTGACGATAGAGGTGGGAGGCCACATCACCGGCGCGAGTATCGAGCACCAGCAGCGAACGGCCCGCGGCATGGGCGCCTTGTTCCATTGCCTGCATCAGCGCATGACCGACACCTTTGCCTCTCGCCGTTTGCAGTACCATCAGTTTTTCCACCTCGGCCCGGTGGCGACCGTTGGCCTTGCCACAGAGCGCGAGCTGAACCGCTCCCACGAGCTGTTGTTGCTCAAGGGCAAGCCACAGCTTTCGGTGACCTGCCACAAGATCCGCTTCAACTCCTTGCCAGTAGCGGGTAGATTCCTCCGTGGTCAGCGGCGGTAAAAATCCGACCGAGGCGCCGCTATCGACACAATCTTGCAGCAGGGTGATGAGCGCACTTTGGTAGGTCGCTGCGCTATTAACTTCCACAATGTCCATCTGACATCCTTGTCGTTGCGTTGCTATGTGGCTGATTGCCACCGTTGGTTCATATGAGGTGGGTACGTATGCTCGCCGCGAGTACGGCTTGTCAGCGGATCAGCCCCTGCTCAACCAGCCAGACAAACAGCAGGCGGGAGACGGGGGAGAGCTCATCGAGGTGAGAGCTGTCGAGCCAGCGCAGTTCGGCAATTTCGGCCGATGCGATCGGGGTGCCGCTCGCTTCGCCGGTGTAACAGCGCAGTCGCACCTCGACTCCTGCCGGTTTGCCATCGGCCTGGGCGCTGAACTCGCAGGCAAAGCGCAGGGTATCGGGCTGCAGGGTGACAGCCAGCTCCTCCTCAATCTCGCGGATCAGCGCCGCCTCGTCGCTCTCGCCCGGTTCCCGCTTGCCGCCTGGGATGTAATAGATGCCCTTGCCGTGGGAGCGGGCGCAGAGCAGTTGCTGATCTTTAAAGGTGAGCCAAGCGAGTTTGTCGATCATCTGTTTTCTCTCCAATGGGGTTGCCGTGATGAGCAGTGGCGCACTCAAGCGCACAGTTGTTTTGCATGCCGGCAGCCTAACAAAGATGAAGTTGAGTCCCAAGGAGAAAGAGGGGAGATGCCGGAAACGCACTGTTTCCAGCGCGGTGACCGCGTAGCTGAATGAGTGCGCAATGGCTGGTTCACCACAGCCTTCTCGTCCCTAAAAAAGCGGACTGGCGCACATCACTACAGGGCCGGACTGGGCGAAGGCGGGGTCCTTGTGGTTTAATCTTGCCACTTTAGCGGTAGTAGGCGACGAGCCTGCTACCTTGCGTTGGCAAGATGCAGGTGAGCAAGATGCAGATAGCAGCAGAGAGCAAGTTTATCGGACTCGGGGTCGCGGGCAATTTCGCCGGTCATCTGGAGCAGGCGGGTGAAGCGTCGGATTTCGTGGCGGTCGTGGTGCGTGACACCACGGCGCCCAAGGCGCTCTTTCCCTTCTTCGTGCCGGGCCATCCGGGTCAGCTCGGGGTATTCCCGTTGAGCGACAAGGCGATCTTCCTGCCGGAAGCGGCGGTCAGTGGTGACGAGAAGGTGCAGATCGAGCCGGAAGTAGCCCTCTGGTGCGAGCTGGAGTATGCCGACAAGCAGGTGGTGGCGATCCATCCCCGCGCCTTTGGCGCCTATAACGACTGCTCCATCCGTCGTCCCAACGCCAAGAAGATCAGCGAGAAGAAGAACTGGGGCGAAGAGAGCAAGGGGCTGGCGGACAAGCTGCTGCCGCTTTCCGGTTTTGCCGCCGGTTGCGAGCTCGATGACTATCGTATCGCCTGCTATCTGGAGCGGGACGGTGAGCTGCACGCCTACGGGGTAGACAGCGCCGCCATCGACTACAGCTACTTCCACGGCAAGCTGCTCGACTGGGCCATCGACAAGTTCAATCATCAGCAGGATGAGGGGCCGGCGGAGCACATTCAGGGACTGCTGGCGCAGGCGGGACATCCTCCCCATGCGCTCATCAGTATCGGTGCCACTCGCTATACCCCGTTTGGCGAGACCCACTTCCTCAAACCGGGCGACACTTCCTGCGTGGTGGTCTACCCGGGCAGCCGTTATAGCGAAGCGGATATTCGCGAAGCGATCCGCAGCCGCAACTTTGGCGCTGATATGTCGGTGCTGCTGCAGGCGGTGCAGGCGCGCTAATCACAGTTGCCAGCGGGAAGATGTCTCTTCCCGCTGGTTATCATATCGAGTCATTTCATGACTATTGTTCCGGTATCCCGGGCCGATTATCCGGCCCTGATCGATCTGTGGGAGGCCTCTGTGCGGGCGACCCACCACTTCCTGCCCGAGGCCGAGATCCTCGCGCTTAAACCGCTTATTCTGGAGCACTACTTCGATGCGGTGACACTGCACAGTGCACGCACAGAAGAGGGGCAGATTACGGGTTTTAGCGGAGTGTACGAGGGCAAGCTGGAGATGCTGTTTGTGGCTCCCGAGGCGCGCGGCAGTGGCGTGGGTCGCTGGCTGGTGGCGCATGCCATCAGCCAGTGCGGCGCGACGCAGGTTGACGTCAACGAGCAGAACGAACAGGCGGTGGGCTTCTATCTGAAGATGGGATTCACCGTGACGGGTCGTTCGCCGCTGGATGGTCAGGGCAAGCCCTATCCGCTGCTGCATATGACGCTGGCGCCGACCTGATCGTGCCTGATGAGGCGCAGTCCCCATAAACCAACGGGGGATGGCATCAGCCATCCCCCGTTTTTTTGATCGTGTTTGTTACTTGCTGGCGACCTTGTTCACCACCTTGATCAGCTGATAGCGCAGGGAGGGGGCATCGGCCGGCACATCGGTGAGCTGCTCCTTGCTGACAGCGAGCTGGTAGCGATAGCCAGGCTCGAACTGGAAACCTTCAATATTCTGGTAGAACAGCGTCCAGGGCTGCTGCTCATCACTGCGAACCTGCATGCACTGCATCGGGCCAACTCCGACGCAATCGACCAGCTGGCTGTTGATATAGAGGGTCTCCCCCTGTGACGGGGCGGGGGCGCTCTGGCAGGCGGTCAGCAGCAAGGCTGCGCTGATAAACAGTGGTTTCATAATGGACTCCTTAACGCGAAAGGGGGCATTAGAGCGGCAAACAAAAAGGCGGTCAATGACCGCCTTTGTAACAAACCATATCAGCGCAGTGGTTAGCGCTGCTCGAGCGGAGTGAACTCGCGCAACGGGTGACCCACGTAGAGCTGGCGTGGGCGACCAATCTTGCTGTCCGGGTCTGAGTGGAACTCGTTCCAGTGCGCAATCCAGCCGATAGTGCGGGAGATGGCGAAGATCACGGTGAACATGCTCATCGGGATGCCGATCGCCTTCATGATGATGCCGGAGTAGAAGTCCACGTTCGGGTAGAGTTTCTTCTCGACGAAGTAGGGGTCGGAGAGCGCAATACGTTCCAGCTCCATGGCCACGTCCAGCAGCGGATCCTTGATCTGCAGCTCGGTCAGTACTTCGTGGCAGGTTTCGCGCATCACGGTGGCACGGGGGTCGTGGTTCTTGTAGACGCGGTGACCGAAGCCCATCAGGCGGAACGGATCATTCTTGTCCTTGGCCTTGGCGATGTACTCGGGGATGCGATCCACCGAGCCGATCTCTTCCAGCATGCGCAGGCAGGCTTCGTTGGCACCACCGTGGGCCGGTCCCCACAGGGAGGCGATCCCCGCGGCGATACAGGCGAACGGGTTGGCACCGGAGGATCCAGCCAGACGAACGGTGGAGGTGGAGGCGTTCTGCTCGTGATCCGCATGGAGGGTAAAGATACGATCCATGGCGCGTTCAACGATGGGGTTGACCTTGTACTCCTCGGTCGGCACGCCAAACATCATGTGCAGGAAGTTACCGGCATAGGAGAGGGCGTTACGCGGCTGCATGAACGGCTGGCCGATGGAGTACTTATAACACATGGCGGCCAGAGTCGGCATCTTGGAGAGCAGACGGAAGGCACAGATCTCGCGATGCTGCTCGTTGTTGATGTCGAGGGCATCGTGATAGAAGGCGGAGAGGGCGCTGACTACACCGCACATGATGGCCATGGGGTGGGAGTCGCGACGGAAGCCGCGGAAGAAGAAGGCGATCTGCTCGTGCACCATGGTGTGGCGGGTGACCAGGCGTTCGAATTCGGCATATTGGGCCTTGGTCGGCGCTTCGCCGTACAGCAGGATATAGCAGACTTCCAGATAGGTGGCCTGGGTGGCCAACTGGGCGATGGGGTAACCACGGTGCAGCAAGACACCCTGATCCCCGTCAATGTAGGTAATGGCAGATTTGCAAGAACCGGTGGCCATAAAACCGGGGTCAAAGGTGAAATACCCCTGTGATCCCAATTTTCTGACATCGATGACATCCGGGCCGATGGTGCCGGAGAGGATCGGCAGTTCGACCGGATCTTTTCCGGGCAGGTGTAGGGTGGCTATCTTATCAGCCATAGCACGTCTCCTTTGCTCTTTATAATTTGGTTCCAGTCCTACTCTATTACGACTTTTATGACGCTGGCAAAGGTTGTTACCCATACCGAAGTGGCTGGAGCGCCTTATTTGAAACAGAGTTCCTTATCAATGTCAATTTTGCTGGAACCCCATTAATGGCATTAATGAAATGTTAAATTAAATATGCGATCGAGTTTGCGGTTTTGTGTTTTCTTTGTAGCTAATTGATTGTCTTCGGTTAAGGCCGCCGATATACTGCGCCACGTGGGTCATGGCTGCGGGTGTTTGAAACGCTTTGGCAAAGCCTGATGTGAAACCGAAAACTCGCGTTTTGGCTTTTTCAGAGTGTTTTGGTAACAAAAAACCAACAATCACCATTCCGTGCCCTCAAGTGTGAGTTAAAACAATAACTAACGTGCTCAATGGAGCTGAGTGGGCAAGCGTGAAAAACAAACAGAGACCGGTCAACCTCGACCTACAGACGATCAGCTTTCCTGTCACTGCCATTGCATCCATCCTGCACCGTGTTTCAGGGGTCATTACCTTTGTTGCACTGGGCATCTTGCTGTGGATGCTTGGTACTTCACTCGCCTCTCCCGAAGGGTTTGAAACCGTGGTTGCCATCATGGACAACTTCCTGGTCAAACTCGTGCTGTGGGGGATCCTGACTGCGCTGGCATACCACATTGTGGGCGGCTTGCGTCATCTGGTCATGGATATGGGCTATTGGGAAGAGCTGGAATCCGGCAATCAGAGCGCCCGCGTGGCCTTCGTGATCACCGCGATCCTGGCTGTATTGGCGGGAGTGCTTGTATGGTAACCAATTCTGCAACCTTCGGGCGCAGCGGCGTTCATGATTACATCCTGATCCGCGCCACCGCCCTCATCATGACCTGTTATGTCCTCTATCTGGTGGGCTTTGTCGCGTTCAACGACATCACCTACGAGGTGTGGGCAGGCTTCTTCGCCAAAACATTCACCAAAGTATTCACCCTGTTGACCCTGCTCTGCGTACTGATCCATGCCTGGATTGGTCTGTGGCAGGTGCTGACTGACTATATCAAGCCGGTAGGGCTGCGCGGGGCGCTGCAATTTGCCCTGGTCGTGGTGCTGTTTGTCTATCTGATGACGGGTTTCGTCGTGCTGTGGGGTGTGTAAGGTGACTATTCCAACTCGTGAATTTGATGCGGTGGTGATTGGTGCCGGTGGTGCCGGTATGCGCGCCGCGCTGCAGATTGCCCAGTCCGGCAAGAGCTGTGCTCTGTTGTCCAAGGTTTTTCCAACCCGTTCTCACACTGTTTCCGCTCAGGGCGGGATCACGGTTGCGCTGGGCAATGCCCATGATGACAACTGGCAGTGGCATATGTATGACACGGTAAAAGGTTCCGATTACATCGGTGATCAGGAAGCCATCGAATACATGTGCAAAACCGGTCCCGAGGCTATCTATGAGCTGGAGAACATGGGGCTGCCCTTCTCCCGTTTCGATAACGGGTCTGTCTACCAGCGTCCGTTTGGTGGTCAGTCCAAGAATTTCGGTGGCGAGCAGGCTGCTCGTACCGCAGCTGCCGCCGACCGTACCGGTCACGCCCTGCTGCACACCCTTTACCAACAAAACGTCAAGAACAAGACCACCGTCTTCTCCGAGTGGTATGCGCTGGATCTGGTGAAAAACCAGGATGGCCATGTGGTGGGTTGTACCGCCATCGACATGGAGAGCGGTGAAGTGGTCTACTTCAAGGCCAAGGCCACCGTGCTGGCGACTGGCGGTGCCGGTCGTATCTACCAGTCCACCACCAACGCCCACATCAATACAGGTGACGGTGTCGGTATGGCGCTGCGCGCTGGCGTCGGCGTGCAGGACATGGAGATGTGGCAGTTCCACCCGACCGGCATCGCCGGGGCAGGGGTGCTGGTAACCGAAGGCTGCCGTGGTGAAGGCGGCTATCTGCTCAATAAAGATGGCGAGCGCTTCATGGAGCGTTACGCCCCGAACGCCAAGGACTTGGCCGGTCGCGACGTGGTGGCCCGCTCCATCATGATCGAGATCCGCGAAGGCCGTGGCTGTGACGGTCCCTGGGGTCCACACATCAAGCTCAAGCTGGATCACCTCGGCAAAGAGGTGCTGGAATCCCGTCTGCCGGGGATCTGCGAGCTCTCTCGCACCTTCGCCCACGTGGATCCGGTCAAAGAGCCGATCCCGATCATCCCGACCTGCCACTATATGATGGGCGGCGTGCCGACCAACGTGAATGGCCAGTGCCTGACCCAGGACAAGAACGGCAACGATGTGCCGGTAGTCGGTCTGTTTGCGGTGGGCGAGATTGCCTGCGTCTCCGTACACGGTGCCAACCGTCTGGGTGGCAACTCCCTGCTGGATCTGGTGGTGTTCGGCCGCGCGGCCGGCATGCATCTGGTCAACACCCTGGGCGAGATGGATCACGGCCGCGATGCTTCCGAGTCGGATCTGGATGCCGCACTGGCCCGCTTCAACCGCTGGGAAAATTGCCGTGACGGGGAAGACCCGGTGCAGATCCGCAAAGACCTGCAGCGCTGCATGCAGAACAACTTCTCCGTATTCCGCGAAGGTGCGGCGATGGCAGAAGGGCTGGCCGAGCTCAAGGTTATCCGCGAGCGCCTCAAGTCAGCCCGTCTGGATGACACCTCCAAAGAGTTCAACACCCAGCGCATCGAGTGCCTGGAGCTGGACAACCTGATGGAGACGGCGTTTGCCACGGCGGTTGCCGCCAACTTCCGTACCGAGAGTCGCGGTGCTCACTGCCGCTTCGACTTCCCGGATCGCGACGATGAGAACTGGCTGTGCCACAGCCTCTATCATCCGGACACCGAGTCCATGACCCGTCGCGCTGTCAACATGTCACCCAAGACCCGTGAGGCGTTCCCGCCCAAGGTCCGGACTTACTGATTGCGGAGCCAGCCCTATGAACGTCACATTCTCTGTCTACAGATACAATCCGGATGTTGATAACGTCCCCCATATGAAGGAATATCGTCTTGATATTCCTGAAGGTTCCGACATGATGGTGCTCGACGCACTGATCCAGTTGAAAGAGCTGGATCCCACGCTCGCCTTCCGCCGCTCTTGCCGCGAAGGGGTCTGTGGATCAGACGGTCTCAACATGAATGGCAAGAACGGTCTTGCCTGTATCACCCCGCTCTCCGACCTGCTGAAGAAGGGCAATAACGTCGTTATCCGCCCCTTGCCCGGCCTGCCGGTGATCCGTGATCTGGTGATCGACATGACCCAGTTCTACACCCAGTGGGAGAAGGTCAAACCCTTCCTCATCAATGATGACAAGTTGCCGCCGGTGCGTGAGCACCTGCAATCCCCCGAAGAGCGCGCCAAGCTTGACGGCCTGTACGAGTGCATTCTCTGTGCCTGCTGCTCCACTTCGTGCCCCTCCTTCTGGTGGAATCCCGACAAGTTCATCGGTCCGGCCGGGCTGCTCGCCGCCTACCGCTGGCTGGCTGACAGCCGCGACACCGCGACCACCGAACGACTGGGAAATCTGGACGACGCATTCAGCGTGTTCCGCTGCCATGGCATCATGAACTGCGTGAACGTCTGTCCGAAAGGCTTGAACCCGACCAAGGCGATTGGTCAGATCAAGTCGATGTTGCTCAATCGGGCTGTTTAGTATCAGGGCCGGCCACGTGCTGGCCCGACCTCTGGATAGCCATCCCACCCGTGGCAGGATGGCTATTTGACCCCTACAAGCTGCGCAGCAGTAACAAGAAGTACAAGGGATAGAAATGCATAACGGCGTGATGAAGGCCTGGTTGGAGTCATCTCACCTGGCTGGTGCGAATGCAAGCTATATCGAGGATTTGTACGAATCCTTTCTGGAAAATCCTGACTCCGTGTCCGACGAGTGGCGCAGCCTGTTTAGCGAGCTGCCCCAGGTCAATGGCCATGCGGTTGAACAACCCCACTCCCAGGTCCGCGATTATTTCCGTCGTCTGGCCAAGGATCCTTCTCGCTACAGTGCCCCCGTCTCTGATCCGCAAGTGGATGCCAAGCAGGTGCGGGTATTGCAGCTGATCAACGCCTTCCGTTTCCGTGGTCACCAGAATGCCAATCTGGACCCGCTGGGCCTGTGGCAGCGTGAAACCGTTGCCGAACTGGATCCTGCGTTCCACAACCTGCAGGGCGCAGATATGGAGGCCACCTTTAATGTGGGCTCCTACGCCATCGGTCGCGAGACCATGGTGCTCTCCGACCTCTACGCCTCGCTGAAGAAGACCTATTGCGGCTCCATCGGCGCCGACTACATGCACCTCACCTCCACGGAAGAGAAGCGCTGGCTGCAACAGCGTCTCGAATCCATTGAAGGGAAGGGGAGCTACACCCTCGAAGAGAAGACCCGTTTCCTCGAGAGCCTGACCGCCGCCGAAGGGCTGGAGAAATATCTGGGTGCCAAGTTCCCGGGAGCCAAGCGCTTCTCGCTGGAAGGGGGCGACGCCATGATCCCCATGCTCAAGGAGCTGATCCGTCGCGCCGGTGAGCAGGGCTGCAAAGAGGCCGTTATCGGTATGGCCCACCGCGGTCGTCTCAACGTGCTGATCAACGTGCTGGGCAAGCGCGCTCAGGATCTGTTCGACGAGTTTGCCGGCAAGCATGGCGAATCCTGGGGTACCGGTGATGTGAAGTACCACATGGGCTTCTCCTCCGACTTCGCCACCCCGGGTGGCAACGTCCACCTGGCGCTGGCGTTCAACCCCTCTCACCTCGAAATCGTCAACCCCGTGGTCATCGGCTCGGTGCGTGCCCGTATGGATCGTCGCGGTGACAAGGATGGCTCCAGCGTGCTGCCCATCACCATTCACGGTGACTCGGCCATGGCAGGTCAGGGCGTGGTGGCCGAGACCTTCAACATGTCCCAGACCCGTGCCTATGGCGTCGGCGGGACGGTGCGCATCGTCATCAACAACCAGGTGGGTTTCACCACCTCCTATATCCGTGACCTGCGTTCCACCGAATATTGCACCGACATCGCCAAGGCGGTGCAGGCGCCGGTGCTGCATGTCAACGGGGATGATCCGGAAGCCGTGGTGCTGGTGACCCAGATTGCGCTGGATTACCGCAACACCTTCAAACGCGACGTGGTGATCGAGCTGGTCTGCTACCGTCGTCACGGTCACAACGAGGCGGATGAGCCGAGCGCGACCCAGCCGCTGATGTACCAGAAGATCAAGCAGCACCCGACCCCGCGCAAGATCTACGCCGATCAGCTGGTGGCCGAGGGGAGCCTCGCTCAGGAGCGGGCGACCGAACTGGTCAACGAGTATCGCGAAGCGCTGGATCGCGGCGAGCGGGTGAGCAAGGAGTGGCGGCCGATGGAGTTGCACTCCGTCGACTGGACCCCTTATCTGGGCCACGACTGGAACATGGCCTATGAGAGTGCCGTGCCGATGGATCACCTCAAGAGCCTCGGCGAGCGGGTGAGCCAGTATCCGGCGACCCACGTGCTGCAGCGTCAGGTCGAGAAAATTTACGAAGACCGCCGTCTGATGGCCGCTGGCGAGAAGCTGGTGGATTGGGGCTTTGCCGAAACCCTGGCCTACGCCACTCTGGTGGACAAGGGGTCCCGCATCCGCTTTACCGGTGAAGATTCCGGCCGTGGCACCTTCTTCCACCGCCACGCCGTGCTGCACAGCCAGACCGATGCCAGCACCTACACCCCGCTGTGCAACCTGCACGACGAGCAAGGCCCGTTCGAGGTGTATGACTCTGTGCTGACCGAGAACGCGGTACTGGCCTTTGAATATGGTTACGCCAGCGCCGAGCCGGCTGGCCTCACCATCTGGGAAGCCCAGTTCGGCGATTTCGCCAACTGTGCCCAGGTAGTGGTGGATCAGTTCCTCTCCTCTGGTGAGCAGAAGTGGGGCCGGATGTGCGGCCTGACCATGTTGCTGCCGCACGGTTACGAGGGGCAGGGCCCGGAGCACTCCTCCGCCCGTCTGGAGCGTTATCTGCAGATGTGCGCCCAACACAACATGCAGGTGTGCGTGCCCTCAACCCCGGCGCAGGTGTTCCATATGCTGCGTCGTCAGGTTGTGCGCCCGATGCGCCGTCCGCTCATCGTCATGACGCCCAAATCCCTGCTGCGCCATCCGCTGGCGGTGAGCAAGCTTGAAGAGCTGGCGGAAGGTACTTTCCAGAACGCTATCGGCGAGATCGATGCGCTGGATCCGAAAGCGGTCAAGCGCGTGGTCTTCTGCTCCGGCAAGGTCTACTACGACCTGCTCGATGCCCGTCGCAAGGCCGAGCAGCAAGATGTGGCACTGGTGCGAATTGAGCAGCTCTACCCCTTCCCGGAAGAGGAAGTGCGCGCCATTCTAGCCGATTACAGCCACGTCACCGACTTTGTCTGGTGTCAGGAAGAGCCGCAGAACCAGGGCGCCTGGTACTGCACCCGTCACCACTACGATGGCGTGCTGCCAGCCGGAGCCACCCTGCGTTATGCCGGTCGCCCCGCGTCAGCCTCACCGGCCGTCGGTTACATGTCTGTCCACGCCAAGCAGCAAAAAGCCTTGGTGGAAGATGCCCTTACCCTGTAAAGCCTCTGGCATAGAAGTAAAAAGGAACTGATTGGATGACTATCGAAATCAAGGTACCGGATCTGCCGGAATCAGTGGCCGATGCCACTATCGCCACCTGGCACAAAAAACCGGGCGATCTGGTCGCCCGTGACGAAGTGCTGGTCGACATCGAGACCGACAAGGTGGTGCTGGAAGTGCCGGCACCGCAAGCCGGAGTGCTGGGGGATATTCTGCAAGGGGAAGGGGCGACTGTGTTGTCCCGTCAACTGATTGCCATCCTCACCGCCGCTCCGGTGGCCGGTGAAGAGACCAAAGAGAAACCCGCTGAAGCGGTTGCCGATGATGGTGCCGATGGCTTGAGCCCCTCGGTGCGCCGCCTGATTGGTGAGCACGATATCGACGTGACCAAGCTGACCGGTACCGGCAAGGGTGGTCGCATCACCAAGGATGATGTGGAAGCCTTCATCAAGGCCAAGAGCCAGCCTGCGGCAGCCGCACCGGTCGCCGCTGCCGCTCCGGCAGCCAAGGTTACTCCGCTGGGTGGTCGCACCGACAAGCGGGTACCGATGACCCGTCTGCGCAAGCGCATCGCCGAGCGTCTGCTGGAAGCGAAAAATACCACCGCCATGCTGACCACCTTCAACGAGGTCAACATGAAGCCCATCATGGATCTGCGCAAGCAGTACGGCGAGATCTTCGAGAAGAAGCACGGCATCAAGCTCGGCTTTATGTCCTTCTACGTGAAGGCGGTGGTGGAGTCCCTCAAGCGCTATCCGGAAGTGAACGCGGCGCTCGATGGTGATGACGTGGTTTACCACAACTACTTCGACGTCAGCATCGCCGTCTCTACCCCCCGTGGTCTGGTGACGCCGGTGCTGCGCGACTGCGACAACATGAGCCTGGCGGACATCGAGAAGGCCATCAAGGATCTGGCGGGCAAGGGCCGTGACGGCAAGCTGACCGTGGATGAACTGACTGGCGGCAACTTCACCATCACCAACGGTGGCGTGTTCGGGTCCCTGATGTCTACCCCGATCATCAACCCGCCCCAGAGCGCCATTCTGGGGATGCACAAGATCCAGGATCGCCCGATGGCCGTTGACGGCAAGGTCGAGATCCTGCCGATGATGTATCTGGCGCTCTCCTACGATCACCGTCTCATCGACGGACGCGAATCGGTAGGCTTCCTGGTCTCCGTCAAGGAGCTGCTGGAAGACCCGACCCGTCTGTTGCTGGACGTCTAAGCCTGTGGCACCCGGGCAAGGGGTTTGCGCCCCGAGCCGGATGTGCTGCTGGACGTTTGAGTAATACCCGAGCGATTGAAAGATAACGAGGGGCCGCCCAGGCCCCCATTCACAGGGGATTGAGAAACACCAGCCCCGGACGGAAATACCTACAACACGGATAGAGCATCTATGAATCTGCATGAATATCAGGCAAAACAGCTGTTTGCCGAGTATGGCCTGCCGGTCTCCGAAGGTTATGCCTGTGCTACCCCACAAGAAGCGGCCGAAGCGGCCGACAAGATTGGCGGCAATACCTGGGTCGTCAAATGCCAGGTACACGCCGGTGGCCGCGGCAAGGCGGGCGGTGTGAAAGTGGCCAAGAGCAAGGATGAGATCCGTGCTTTCGCCCAGAACTGGCTGGGCAAGAATCTGGTGACCTACCAGACCGACGCCAACGGCCAGCCGGTCACCAAGATCCTGGTGGAATCTTGCACCGACATCGCCAAAGAGCTCTACCTGGGCGCCGTAGTTGACCGTGGTTCGCGCCGCGTGGTCTTCATGGCCTCGACCGAAGGTGGCGTGGATATCGAGAAGATCGCCCACGAAACCCCCCATCTGATCCACAAGGCGGCCATCGACCCGCTGGTGGGTCCGCAGGCCTATCAGGCTCGCGAACTGGCCTTCAAACTGGGTCTGGTCGGCGATCAGATCAAACAGTTCACCAAGATCTTCATGGGTCTGGGCCAGATGTTCCTCGACTGCGATTTCGCGCTGCTGGAGATCAACCCGCTGGTGATCACCGCGCAGGGCAACCTGCACTGCCTGGATGGCAAGATCAACATCGACGCCAACGCATTGTATCGTCAGCCCAAGCTGCGCGAGATGCACGACCCGTCACAAGATGACCCCCGCGAAGCGCACGCCGCCCAGTGGGAGCTCAACTATGTGGCCCTCGATGGCAACATCGGCTGCATGGTCAACGGCGCGGGTCTGGCCATGGGCACCATGGACATCGTCAACCTGCACGGCGGCAAGCCGGCCAACTTCCTTGACGTCGGCGGCGGCGCCACCAAGGAGCGCGTAACCGAGGCGTTCAAGATCATCCTCTCCGACAGCAACGTCAAAGCTGTGCTGGTCAACATCTTTGGCGGCATCGTGCGCTGCGACATGATCGCGGAAGGCATCATAGGTGCGGTCAAGGAAGTGGGGGTCAAGGTGCCCGTCGTGGTCCGTCTGGAAGGCAACAACGCCGAGCTGGGTGGTATCAAGCTGGCCGAGAGCGGCCTCAACATCATTGCGGCCAAGAGTCTGACCGATGCCGCGCAGCAAGTCGTCAAAGCAGCGGAGGCCAACTGATGAGCGTACTGATCAACAAGGACACCCGAGTCATCTGCCAGGGCTTTACCGGCGGTCAGGGTACTTTCCACTCCGAGCAGGCGCTCTCCTATGGCACCCAGCTGGTGGGCGGCGTCTCCCCGGGCAAGGGCGGCACCACCCATCTGGGCCTGCCGGTGTTCAACACCGTCCGTGACGCGGTTGAAGCGACCGGCGCTACTGCTTCCGTCATCTATGTGCCGGCGCCGTTCTGCAAGGATGCGATCCTGGAAGCGATTGACGCGGGCATCAAGCTCATCGTCACCATCACCGAAGGCATCCCGACGCTGGATATGCTGGATGTGAAAGTGAAGCTGCAAGAGACCGGCGTGCGGATGATCGGCCCCAACTGCCCGGGTGTGATCACCCCGGGTGAGTGCAAGATCGGCATCATGCCGGGCCACATTCACAAGCCGGGCAAGGTGGGCATCGTCTCCCGCTCCGGCACCCTGACCTACGAAGCGGTCAAGCAGACCACTGACGAGGGCTTTGGCCAGTCCACCTGCGTCGGTATCGGTGGCGACCCCATCCCTGGCTCCAACTTTATCGACATTCTGGAGATGTTCCAGAACGACCCGCAGACCGAAGCGATCGTGATGATCGGCGAGATCGGCGGCAACGCCGAGGAAGACGCGGCCGCCTATATCAAGGCCCACGTCACCAAGCCGGTGGTCTCCTATATCGCCGGTGTTACTGCCCCTCCCGGCAAGCGGATGGGCCACGCTGGCGCCATCATCTCCGGTGGCAAGGGTACTGCCGCCGAGAAGTTTGCCGCGCTGGAAGATGCTGGCGTGAAAACCGTCCGCTCCCTGGCCGATATCGGCAAGGCCCTGCGCGAAGTCACCGGCTGGTAATTCTGCTTAGCCCGTTATCTCTAATAAAAAGCCGCCCGATGGGCGGCTTTTTTGTGGTGTAGTGGTCTAATCATCCCGGACACCATTTTAGGTGGTACAGTCGCCACCATGACCTGAGGTGTTCAATGACAAGATTACGTCGCTCATTTACTGCCGAATTCAAACTCGAAGCCGCATCCCTGGTGCTCGACCAGGGGTATTCTGTTCCCGAAGCCAGCCGTTCACTGGATGTCGGTGAAACCGTACTTCGCCGCTGGGTTCAGCAACTGCAATCCGAACGAACTGGCACAACCCCAATCGGCAAAGCACTGACTCCGGAGAAGCAAAAAATTCAGGAGCTGGAAGCCCGTATTAACCGGCTCGAACGTGAAAAGGACATTCTAAAAAAGGCTACTGCTCTCTTGATGGCGGACGAGTTCACACGTACGCGCTGATAGACCGATTAAGGGAGCAAGCCCCCATCACCTTGGTCTGCTGCGCTTTCGATGTTCCAACATCCTGCTTTTACGACTATCTGGCCCGCAGACGGGCGATTAACCGTGAGCGGATACAGCAACGCAGTGAGTTGCGCCGGTTGTTCAAAGAAAGCCGGAACTCAGCGGGCAGCCGCGCCTTGATGTCGATGATGCGAGAGTTGGGGTATCAGATTGGCCGATTCAAAGTACGTAA
>NZ_JBFOCM010000023.1:0-294145 GCF_040907825.1 Aeromonas sp. s7(2024)
CGCTCGTCGGCGACCCGATTGCGCTTGTAGTAAGCCTGCCGGCTTATCCCCAGAAACAGGCAAGCCCTGACAATGGTCAGCCTCTCGACTTGCCGGGTCGCTTTTTTACGATGGAGACGCCGTAGTCATTCTTCAGTACATCGACGACGGCCTCAAAGAACTGGGCCTTCTGGCTCATCAGCGTCAGCTGTTGCTCGAGTTCCTTGATGCGCTGTTCGGACGTCTGGTTGTCGGGGTCAGGCATGGTGATGCTCCTGCCGGCACGTACAGAAGCCCCCTGGCTCCAATCTTGCCGACCATGTTTACGCAACCATACCAGAACGGTGGAGCGGCCCTGAATGCCATAACGCACCTGAGCCTGTTTGTAGGTGAGCTCGCCTTTTTCAATCTTCTCGACCAGTGCCAGTTTAAAAGTCAGCGAGTAATCGCGCTGTGTCCGTTTCACACCTTGTCCCATCGGGCTCTCCATTTATTGGGGGGAAAGGTGTAAACCATATTCAGGACGGGACAACGCAATAAAAAAAGCCAGCCGAGTGTTCGGCTGGCTTTTTGCTATCAGCGGCAGGTAGGGGATTAACCGACCAGCTGATAGAGGATGGCGGAGATGGCGATCATCCCCATCACAGAGACAAATACGTTGCTGATATGACCCTGATACTTCGCCATGGCCGGTACGCGCTTGATGGCGTACATCGGCATGATGAACAGGATGGTAGCGATGATCGGGCCGCCCAAGGATTCAATCATGCCCAAGATGGAGGGGTTGGCAATGGCAGTGCCCCACAGGGTCAGGATGAAGAAGGCGATGATGAACATCTCGACTTTCTTGGCGTTCGGCTCTTTGCCTGACTTGCGCATGTTCTGCACGATCATCCCTTTCAGACCTTCACGGGCACCCAGATAGTGGCCGAAGAAGGAGGAGACGATGGCGACGAACGCAACCAGCGGACCGAAGTAGGAGATGATGGGGCTGGCATGCTGGTTGGCCAGATAGGAGAGCACGGCGATGTTCTGGGCCTTGGCTTCTGCCAGCTGGGCCGGTGTCAGGCTCATGACGCAGGAGAAGACGAAGAACATCACGAAGCCCAGCAGCACCATGGCGGTACGCTTGAGGATGGCATCGGCTTTCTCGACAGCCTGATCACCGTGGTCGCGGCGCTGGGCCAGGGAGAAGCTGGAGATGGCCGGGCTGTGGTTGAAGGAGAAAACCAGTACCGGGATGGTCAGCCACAGGGTAGTGGCGAAATCCTTGGCAGAGGGCACTTGTTCCAGCGCGGCACCGGTCCAGTCCGGGATCAGGTACAAAGAGATACCGGCCAGAATGGCGATCAACGGATAAACCAGCAGCTCGGTCACTTTCAGCATCAGCTTTTCACCGGCCAGCATCACCGACATCATGCCCATGATCAGCACGATGGAGAGGATCCAGCGCGGTGGGGCACTCATCTGCAGCTGATTGACCATAAAGCTTTCCACGGTGTTGGTGATACCCACGCCATAGATCAGCACGATGGGGTAGATGGCGAAGAAGTAGAGCAGGGTGATTAATTTACCGGCACCCACGCCAAAGTGCTCTTCCACCACTTCGGTGATGTCTGCATTTGGCTTTTTGGAGGAGAGCACGAAGCGGGCCAGACCACGGTGTGCCAGATAGGTCATGGGACCTACCAGCAGCGCCATGACGACCAGCGGCCAGAAACCGCCCATACCCGCGTTGATCGGCAGGAACAGGATCCCCGCGCCAACCGCGGTCCCGAACAGACTGATGACCCAGGTAGAGTCGCGTTTTTCCCAACGAGTGGTTTGAGTAGAGCAGATCCCTTGCTCTGTTGACGCCGCAACTCCCTGCGTGCCAGTGACTGTGTTTGACATCTATCTCACCCCGAATGTGTGGTTCTTATTAAGTCGGCGCAAGGATACGGTTTTTCTAATCAAAAATGTTGATCAAATTCATCTTTACGGCACGAAAAACCGCACTTTCTTATGGAAATGTGATCAAAACAAGAAAAATTCAATTATTGTTTATCAATTGGCACGTTATTTTAGTGTTAATGATTAAATCTCGCCCAGCCAAATGTAAGTAAATTGTTATTTTGCGAGATGCTGGGCTAGCTGGTTGATCATGCTGGCGGTAGCCCCCCAGATAAAGTGCTGTTGCCAGGGGATCCAGTAGATAGTGTGTGCTTTCCCCCCTCTGGAAAGGGTCAGGGGGATGTGGTTGCGCCGATCCAGCAGATGGGTCAGCGGCACTTCAAAGGCGTGATCCACCTCATCCGGACTCAGGATGAGGGGATAGTTACCATCGAGCAGCCCCAGCACCGGCAGCACCTCGAATCGTGACACTGTATTGAGCGGGTTGAGGGTGCCGATCACTTCAATCAGCTGTGCCGGAATGCCGAGCTCCTCTTCGGTCTCCCGCAGCGCCGTGGCCATCAGGTTCTCGTCGCCGGGATCCTGTCGCCCGCCGGGGAAGCTGATCTGCCCTCCATGATGACGCAGCCGGGGGCTGCGCCGGGTCAATAACACGCTGAGTCCCTCATCGCGCATCACCACCGGGATCAACACCGCAGCCGGACTGAGCCCGCCAATGGCGAGGCGATGGGCCGGGGCGGGTCGCTGCAACTGGAAGCGGGTCAGCAGTTCGTGGCGATCCATGGCGGGGAGCTCTCCTGTGCGTTGGCCTGACAGTGGGGAGGGTTACAGCGCCGACAGCGGCGGCAGGATGCGGGCGACCTTGTCATAGGTCTCCTGATATTCGCTGTCGGCGTCGGAGTCGGCGATGATGCCCCCACCGGCCCAGCAGTGCAGGCGACCCGCTTCGGCGATCAGGGTACGAATGCAGATGCTGGTATCCATCCGGCCATGCTGGCTGAGGTAGCCGATGCTGCCGCAATAGGCATTACGGCGCTGGGGCTCCAGCTCTTCGATGATCTCCATGGCGCGGATCTTGGGGGCGCCGGTGATGGAGCCACCCGGGAAACAGGCCCGTAGCAGATCGACCCCTTGCCAGCGTGCATCCAGCTCACCGTGGATGGTGGAGACCAGATGATGTACCGCCGGAAACGACTCCACCGCAAAGAGATGAGGCACGCTGACCGAGCCCAGCCGGCTGACCCGACCGATGTCGTTGCGCAGCAGATCAACGATCATCAGATTCTCTGATCTGTCCTTGTTCGCCTGCGCCAGCTCCAGCGCGACTTGCTGATCGGTGGCAGGATCGGGGTGGCGAGGGCGAGTGCCTTTGATGGGTTTGGTTTCGATATGACGGCCATCGAGCAGCAGGAACCGCTCGGGAGAGAGGCTCAGCAGCGCGCTCTCCGGCAGGCGGATAAAGGCAGAGAAGGGGGCCTTGTTGGCGGTTGCCAGCAGGCAATAGGCCTGCCACTCATCCCCCTGATAGGGGGCGCTGAAACGCTGGGTCAGGTTGATCTGATAGCAATCACCCGCAGCGAGGTATTCCTGAATGCGGGCAAACTTCTCGCCATACTCGGCGCGGCTCATATTGCTCTGCCACGCCCCCAGCAAGGCAAAAGCGGGGGCCGGTTTGGCCTGCTGCTGTTCAAGCCAGGCCAGCCGGTTGGCAAGGCCTGCTTTATCCCCCCAGTGCACCAGCTGCCAGTCGCCGGTCGCCACATTGCGCAGCAGCGCCCAGTCGTAGATGCCCACTGCCATGTCTGGCACCGCGATATCGGCGGTTGCCTGTACGGGAAGACGTTCGAAGCGGCGGCCCAGATCATAGCCAAACAGGCCGAGGGCGCCGCCAATAAAGGGCAGGTGAGTGGCGCACAGTTTGAGCTCCCCCAGCAGCTGTTGCTGGATATGGGCCAGCAGGGCGAGGGGATCTTCGCTGTGTTCGCTGCTCTTACCATGCCAGGTGAGAGTGGTGACCTGGCCGCGGGTTTCGAGGGTCGCCAGCGGATCGGCAGTGATGATATCAAAGCCGTTATCAGCGCCGAGTGGCCCCGCCGATTCCAGCAACATGGCCCACGGCTGATGTTGCAGGCGGGCAAAAAGCTGATGGAGTTCAGCACTATGGTCTAGATGATGGATATGAAGTGTTGGCGTCATTTTATGTTACACAGGCAACAGTTTGGTTCCCGAACCCTAGTCGGTGCTGGTGGGCAAGCGTATCATAGGTGTCGGTGACTTAAGAAAAAACTGCCGTGTCGTTCGTTTTTTGTTGGTTGATAGTTTTTAGCCAGCACGTCAGCACGGCCCATCATATGGAAGCCCTTGCCCTGCTCCGTGGCAGAGACAAGGACCAGTGAGGATGATATGAGCATTATAAAAAAACAGGATTTCATCGATTCTATCGCAGATGCCCTCCAGTACATCTCCTATTACCACCCGTTGGATTTTGTTCAGGCTGCCAAAGCGGCGTATGACCGCGAGGCCAACCCGGCCGCCAAAGATGCGCTGGCCCAGATCCTGATCAACTCCCGCATGTCCGCCGAAGGTCATCGTCCGCTCTGCCAGGACACCGGCATCGTGACCTGTTTCGTCAAGATCGGCATGCAGGTCCAGTGGGACAGTGACATGACAGTGCAGGAGATGGTGGACGAAGGGACCCGTCGTGCCTACACCAATCCTGACAACCCGCTGCGCGCCTCCGTGCTGGCCGATCCGGCTGGCAGTCGCAAAAACACCAAAGACAACGCCCCTGCCGTGGTGCATATCGACATGATCCCCGGCAACAAGGTGGAAGTGAGCATCGCGGCCAAAGGCGGCGGCTCCGAGAACAAATCCAAGATGGTGATGCTCAACCCCTCTGACGATATCGTCGAGTGGGTGCTGAAAACCGTGCCGACCATGGGCGCAGGCTGGTGCCCGCCCGGCATGCTGGGCATCGGCATCGGCGGTACCGCCGAGAAAGCGGCGGTGCTGGCCAAAGAGGCCCTGATGGAGCACATCGACATTCAGGAGCTGATTGCCCGTGGCCCGCAAACCACCGAAGAGAAGCTGCGGGTCGAGCTTTACGACAAGGTCAACAAGCTGGGGATCGGTGCCCAGGGTCTGGGCGGCCTCACTACCGTGCTGGATGTGAAGGTGAAATCTGCGCCGACTCATGCCGCCTCCAAGCCGGTGGTGATGATCCCCAACTGCGCCGCGACCCGCCACGTTCACTTCGAGCTGGATGGCTCAGGGCCCGCCGAGCTGACCCCGCCGAAACTGAGCGACTGGCCGGAGATCACCCGTGAAGCGGGTGGCAACGTTCGCCGCGTCAACGTTGATGGCATCACCAAGGCCGAGCTGGCCAGCTGGAAGAGCGGTGATACCGTGCTGCTCTCCGGCAAGATCCTCACCGGTCGTGACGCCGCCCACAAGCGTATCGCCGACATGCTGAAAAATGGCGAAGGGCTGCCGGAAGGGGTCGATTTCACCAACCGCTTTATCTATTACGTTGGCCCGGTCGATGCGGTGCGCGACGAAGTAGTTGGCCCGGCTGGCCCCACCACCTCTACCCGGATGGACAAGTTCACCGACATGATGCTGGGTGAAACCGGCCTGATCGGAATGATCGGCAAATCCGAGCGTGGCCCGAAAACCGTCGAGAGCATCAAGCAACACAAGGCCGTCTATCTGATGGCCGTCGGTGGCGCAGCCTATCTGGTGGCCAAGGCTATCAAGAAGGCGCGCGTGGTAGCCTTTGCCGATCTCGGCATGGAAGCGATCTACGAGTTTGAAGTGGAAGATATGCCGGTGACTGTTGCGGTCGACTCCGAAGGTAACAACATCCATGAAACCGGCCCTGCCTACTGGTCGGCCAAGATTGCCGAGCTGGACGGCAAACTCTCCTCCTGAGTGACCGTTTCCGCTGTCGGTTAAAACGGCATCGGCCATGTAAACAAGGCGCGTCCATCCGGATGCGCCTTGTTGCTTTGGCTGGCCTGTGATGGGCTCAGGTTGGCCGTTTGCGGCAAGCGGGTATAAAAAAGGATGGCGTGACGCCATCCTTTTTCGTTGTGCATGTGCTCTGGTAGTAGACAGCAGAGCAATCGCCCTTGGCTTTAGGCCTTTTTCAGGTAGGCCGCAACCAGTACGATCTGCACGCCGTTGACCTTGCCTTCGATATGGAGCGGGTTGTTGGTCAGACGGATGCCCTTGACCAGGGTGCCGCGCTTGGCGGTGAAACCGGCGCCTTTCACGTCCAGATCCTTGATCAGGGTAACGGAGTCGCCCTCTTGCAGCATGGCGCCATTGGAGTCAACTGTCGGTACGCTGTCATCATCTTCGTCAGCAATACCAGCTTCAGCCCAGGCCTTGGCTTCGTCTTCCATGTACATCATGTCCAGCAGATCCTGAGCCCACACCTCACCCTTGCCGGAGAGAGCTTTGAGCTGGCGCCATGCCATCACCTGCACCGCAGGCACCTGGCTCCACATGCTGTCACTCAGGCAACGCCAGTGGTTGACCACCAGGGTATCCGGTTGTTCCAGCTGACCACGGCAGGTGTCACAGATAGCAACGCTGTGATCATCGTCGCTGGCGGGGGAGTGAGGCACCACGAAGGCGGTCAGCGCCTGCTCGGCGCTGCACAGTTCACACTTGGCGCCCGCGCGCGCTTGCAGAATGGCGTTGATGGTCATGTTGTTGGTCCCATAGCTAGTGGTAAAGCGACCCGCGTTGGGCGGGGCGCGTGAAAGAGGGGGCGGAATATAGCATAAAACCCCGCACTTTGTCAGGTCTGCCCTGGCTCACAGGGTGGGGGCTGTTCTGCGGCACAGATCGTCAGGTATTGAGAGTGCAATTTGAAGCGGGATCGCTAGAATGAGCCTCCTTTTTGACTGTAAGGCAGGGGCATTCGTGCTGGCTCAACGTTTTCAACACCTGGATCGACTGCTCACCCGCTACCGACGCTGGTGGCAATATCAGCCATATCATCATTTGACCATGGCCTTTGCCGATGAGGCGCCCGAACTGGCGGCGTTGCTCAATGGGCTGACGCTCGGCCAATTGGCAGAGCTCGATGCGGATATGGATGCTCTCAGCAGTCTTCTTGCCCCCTGGATTGCCGAGGGAGCCGAGCTGCAGCAACTCAGCCAGCTTGCCCCGTTTACCCCGGAGCCCATCACCTGCAGCAAGGAGATGGCGCTGCATATGCCGGGGCGCAAGCAGGCCCAGATCGAGTCGTTCACCGCCTGTTTGCCTGCCCATCAGGGCCCCTATCTGGAGTGGTGTGCCGGCAAGGGCCACCTTGGGCGGCTGGTATCAATTCATCGACAGGCTCCGATCCTCAGTCTGGAGCTGCAAGATCAGCTTTGTGACGAAGGTCGGCTGCTGGCCGAGCGGGATGGCGCCAATATGACCTTTACCTGCGCCGATGCCTTTGCCCCCGAATCGGCGGTGCTGATCGCTCCCGAACATCATGTCATGGCACTCCATGCCTGCGGCGAGCTGCACACCCATCTGCTGGAGCGGGTGGCCGAGCGCAGTGCCCGCGGAGTGACCATCTCTCCCTGTTGTTACCACCTGATCCGCAGCAGCTACTATCGCCCGCTGTCGGTGGCGGCCAACGCCAGCGAGCTGGTGTTGAGCAAGGCGGATCTCAAGTTGCCGCTACAGGAGACGGTGACCGGTGGCGCGCGGATCGCCCGCCTGCGCGAGCAGGAAGTGGTGTGGCGGCTCGGGTTTGACTGCCTGCAGCGTCAGGTGCGCGGGGTGGATGAGTATCTGCCGGTGCCCAATATGCAAAAGAGCCTGCTGACCGGCACGTTTGAGGCATTCTGCGGCTGGGCTGCCGAGCGCAAAGGGATTGTGCTGCCAACAGGGCTCGACTATCCCGCCTGGTTGGAACACGGGGAGCGCCGCTTTGGTGATGTCGCCCGCATGGAGCTGGTGCGTCATTTGTTTCGCCGTCCCCTCGAGATCTGGCTGGCGCTGGATCGCGCGCTCTTTTTGCAAGAGCAGGGTTATCGGGTCGAAGTGGGGGAGTTTTGTGCCAAACCCATGACCCCGCGCAATATCCTGATCCGTGCCGTGCGTGTCTGACATCCGGCGATTTTGAGCATTTCTCTTGAACATTGATGATGGCTGACAGGTTGAGCCTGTCAGCCATTTTTTTCATCACGAACAATGACCGTATGGCAGGTCACCTGGCCGTCTCAACTATTCTAAAAATGGGTGACAAATCACGCTCTGGCGTTTTCGTTTGGGTTCTTTTTCTTTGTTTCAGTTGTACTGAATATCACAAGGTGAAATGGCTCACAAATTTTGCTTATTTCTTAATTCTCATCGTGAATTTAGTTATTGGAACACCTACTCTTGGAACGCATTAATTCAAACAAGGACGATAAACATGTTCAAACCCAAGCGTTGTGCCTGGCTGATCGCTGCCACCTGCACATTGCCAAGCTATGCCGCAATGAGTGCAGCCATGAATATTCAACCCGATCCGCAAAATGCGGGAGGATATGTGATTGCGGCCCCGGATCTGGCCGCCGTGGAAAAAGCCAAGACGGCCAATCCCATGTATGCAATATGGGCCAAGGCATTGGCGACCCGGTCAAATAAAATCGTTGATGCCATTGAACCGGGTCTGGCAAGCAATCCTGACAACGTAAAACGGGTTGAACGGGTATTTCCCCAATCTGAATGGGAATATTTAACCCAGATGGCAGCACCGGAATATACTTATGTCCGCTTCTTGCGAGCCATCGGTAAATTCCCTGCGTTCTGTGGCGAATATACTGACGGGCGTGATTCTGATGCGATCTGTAAAAAATCTATTGTGACGGCCTTTGCCCACTTTTCACAGGAGACCGGTGGCCATATTGCCAAGGAGAACGTCTCCGATAACCCGCTGGGGCTGGAGGAGTGGCAACAGGCGCTGGTGCATGTGCGGGAGATGGGCTGGTCAGAGGGACAGACCGGTTATACCACCGGCTGTGGCCAGAACGACTGGCAGAACAAGAAGTGGCCTTGCAGCACGGGTCAGGGGTATTTCGGCCGCGGCGCCAAGCAGCTTTCTTACCACTTCAACTACGGCGCCTTCTCCGAGGCGATGTTCGATGGTGATGCCTCCGTGCTGCTCAACAACCCGGGGCTGGTGGCGGACTCATGGCTCAACCTCGCTTCTGCCATCTGGTTTTTCCTCACCCCGCAGGCCCCGAAACCGGCCATGCTGCACGTGATTGATCGTACCTGGGTACCCTCCAAACGGGAAGCTGACGCCGGTATCGGCTATGGCTTCGGTACCACCATCAACGTCATCAACGGCGGCATCGAGTGTGGCGAGCAGAACAAGGACAAGGGGCAGCCGGTCAATCGCATCCGCTACTGGGAAGGGCTGGCCAACCACTACCAGATCCCGATCAAGGCGGATGAGAAGAACACCTGCTGGCAGCAGACTCCCTATGGCAGCCTCAATCTTAACGGCGCTACCGACGTGCTCTACACCAACTGGGATGGCAACTGGAAATACTATCCGGATCGCCCAGGCGGCTACTCCTTCGAGTGCGAGCTGGTGGGCTTCCAGACCGCCTACTCGGCGCTGGTGCCAGGCGATTACCAGAAATGCGTGACCAACTTCTACGGCTCCCACGCCAACTGGCCGAAAGTGCGGGTCGTAGACAAACTGACCCCGCCGCCGGTCGATCCGAGTGACCCCCCCATCGGTGGCAACCCGGCTTGGGAAGCGACCAAGGTCTACACCGCGGGCAGCAAGGTGAGTTACAAGGGTGCCGTCTATCAGGCCAAATGGTGGACACAGGGGGATGATCCCGCCAAAGGCGGCCCCTGGGTTGTAGTTCCTGCCAAATAAGATGGCGTAATTTCACTCCCAAAGAGGAGAGGGTGGATAACTCCTTCTCCTCGTTAATTATCAACAGTGCATCATTGAATATTATCTTGTATTTTTAATGGTGCTTATGTTCTAACTGATAAGGTGAGTTTCTATCTGAAAATTTAAATAGTGTTGAAGCAAAGTTAAGAATGAAATTTATATTCAGGTTCGTTAGCCCCCATAAACTAGCGTCTTATGATGAGTGTAGTGCGCTACTTGCGAATTCATTTTCCACCATAAAATGAAACATCTCATAGCGAATATGAGGAGTATCTTCTCTATTGGTAAACTGTCATTTATCACCTGAAATGGTGAGGTCTTGCTATATCACTCAGCTTTATCTCGGTACATTGTCGCTTATTCCCTTGAGAAAATAGATGTAAACGGCCGGTTTATATTGGTAATCTCTTTGGCTTGTGCAACATTGCAACGAGGGGGCGAGATGAAGGGGGGTTGTCATTGCGGGGCGATCCGTTATGAGATGCTGACTGCACCTTTTGCGGCCGATTTTTGTCACTGTCGGGATTGCCAGCGCACCACGGGGGCACCGGTCGGGGCCTGGATGGACTTTCACGCCGAACAGGTGCAGTGGTTATGCGGCAAACCGACCGAGTATGCGTCTTCAGATTTTATCCGACGGGGATTTTGCGCCGAGTGTGGCTCCACCCTCACGTATCGCAGCACCCAGTACCCTGACTATCTCACGTTGGCTATCGCCTCTCTCGATAATCCAGAGGCTGTTGCGCCAACCTATCACATCCATACCGACAGCCAGCTGCCTTGGTTGTCGATCCAGGACGAGCATCCCCGTTATCGCAAAGGGAAGTAAAACCAAGGTAGCCCCAACAAGGGAGGTTGACATGGAGCTGGTAGTTATCCGCCATGGCGAGACGCAGGCCAATGCGGAAGGGCGTTATCAGGGCGCGTTGGATATCGGGCTCAATGACGATGGCGTGCACCAGATCTCTAGTCTGGCTGAGAAGGTGGCTGTGGCACAGCAGCCGTTTGATCGGTTGCTGGCATCTCCCCTACTGCGAACAAGGGAGAGCGCTGCCATCTTGTCTCGCCAGTTGGGATTGCCTGTGGAGCTTGTGCCAGCCTTTCGTGAGCGGGATGTCGGTCAGTTTGAAGGGCTGACGCAGGTAGAGGCAAGAACACGCTATCCCGAACTGTGGGCGCGCAATATCACCCGGCGCTGGGCTGAAGCTCCTCCCGGTGGTGAAACCATTGATGAGGTGATTGCCCGAGTCTCGCAGGGACTCACGGAACTTGCTTCGACCATGCAAGGGGAACGGATACTACTGGTGGCGCATGGTGTCGTCGCCAAGGTGATCCGCGCCGTAACGATTGCCGGATTTGATGACTTCTTCGAGTGGCAATTGCCCAACGGCGGCATGCTGTCGGTGAGGCTCTCTCTGGCTGATGGTGGTCCACTGCGCTTTAGCCGTCCTCTTGATGGTGGTGATTGAAGAGTGCACCAAAGGCAGAACGAATAAAGCAGCGCTACTGAAGAGAGTCGCGCTGCTTTATTGTGTTCGCTGCGGTTGGCTATCTCTGCAGGCACAGGTTAGCAGTGTCACCAGAGGGCAGGGGCGTGCGTCCTTAAGTCGGCTCCTGCTCCTCTTTGCGGCAGCAGTTGCGCCCCTGCTTTTTGGCCAGATAGAGGGCGGTGTCGGCTCGTCTAACCATCTTCTCTACAGTGTCATGGCTGCCCTTGCTGGCGCTGATCCCGATACTGATGGTGAGGGAGATCTCAAGAGCCCCGTCCAGTGCATGGTGCTGGGATTCGATGGCGAGCCTGATCCGCTCGGCGCTGGCCCAGGCGAGCTCGAGGGAGGTTTCCGGCAGCAGCACGATAAACTCTTCGCCACCCCAGCGACCCAGCATGTCCACCTCCCGCAGCTGTTTGCTGATCCGTTTCACCAGACTCAGGATCGCCAAATCCCCCTGCTGATGGCCAAAGGTGTCGTTGACTTCCTTGAAGTGGTCGATATCGATCAGCAGCAGGCTCATGGTATGGCCGAAACGCTGGCAGCGCTGCATCTCGGCGTTGACCAGCTCGTTGAAGCGGCGCCGGTTGGCAATGCCGGTGAGGGGATCCGTGGTAGCGGCAACCTTCAACTCCTCCACCAGTCGGGCTCGCTCCGAGATATCCCGCAAGATGGCGGTCATCTCGGTGGTCGGGCCCAGATTGATCTTGGCGATGGTCACCTCCAGCGGAAATTCGCTGCCATCGCGGCGCAGCCCCATCACCGAGGCGCGGGCATGCATCGGGCGCGAATTGATGGGGGAGCTGCTGAAGGCTTTGAAATAGGTCTCGTGATTGGCGCGAAAACGCTGGGGAAGCAGGGTTTCCAGCCGCTTGCCGAGATAGCTTTCGTCGATGCCGAACATCTCGCAGGCGGCTGTGTTGATAAGCTCGATGCGTGACTCGCTGCTGACACTGATGATGCCGTCATAGGCGGAGTTGACCACTGCCTCGAAGCGACGGCGACTGGTGGTGAGCGCCTCTTCCAGCTGCATCCTGGCGGTGATGTCGATGGCGGTGACGATGATCCGGTTGATCCGTGTCTGCTCGGGGATGATCGGGGAGAGAATAAAGCGCCACCAACTGGTGCGCGAGAGGCTGTCGATGGGCAGCTCGCTCTCGAGCCCGGTCTGCATGCGCACACATTCGTGCATTGGCGGCTCGATGGTATTGGTGATGTAGCGGGGAAACATCTCGCTCAGCTGTTTGCCAATGCTGCCAAGGACATCCAGCTCGAACGCCTTGGCAAAGGTATCGTTGGCAGAGACCAGCACAAAGTGATCATCCTTGTCGAGGCTGAACACCGCTACGGCAGCGCCGATGGCGTCGAGAGATGACTTTATGTCGGCATGGGAACCCTGTGTAAACATGCGACCTCCACGGCGAATAACATATTGATATTCAGTATAGTGTGGTCGTTTGGCTAACTACTCTTCGATATCCAGCAACACCAGAATGGCGCTGTCGCCGCCCCATTCGCGGGGGGCCTGATGGAAGGCGCGCACATTGGGGTGCTGGGCCAGCCAGCTGGGAATGCGCTGCTTGAGAATATGTTTGCCGATGCCGTGCATCACCGAGGCGACGTGAATGTTCTCTTTCTGGCAGAGGGTGAGCAGGGCGGCCAGCTCCTGTTTTGCCTGCTGCTGATTCATGCCGTGCAGATCGAGATAGATCTCCGGCGGATAAATGCCTCGCTTGAGCTTTTTCAGCTCGAATTTTGACACATCTTCCCGCACGTAACGGGTCGGCCCATCATCGTCGAGATGGGGCTGATACTCATCGCTGAAATAGTGGTCAACCCCAAGCTTTTCGCGGGTTTCGCGCAATTCGCGTTTCTGCTTGACCGGGCGTAACTCGGCCCTTATGGTATCTTGCTTGATTTTCCGGGTACCTTTTATCGCATCGCGGAACAGCAGGGTTTCCTCGTCTGTCGGTGAGGGCGTTTTTTTCATCAGATGCTCATGTATTAGGTATGCGTCTTGCCCGCAACGTAAACGGGGCTCGGGCCGGATATTACTCGACTTGGAGGTGGATTTGGACAAGATATTTATCGATGAGGTGGTTGCCGAGATGCACACCATCCAGGACATGTTGCGTTGGGCCATGAGTCGTTTCAACGACGCCGGGATTTTTTACGGTCATGGAACCGACAACGCCTGGGATGAAGCTGTGCAGCTGGTACTGCCCGCGTTACATCTGCCACCGGATGTAGACCCGGCGATGCGCCACTCCCGTCTCACCAGCAGCGAGCGTCACCGTATCGCAGAACTGATTATCCGCCGCGTACAGGAGCGGGTACCGGCCGCCTACCTGACCAACAAGGCCTGGTATGCCGGTTGGGAGTTCTACGTGGACGAGCGGGTGCTCATTCCCCGTTCCCCCATTGCCGAGATGGTTGCCAACCGTTTCGCGCCCTTCCTCAAACATGAACCGACCCGGATCATGGACTTGTGCACCGGCTCCGGTTGCATCGCCATCATCATGGCCCACGAGTTCCCGGAAGCGGAAGTCGATGCCATCGACATCAGCATCGATGCGCTGAACGTTGCCGAGCGCAATATCAACGATCACGGGCTGGAGCAGCAGGTCATTCCGATCCGTTCTGACCTGTTCCGCGATCTGCCGGCGGGCGACAAGTACGATCTCATCGTCTCCAACCCGCCCTATGTGGACTCCGAAGATATGTCGGATCTGCCAGACGAGTTCCGTCACGAGCCCGAGCTGGCGCTGGCGTCCGGCTCCGATGGTCTCAAGCTGACCAAGCGTCTGCTGGCCCATGCGGCAGATTTCCTCAAGGATAACGGCGTGCTGGTGGTCGAAGTGGGCAACAGCATGATCCATCTGGAAGCCCAGTTCCCCGAGATCCTCTTTACCTGGGTTGAATTCGAAAACGGCGGTCATGGCGTCTTTGTGATGACCCGTGACGAGCTGGTGCAGTATCAGGATCATTTCGCCATCTACAAGAACTAAGCAGGAGCGCGCATGGCAGGGAACAGTTTTGGTCAACTCTTTCGGGTCACTACCTTTGGCGAGAGCCACGGCCTGGCGCTGGGGGCCGTGGTCGATGGTTGCCCGCCGGGGCTGGAGATAAGCGAAGCGGATCTGCAGGGGGATCTGGATCGGCGCAAGCCCGGTACCTCCCGCTACACCACGCCGCGCCGCGAGCCGGACGAGGTGAAGATCCTCTCCGGGGTGTTCGAGGGCAAGACCACCGGCACCTCCATCGGACTGCTCATCGAGAATACCGATCAGCGCTCCAAGGATTACTCCGACATCAAGGATCTGTTCCGGCCGGGTCACGCTGACTACACCTACCACCAGAAGTATGGTCAGCGGGACTATCGCGGCGGTGGTCGCTCCTCCGCCCGCGAAACCGCGATGCGGGTAGCGGCGGGTGCGATCGCCAAGAAGTACCTGAAACAGGTGCATGGCATCGAGATCACCGGTTTTCTCTCCCAGCTCGGCCCCATCAAGGCTGAGGCGTTTGACGCGGCGCAGATCGAGCAGAATCCCTTCTTCTTCCCCGATGCGGGCAAGCTGGAAGAGCTCGATCAATACATGCGCGACTTGAAAAAAGAGGGCAACAGTATCGGTGCCAAGGTGCAGGTCATTGCGCGCAATGTGCCGGTGGGCCTGGGTGAGCCGGTGTTTGACCGTCTCGACGCCGACATTGCCCATGCCATGATGGGCATCAATGCGGTGAAAGGGGTTGAGATCGGTGACGGCTTTGCGGTAGTGGAGCAAAAAGGCTCCGAGCATCGCGACGAGATGACCCCGGTGGGCTTTGCCAGCAACCATGCGGGCGGCATTCTGGGTGGGATCTCGTCAGGCCAGGATATCGTGGTAAGCATGGCGCTCAAACCGACTTCCAGCATCACTGTGCCGGGCAAGACCATCAATACCGAAGGCGAGGCAATCGAGATGATCACCAAGGGCCGTCACGATCCTTGTGTCGGCATTCGCGCCGTGCCCATCGCCGAAGCCATGCTGGCGCTGGTGTTGATGGATCACCTGCTGCGTCATCGCGCCCAGAACCAGGGGGTGTTGACCCATACCCCGCAGCTGCGCTGATCCCTGTTGCTGCTTATCGACTGAGCGCTCCCTGTTCGGGGAACAAGTTCGACAATACCAAAAAGGCGACCTTCGGGTCGCCTTTGCTATTTCAGGTGGCGGCTTATCCCGTCAATGCTTGCGGAGAGTGCGGGTCAGCAGATCCGCGGCGCCCGGATCGGCATTGAGGCGACACCTGGGGGGCGAGAACTTGTTGTGGGGTTTGGGCAAGGCATGAATGGCCTCGTTGACTTTGAGGATCTGTTCTTCGCTCACGCTGTTTTTGGCAAACATCAGGCTGACCGGCTGGTGGTGTAGCAACAGCTGGCAGCTGATAAACTCTTCGGCCCCCAGCTGGGCCAGCCGGTAGCGGGCATATTGCCACTCCATGATGATGCCATCGAGGCGGCGGGCCAGCAGCAGATCGATCATCCGCTCATCGGCGTTGTATTCGGTCGCCATTTTAAGCGCCGGGCAGCTATCCATCTGATGCATGGGGCGGGTGCCGCGCAACTTGCCTATCTTGAGCCCTTTCTCGTTGCACAGCGCGGGCAGATTATCGAGCTGCGCCCAGCGATCCTGATGGCCGGGAATCGGGTCATTGCTCAGCAGCACATAGGCACTCTGGCGGTAGGGGGTCGAGAAGCGGGCATAACTCTGGCGCTCCGGCAGAGGGAGGGCGGCCATCGCCACATCCAGCTGATCGTGTTCTACCAGATGCAGTGCCCGCGCCCAGGGAAGTTCGCGATACTTGGGGGCAAAGCCCGCCTGGGTGAGGATCTGGCGGGTCAGGCTGACATCCAGCCCATCCAGCTCACCCCGGTTGTTGATTTGGCTGAAGGGGGGCCAGTGGCTCCAGGCCACGGTCAGGGTCTGACTGGCCTGCAGCACAGGGCTTAGCAGCAGAAGCAGCAGGCCAATCCTTGCCTGCCAGCTGCCGCGGGGACGATATGGCGTGGTCATAGCTAAACCTCGTTATTGTGTTCTTTTATCCCGTGCTTTTGCCCTGCGAGCCATGCCTGCGAGGGCTGATATTGTGTTGCCAGTTAATAGTGTGGTGCGTGCTACATCAATCAACGGGATTATTCGGGGGGGGGGGTGGGGGATTTTCTGTTCGTGCTGGGAGGAACATCACATTTTTCTCGTTTATCCCGGGCAACTCCGTTAGACTGCGCCTCTATTCTTTCCCCTTTGCTCTGCTCCCCGGGGAAATCGTTGTTTTCTCAATAGGCCCAGATCTTGTGAGATGGCATCGGCTCAGCAGAGGAGCCCCACCACAAATCCCCGGCGCCCCTATCTCTAGCAGGTAATTATGAGTTTTACTTCCCTCGGTCTGGCCGAACCCTTGTTGCGTGCCGTTGCCGAACAAGGCTACGACACCCCGTCTCCCATTCAGCAGCAAGCGATCCCCGCCGTTCTGGCTGGCCGCGATCTGATGGCGGCGGCCCAAACAGGGACCGGCAAGACCGCAGGCTTTACCCTGCCGATGCTGCAACGTCTGATGGAGAGCAAGCGCAAGGTTTCTCCGAACCGCATTCGTGCGCTGGTGCTGACCCCGACTCGCGAGCTGGCCGCCCAGGTGGGCGAGAGCGTGCGTAACTACGGCAAACACCTGCCGATGCGCAGCCACGTGGTGTTCGGCGGCGTCAGCATCAATCCGCAGATGATGGCGACTCGCCGTGGTCTGGACGTGCTGGTGGCCTGTCCTGGCCGCCTGATGGATCTTTACAACCAGAACGCCGTCAAGTTTGACGAGGTGGAAATCCTGGTACTGGACGAAGCGGATCGCATGCTCGACATGGGCTTTATTCGCGACATCCGCCGCATCCTGGCCCTGATGCCGAAGAAGCGTCAGAACCTGCTCTTCTCCGCCACCTTCGCCGACGAGATCCGCGAACTGGCCACCGGTCTGCTGGATAACCCGGCGGTGATCGAAGTGGCCCCGCGCAACAGTACTGCCGAGCGTATCGAGCAGTTGGTGCATCCGTGCGACAAGGCCAACAAGATCGCGCTGCTGAGCCATCTGGTCACCAGCAACAACTGGCAGCAGGTACTGGTGTTCACCCGTACCAAGCATATGGCCAACCGCGTTGCCGAAACCCTCGACAAGAACGGCGTCAGCGCCGCCGCCATCCACGGTAACAAGAGCCAGGGTGCCCGTACTCGCGCACTGGCCGGCTTCAAGGATGGTAGCGTCAAGGTGCTGGTGGCGACCGACATCGCCGCCCGTGGTCTTGACATCGACAAGCTGCCGCAAGTGGTCAACTTCGAGTTGCCGAACGTGGCGGAAGATTACGTTCACCGCATCGGTCGTACCGGTCGTGCCGGTGCTGCCGGTCACGCCATCTCGCTGGTGGCTGCCGATGAAGGGAAGCTTATCAAGGCGATCGAGCGTCTGACCAAGCAGAACATCCCGTGCGAGCAGGTAGCCGGTTTTGAAGCCTCCCGCGAGACCCTCGACAACATCGCCCGTGGTATCGGTGCGCCGCTGCGCAAAGAGCCCCGCGATCCGAGCGAGCAGCGCCGTGCGCCGCGTCCGCAAGGTCAAGGCCAGCGTCAAGGTGCCGGTCGTTCCGCCTCCAATGGCAATGCGGGTGGTGCACGTACCGGTAACGGTGGCAAGCCCAAGCCGCAAGGTGGTCAGCGTCCGGCTGATGGCGCTGGCAAACCGGCTCAGGCCCGTCGTCCACGTCGCTCTACCCACAACCAGTAAGCGGCTCGGGAGCTTGACTCCCCAGCTATGCGGTTGACTGAAAAAGCCCTGCCAATCTGGCAGGGCTTTTTGTTTTTTCAGACATGCAATCGGCACTGTGTGGTGCAGCGAGAGCAACGCTAGATGGCGGAGAGGTACTGCTTTTGCATCGCCAGCCAGCGGCCGTTATTGATAAACGCCAGCTGTACCTTGAGCAGGGCTGCAATTTCCGCCCGGTGCTTTTTATCGAGATAGAGAAAGACCTGCTCTTTGGTGATCTTCTGCCAGGGGGACGCCAGTGCAGGTTGAGAGGCAGGGCGCATCTTGATGAGCCAGTCCACTTTGCCTCGATGCAGTTGGGCAAGCCCTTGCTTCTCATCGTTCAACCAGATGACCTGATAGTTGCCGAGGAAGCGCTCGCACCACTGGATGCCACGCAGGCAGCCAATCACGGTACCCTTGGCAGGGGGCCAGCTCGGGTTATCCCTTGGCTGACTATAAATCGCCACCTCTGAGATGGGGGCACCGATCTGCAGCAAGTGGGGATAGGTCTGATCAAAGCCCTTGATCCGGGCCATATCGCCATCGACGGCATGATCTGCCTCAATCAACTTTTCGCAGCGGGCATAAGTGCAGGGGATCAACTGAAAGTCGATGCCGGCCCGGCCAAACCAGTCATGAATAAAAGGGCGCAATATCGCAGTGTGTTCGACCGCTGCCGCCAGCTTCAGCGGGGTTGCGTGGGCAACGGGAGTCAGCCCGACAAGCAGTAACCAGCCAATCCACTTCATATCGCACTCCTGAATCGGGCTTATTTAAGCAGCACTGTTGCGACTATCTGTGCAGTGAAGAATAGCCGATAGGGATGGCTGCCAGACCGCTTCGCCAGCTATTCGTGACGGCCGGGTCAGGGGAGCAGCGCCGTGATCAGGATATGGGCCGCGCTCACCAGGATCACAGTGAAGGTCAGCCCCATTCCCACAACCCGATAACGGAAGTTCTCCGGCGTGCGGCTCATGCCAAATGCATGGCAGAGGCGGCCAAGCAGCAAGGCGCTCCCCAGCAAATGAACCAGCCAGGGGGCATGGCTGCCGGTTTCAACGAAATAGACCAGCAGCAGGGCGAGGGGGACATACTCGGCAAAGTTGGCGTGTACCCGCATGGCGCGCAACATGGCGGGGTCATCGCCATGCCCCAGCGCCACCTTGCGGCTATGGCGGGTGCGAATGGTACGAATGCTCAGCAACACAAAAAGCAGCGCGAGCAGGGCCGCGTAAACAGGCAGTATGGTCATGGTATCTGGCTCCTTGTGTGATGATAACGAGTGGCTGGTGTTCCGAGACGCGATATTGCTCGGCATCTCAATGGCTTGCCTTGAGGGTAGCAGCAAACTGCCTTAGCACGACTGTCATCCACTCACTCGCCATCGGCCCAGCGCAGGCGCAAAACAAACAGCCCTGCCGAAGTGGCATGGCTGTTTTTTGACCGTGTTGATGGTGGGCAGAGCCCCGCCATTACCCCTCGTAAGGGAGGGAGGAGTGGTGCAGCACGATGCGCACCTTGCCATCATCTCCCTTCTTGAAACCCCAGGTCTTGTCGACAGTGGTCTCCTTGTTGTCGCGATCCACCAGATGTACCTTGCCCATGGTCAGCGCCATGTCGCCATTGATATAGACGGCGGCATTGTCATAGCGATAGCTCTGCCAGTTTTTCAGGGCAAAGCCGCTATCGGCCGGATAGGCGCTGTTGTTGCCGACAAAGTAGGCCAGCGCCCCCTCGCGGTTGGTGCGAAAGGTCTGCTCGCCACCGGCAAGGGTGGGTTTGAACAGCACCGACCCCTGCTGGTAGCCATAAGCGCTGTCGAGCACCGACTCGGCGGTCGCCTTGGCGCGCTCAATCCCACCGGCGCGATAGTCATCGCTGATCTTGATGAGCGCCGCGCCCCAACCATCCTGCGCGGCCTTGATCTCCGCCTCGGTAATATTGTTGTTGGCGATTTCGGCTGCGCTGAGTGCGCCGCTGGCGGCAAGCAGGACGAGGGCAAGGGTGCTCTTCTTGAGGTGCAACATCATTGTTTTCTAACTCCTGATAGCGATAAACGAGCGGGCAGTGTAGCGAAGGGGCATGAACGGTTTTTGAACTGATTATTCAGGGTTGGGTAGTAAAAAGGTCGGTATATAGCTGAAGGTTTGGGTGTTTGTTTGGTAAGGGGCGCTCTCTTAATTAATGGCGGATGCCTGTATCCAACTTGATTTCTTTTCCAACAAAAAGCCCCGCCAAGTTAATTGGCGGGGCTTTGCTATTTGGGGCATTCAGTATCGGGGATTACAGCGCTGGCAGCATTCCAAGGCTGACGCTGATCTGGACGCCGACGATCAGCACGCCCATGGCGGCGGCCACTCCAAGCGCCACTACGCCACCCGGGGCGCGGTAGTGGTGGGCAGGCGCCTGTTTGCGGCTCTGCCACACCAGCGCCACCGGCAGCAGTACCGCGAGGATCGCCAGCGCAATGGCTGCGTAGCCGAGGGCCATGATAAAGCCCTGCGGGAAGTAGAGGGCAAACAGCAATGGCGGCACGAAGGTGATGAGGCCAGTCTGAGTGCGGCCCTGCCAGTTGTCCTTGCGGCGGGTTGCCTTGGCCATAAAGTCGAACAGCCCCAGCGTTACCCCGAGGAAGGAGGTGGCGAGTGCCAGATCGGCAAACAGGTGCATCGCCTGATTAAACGCAGGCCAGCTCACCAGCTTGCCGACGTTGGCCAGCAGGCTGTCCAGCGCGCCGCCGGTTTGCAGCAGGGCTTGCTGGCCGAGCAGACCGAGGATCGCCACCTGCCACAGCACGTAGAGGATCAGCGGCAGGGCTGAGCCCCAGACAAAGACCCGACGCAACTGCTTGGGGCAGTCACCGAGGTAGAGCATCACGCTCGGAATGGAGCCGTGAAAGCCGAACGAGGTGAAGATGACCGGCAGGCCCGCCAGCAACAGGCCCTGACCCAGCGGCATCGAGAGCAGATGCTGCCCTTCGGTGCGTGGTAGCAGCAACGCCAGCACCACCACCATGATCACCAGTTTGACGGTGAACATCAGCCGGTTGAGGTAATCCACCGAGCGGGTGCCGACACAGACCATGCCGCCAAACAGCAGGGTAAAGGCCCAAGCGGCCTGCTCTTGGCTGAGGGTCATGCCTGCATCGGCCAGCGCCTGTGCCAGCAGGCTGCTACCACCGCTGATGTAGGCGGAGGCCAGCGAGTAGAACAGCATCAGGATACAGAAGGAGGCGATGCGCTTGCCCCAGGGGCCGAGCAGATGATCCGCCAGCTGGTGCAGGTACCACTTGCCGGTGTTGAGGCTTGCCTCTACTTGCAGCATGGCGGTGAAGGCCATCAGGGCCCAGAGGCCGACCATCAACATCAGGGTGGCGGGGCCGCCGAGGGAGGAGGAGGCCAGCGGCAGGGCCAGCATGCCGGCACCTATGGTGGTACCGGCAATCAACAGGGTACAACCCAGAGTTTTGGTATTCATGTTATCCATCCGAACGTAGCGGTGTCAGTGCAAACAGGCGATGTCAGCAGTGACGTCAACAAGAGGGGGCCAATTGGCGTTATCAGAAGGTGCCTCCGGTGATAGGGCCGGAGGCTAGCAATATCGGAACGGGAACATCTGTACCTAAAACCTGTCAGTTGTAAAAGATGGTTGCCACGTTAGCGGATCAAAATAGCGGAAACAACCCCTTTTATGCGGATCTTGTGCTGGCTGGTGGCAACAAGTGGAAATAAATGATGACAGTGATGGCTAATTGCAGAAAAAGGCACCGAAAAAATGACTGGCAGGGGCTATTGATACAGGTCAGCCAAGTGGTTGCAGCACGCATGGGGGAGTGCCTTGTCGTGGCATTGGCGTTTAGTTGCGGGGTGAAAGGAGTGTGGAGGCCGGTTGTTTAGTCGGGCAGACGGTAGAGAAAGCAAAGCGGGCGGGTAGGGTTGTGGGGAAAACAATAAGGCTGCCAATCCTGGCAGCCTTATTGTCATCTGTTCGCTTTACCCACCCATTGACAGCAAATCGGGTCTGCAACGGTCAGGTTAGCGACGGCGCTTGAGGGTGCGGCTCACATAGTGCAGCCCGCTCTGGTAGTCGCCATTCACCGCCTTAAGCGCCAGATCCAGCGCCTGGCTCGCCAGCGCGTCGTGCTGCTGGGGCAGGGAGTTGATGCCAAAGGGGAGGAAGTCAAGTAGCCGATCGTCCCCGAAGGTGGCCATGGCGAGCTGGCTCATATCGATCTCTTGCTCCAACAGGTAGTCGAGTACCCCCTCCATCAGGATATAGGAGGTAGTGATCAGCGCTTCGGGCAGTTGACCCAGCTGCTGGTGCAGATCTTTGATCAGGCGATACCCCTCAAGACGGGAGAAGTGATCCCCCTCGCACAGATGGCGAGCCGCGCTGTGACTGGCGACCGCCTGCTCGAAACCGGCTTTGCGCTCCTGACTGATCGTGAGTGCTGGCAGCGCGGTGATCAAGGCGATATGGCGCAAGGTCGGGGTAAGCAGGGAGCTGGTGAGATCAAAGCTCGCTTTCTCGTTTTCACTGGCGACGGTGACGAACTTGTCGGCGGCCATCGCCCGGTCGATGGCGAGGATCTGGCTGCCTTGCGCCTGCAATTTACCGTAGAAGGGGTCGTCCGGCGGCAGGCAGCTGGCCACCAGCAGGGCATCCACATGGCGGCTCACCAGCATCTGGGCCAGCTCTTTTTCGGTGGCGGGATCATCTTCCGAGCAGACGATCAGCAGCTGATATCCCTGCGCCCGCGCCCCCTGCTCCAGCCGCTTGGCCAGCTTGGCGTAACTGGCGTTCTCAAGGTCGGGCAGGATAAAGCCGAGGGTCCTGGTCTGACCGCCGCGCAGGGAGGCGGCACGGCTGTCCGGCTGGTAGTTGTGGGCGGTGACAACGGCCATCACCTTGTCGCGGGTGGCCTGACTGATGCGGTATTGGTCGGCCTTGCCATTGATCACATAGCTTGCCGTGGTGCGCGAGACACCGGCGAGGGCGGCGATTTCATCCAGTTTCATCATATTGGCTCTGTTTGAGTTGCAAGACCCACGGTCACTGCCGGGTGAGGGCACCGAAAAGTGTGCGCGGGATCATATCATTGAAAAGCACTCTTTGTGGGTACTTGATCAATTCGCTGAAACGATTCAGTCTGAGTGTAAGTGAAACGATTCAGCCTGTCAGCAACGAAGAGACCCAGTGGCCTGAAAATCGGGCACCGATCACAGTGAACCGTGTTCGGGTCTATTGTCAGCTGGCGAGTTACCCGAATGTTCAATTGTGACGTACCGGCGTGGCCGGAACCTGATGGAGAGTCTCTATGTTGAAGTTGGCGCGAGAGCAGATCTTGCTGGGGCAGTCGGTGGCGACCAAGTCGGACGCCATTGCCCTGCTGGCAGGCAAACTGACCGAAGCCGGTCTGGTGGAAGCGGGCTATGTGGATGGGATGCTGGCCCGCGAGGCGCAGCATGCCACCTATCTTGGCAGCGGCATCGCCATTCCCCACGGCACCACCGATACCCGTCATCTGGTGAAGAGCACCGGCGTCATGGTGGCCCAGTTCCCCAATGGTATCGAGTGGGATGAGGGGCAGATCGCCTATGTCGCCATCGGCATCGCCGCCAAGTCCGACGAGCATCTGGGCATTTTGCGCCAGCTCACCCATGTGCTGGGTGACGAGCAGGCGGCTGCCCAGCTCAAAGAGGCCACCGATGCCGACACCATCATCAACATCCTGACTGGCGCCACTGCCGCCAAAGAGGTGCAATACCTGACCTTGGCTGACTTCCCGGCCGATGATCGCGACCAACTGCTGCTGGGAGCAGCCGCCCGCGCCAAATCGGCGGGCTGGGGCGATGCCGCCATGGTAAGCGCCCTGTTGGCAAGCGATCCCGCCTATCTGGGCGAGGGCGTCTGGCTCGCCCGGGCGCAAGCAGCCCAGACCGGGTGGGTGCTGGCCACCCCGAGCCGCGCACTGTGCGCTGGGGAGTTGCCGGTCAACGCCATGCTGCTGTTGTGCGCCGCAGATAGCAGCCATCTGCCGCAGCTGGAGAATCTGGCCAAACTGGCGGCCGCTGGTCAGCTGGCGACGCTGGCAGGCAGCGACGGGTTGGCCATGTTGCAGGCAGGGCCAGCGAGCGGTCTTAGTGAAACCTTCACCATCATCAACCCCCACGGTCTGCACGCCCGTCCGGGCGCCATGCTGGTCAAGGTGGCCAAAGAGTTTGAATCCGACATCCGGGTTGCCAATCTGGATGGTAGCGGCGAAGCGGTCTCCGCCAAGAGCCTGATGAAGGTGATTGGCCTTGGGGTCAAGTGCGGGCATCGTCTGGCGTTTCGCGCCGAAGGGGCAGATGCCGAAGCCGCCCTCAAGGGGATCGGTGAGGCGATTGCCGCTGGTCTCGGCGAGGGGGCGCATTGATGAAGATTGTCACCATTACCCTCAACCCCGCCCTCGATCTCACTACCCGTCTCGAAGAGATGAGCCTGGGCGAGGTCAATCTGGTGAGCGAGGCCAACCTGCGTGCCGCAGGCAAGGGGATCAACGTCGCCATGGTGCTCAAGGACTTGGGCCGTGAAGTGGGTGTGACCGGCTGGCTGGGCGCTGACAATGAACAGAGTTTTGTCTCCCTGTTTGCTGAGCGAGCGCTGGATGATCACTTTGTGCGCGTGGCGGGCAGCACCCGCATCAACGTCAAGATCTCCGAGCAGTCCGGTCGGGTTACCGATCTCAACCTGCCGGGGCTCACCATCCAGCAAGGGGAAGTGAGCGCGCTGGAGCTGGCCATCGACGAGTTGGCACCTCACGCCGACTGGTTCGTGCTGGCGGGCAGCCTGCCCAAAGGGGTGGCTCCCGATTACTGCGCCCATCTGATCCGTCTGCTCAAGGCCAAGGGCAAGCAGGTGATCTTTGATTGCAGCGGCGCGGCGTTAAGCGAAGGGATCAAGGCGGCGCCGACCCTAGTCAAACCCAACCTGGAAGAGCTGAGCCAGTGGGCGGGGCGCCCCATCAAGACCCTGAGCGAGCAGGCCGAGTGTGCCCGCGCGCTGCAGGCAAGCGGCATCCCCAACGTGGTGATCTCCAACGGCGCCGATGGCCTCATCTGGTTTGCCCCGGATGCCGTCTGGCAGGCTATTCCGCCGCGGATGCAGGTGGTCAGCACTGTGGGTGCTGGCGACTCGTTGGTCGCTGGTCTCGCCCATGGTCTGAGCCTTGGCTGGGCGCCGGAGCAGACCCTGCGGCTGGCCACCGCCGTCTCGGCCTTGGCGGTTAGTCAGGTGGCGGTAGGCTTTAACGATATCAGTGTGCTCAACCCCTTACTTGAACAGGTGCGCGTACAGCCTCTGGATGAGCTGGCACAAGTTCAATGCAATACCCCCTCAATGGAAAACTCAGGAGATGCCCAATGAAAGCAATCTTGGTTACGGCTTGCCCTGCGGGCATTGCCACCAGCTTTCTCGCTGCAAAACGGATAGAACAGCAGGCCAAACTGGCTGGCTGGGAACTCACCCTCGACGTCGGCTCCAGCATGCAGCCCCGCCAAGTACCGAGCAAGGAGCAGATTGCCGCCGCCGATCTGGTGCTGGTTGTTGCCAGTGCCCCGGTGGATCTCGCCGCCTATGATGGCAAGCGAGTCTATCAGGGCAGCATGGATCTCGCCCTGCAGGATCCGGCTGCCTTGCTGGAAGCCGCAACCAGCGGCGCCAGCGTCTATCGTCATCAAGCCGCGCCCGCAGCCGCCAAACCGGCCGCCGCTGGCAAGCGCATTGTGGCGGTGACCGCCTGTCCGACCGGTGTGGCCCACACCTTTATGTCGGCAGAAGCGCTGGAGACCATGGCCAAACAGCTGGGTTACCAGATCCGCGTCGAGACCCAAGGCTCGGTCGGTGCCCAGAACGCCCTGACTGCCGAGGAGATTGCTTCTGCCGATCTGGTGTTCCTCGCCACCGATATCGAGGTGGACATGGCCCGTTTCGATGGTAAGCCGGTTTATCGCACCAGCACGGGCGCTGCGCTGAAGAAAACCCGCGCCGAGCTCGACAAGGCGTGGAACGAGGCGACACTCTATCGCCACAGCGGTGCCAGCCAGCCCAAGAAAGAGGAAAAAGCAGGCCCCTACAAGCATCTGCTGACCGGCGTCTCCTTCATGCTGCCGATGGTGGTGGCGGGTGGCCTTATCATCGCGCTCTCGTTCGTATTCGGTATCGAGGCGTTCAAGGTGGAAGGCACTCTGGCCGCCGCTCTGATGAAGATCGGTGGTGGCTCAGCCTTCGCCTTGATGATCCCGGTGCTGGCCGGTTACATTGCCTACTCCATCGCTGACCGCCCGGGTCTCGCCCCCGGCATGATAGGCGGCATGCTGGCAAGCTCGCTGGGCGCCGGTTTCCTCGGCGGCATCGTCGCCGGTTTCCTGGCCGGTTACAGTGCCAAATACCTGAGTGACAAGGTGCGCCTGCCGGTGACTCTGGAAGCGCTCAAGCCCATCCTGATCATTCCGCTCTTTGCCAGCCTCTTTACCGGTCTGGTGATGATCTATGTGGTGGGTGGCCCGGTGGCCGGCATCATGAATGCCATGACTACCTTCCTCAACAACATGGGCTCTGCCAACGCCGTGCTGCTGGGTGTCATCATCGGGGCCATGATGTGCTTCGACATGGGCGGCCCGGTCAACAAGGCGGCCTACGCCTTCGGGGTCGGCCTGCTGGCCTCCAAAACCTACGCCCCGATGGCTGCGGTGATGGCCGCCGGTATGGTGCCGGCGCTAGGCATGGGCATCGCCACCTTCCTGGCCCGCACCAAGTTCATCAAGGCGGAGCAGGAAGCGGGCAAGGCCTCCTTTGTGCTGGGTTTGTGCTTTATCTCCGAGGGGGCCATTCCGTTTGCCGCCAAGGATCCGATGCGCGTTATCCCGGCCTGCATGGTCGGCGGCGCCCTGACCGGTGCGCTCTCCATGCTGTTCGGCTGTGAGCTGATGGCACCCCACGGCGGCCTGTTCGTGCTGTTCATTCCGCACGCCATTAGCAACGTCATGATGTATATCGTGGCGATTGCGGCAGGCTCGCTGCTGACCGGTGTCTCCTACGCCATGCTCAAACGCGGCGAAGAGCAGGCCAAGCTGGCTACAGCCTGATAGTCATTCCACTTTCAAAGCAAGCAGTTCAATGCCGCCCGGTTGCAAAGCCGGGCGGCATTTTTATATGCCTTTTAAACAGAATCGTTGAGCAGCGGTTACTGAATTCTCGCGTATCAGGGCCAGCGTCAGGCTCAGTTTCAACACTTAATTGTGTGGGGAAGGGCCGTAACCAATATCCCGTGTATAGATTGTGCTGCCGCTAGGATAGGGGAGCTGGCTAGTTCCCGGAAAGCAAATCTATATCAACCGACAGTTACCTATATGTGCATCTGTGTAGATGCAACCTGAGTTGATAATCAGTTGAACAAGACCTGAGGCAGGTTTGCTATATGACAAACCTCCTCATTTCTGCGAAAGGGTGGACTCAGGTTTCGGTACAACCGAATGCCCTGGTTGGCAAGTATGCATTGAACCAGACGGTTCCATATCAAATGAATCTTGAACCCCACACCAGCCTATTGTAGATCGTCATATATACAGCTTTTGTATGCCAACAAACAAGATGTTAAACAGACAAAATCAGTTGGCCTCATGCTGAACACAGGCGCTGAAAAACTGGCATTCTCTGTTACGTGAAAAAGTAAACATGAGTTAACGCAGTGTTCAATGATAGAGAGATAACAGACAAAGCTGCTTTGCAGAACATGGGTATTAATGTGTCTGTGAGTGCACAGGGGAAAAGAGAAATAAAAAAGCCACACCGGTTGGTGTGGCTTTTGTTTAGGGGGTCAACCCGGGTTGCTTAGGGGCGACCGGCCGGGCAGGTGGCCACGTTGACGGCGGCTGTGCTGCCACCATGACGACCGGATGTGCTCACTTCGTTGCGTACCAGCGGCGGGTAGTTAACCGGCTCACGAGCAGGCAGGGCAGGGGCTTCGGCAGGGGTTGCCATCGGCGCGGATGCTTTGCGGGCACGAGCCAGCAGGCCGGCACCGTGAGCTACCTGTTTGGTCACGACCGGAGTCTCTTCCACCGCAACGGCAGCGACAGGTGCAGGTGTTTCGACAACAGCAACTGGCATTTCGACTGCAGCCGGTTCAGCTTCGACGACAGGAGTGTTGACTGCAGGGGCTTCTTCAACAACCGGAGCGGTTTCAACCACGGTAGCGGCAGTCACGTCGACAGTCGGAGCGGAGACAACAGCAACTTCTGGCTCTGCTGCAACCACGACTTCTGCGACAGCTGCAACAACTGGGCTAGCGGTCACATCTGTTTGAGTTGCTTCAACCTGGGCAGCAGCCTGCTCGGCAGCTTCTTCAGCAACGGCTTCGACAACCACATGCTCGGTCAGTGCCGCAGAGGCTTGCAGGGCAGCAGCGACGGCTTCAGCGCTCGGGATGGTAACAACAGGCACTACCGGTTCTTCAACCTGCGCTTTGGCAATATCTGCCTGGGCTGCGGTGGTCAGAGTGGTGGTATCTTGCTGTTCTTCGTCACGTTGGCTGCGGGCATCTTCGTTGATGCGCTTGCGGCGTTGGCCTTCGATGCGCTGGCTGCGCGGAGTACGGCGTGAACGGCGCTGGCCTTCACTCTGCTCTTCCTGCTCGTTACCCACGGTAGCATCGATCACTTCAGCTTGCGTTGGTACTTCGTCAACCGGCAGGGCAGGGGTGTCAGCAGCGGCGACATCGACGCGGATCTGCTTGCGCAGTTGGCGACGTTCGCGGCGCTCGGCCACTTTCTGCTCTTTTTCCTGACGTGGCTGGGCGGCAGCTGCATCAACGGCGTCTACCGCTTCAACAACGACTTCGGCGCGCGGCTCACGGGGCGCACGCGGTTCACGGGCCGGACGTGGTGCACGTTCCTGGCGCGGTTCGCGAGGCTCGCGCTCCTGACGGGGTTCACGTTCCATGCGCTGTTCGCTGCGCACTTCGCCACGAGCTTCACGCTCCTGACGAGGCTCGCGCTCTTTGCGGGGACGGCGATTGCGGTTTTCACCGGCTTCGCGGTTGCCACCTTCACGCTTCTCGCCAGCTTCCGCATTGTTGCGGTTGCCACGATTGTCATCACGACGAGGACGCTGACCACGGCCACGGCCTTCTTCGCGCTGGTGACGTTGACCTTCATCCTTGCGTGCTTCACGAGCTGCTGGTTTCTCGGCGGGCGCTTTCACGTCGGCAGGGGCTGCATCGCTGCTGAACAGGCCGGTAATGCCTTTGATCAGCTTGCTGAAGAAGCCGGCTTCGGCAGGGGCCGCAGCAACGGGAGCCGCCGGCTGTTGCGGTGCAACAGGGGCCGGTTGCGCCGGTTGGGCAAAGCCTTGCAGCAGCGGTTGCTCACGCTCGATCACCTGAGCTTGCTTCGGTTGGTAGACTGGCTTGGCAATCTCGGTTTTCAGCTCGTAGCTGGCCGCTTCCGGGATCTCGTTCTGACGAATGCGAGTCACTTCGTAGTGCGGGGTTTCCAGATGCTGGTTCGGAATGATGTAAACACGCACATCATTGCGCTGTTCCAGACTGGCGATGGCGGCACGCTTCTCGTTAAGCAGATAGGCGGCAACATCCACCGGCACCTGGCCGTGAACCTGCTCGGTGTTGTCCTTCATGGCCTCTTCTTCGATGAGACGCAGGATGGACAGAGCAAGGGATTCGTTGTCACGGATCACGCCCTGACCCTGGCAACGAGGGCAGATATGGCTGCTGGATTCGTTGAGGGAGGGGCGCAGACGCTGGCGAGACATCTCCAGCAGACCGAAACGGGAGATCCGACCCAGCTGGATGCGGGCCCTGTCCTGATGCACAGCTTCACGCAGACGGTTTTCCACTTCGCGCTGATGGCGAACCGGGGTCATGTCGATGAAGTCGATAACGATCAGACCACCCAAGTCGCGCAAACGCAATTGACGGGCAATTTCGTCGGCGGCTTCCAGGTTGGTTTGCAACGCAGTCTCTTCGATATCGCCGCCCTTGGTGGCGCGGGAGGAGTTGATATCGATGGAGGTCAGCGCTTCGGTCGGATCGATAACGATGCTGCCACCGGAGGGGAGGCGCACTTCACGCTGGAAGGCTGATTCAATCTGGCTCTCAATCTGGAAGTGGTTGAACAGGGCGACTTCACCCTTGTACAGCTTCACGCGGTTGAGGAAATCGGGACGGACCAGCTCGATATGGGCCTTGGCGCGTTCGAAAATCACCGGATTGTCGATCAGGATCTCGCCCACATCGCGACGCAGATAGTCACGGATGGCACGCACGATGACGTTGCTTTCCTGGTGGATCAGCACCGGCGCAGCACGCTCCTGAGAGGCTTTGTGGATGGAGTCCCAGTGGTTGAGCAGAACGTTCAGATCCCACTCCAGCTCTTCTGGCGACTTGCCCACACCTGCGGTACGTACGATCAGGCCCATGCCTTCCGGCACGGTCAATCCGCTCAGGGCTTCTTTCAGTTCAGTCCGCTCATCACCCTCGATACGGCGGGAGATACCACCGGCACGGGGGTTGTTGGGCATCAGTACCAGGTAGCTACCTGCCAGGCTGATAAAGGTGGTGAGGGCTGCACCCTTGGTGCCACGCTCTTCCTTGTCGATCTGGACGATAACTTCCTGACCTTCTCGGACCACTTCTTTGATGTTGGGACGACCCTGATAGGAGTAACCGGAGGGGAAGTAATTGCGGGCGATCTCCTTCAACGGCAGGAAACCGTGGCGCTCGGCGCCGTAGTCAACAAAAGCAGCTTCAAGGCTGGGTTCTACGCGGGTGATCTTACCCTTGTAAATGTTCGCTTTCTTCTGCTCGTGTCCCGGACTTTCAATATCCAAATCGTAGAGCTGTTGTCCGTCAACCAGCGCTACGCGCAACTCCTCTTCTTGAGTTGCGTTGATAAGCATTCTTTTCATTGAGTTCTCATTATTGTGTCATTTTGATTTCCTCCATCTGGGTCCTGCCAGCGCCGGCCTCGGGTCTTCAGCATACTGGGGCAACCTCCCGGTTGGGGTATGCATGAGGCGCAAACTAAGGGCGTTCTGGTCATCACTTCTCGAGAAGGAATGAATAAGGATGCCGAAATGGAGACAAATAAACGGTGATGTTTGTGTTCTCCATGCGTTGTACCTCGCACCCGGGAACCGTCATGTTCTTGTATACACGGTGTTTCGGGATTGGGTGGCATACTTTTTGGCCACTTAGTACAAGGCTTGAACACAATGACAAAACCTTGTTTATTATCCCATTTAAACCTCTTTTATAGCAAGGCGCCATTTTTCAACAAACCATGCAGCCAAGGGGCGCTGGCAGTGTTAAAATCCGCGCCATGACACAGATACAACAACAAGTGCAGCTGCTCACCATCGAAGCTGAGCATGACGGGCAGCGCATCGACAATTTTCTCAAGACTCAGCTAAAGGGCGTCCCCAAGAGCCTGATCTATCGCATCCTTCGTAAAGGCGAAGTGCGAGTAAACAAAAAGCGCATCAAACCGGAGTACAAACTCTGCGCAGGTGATGAGGTGCGGGTGCCCCCCGTGCGCGTTGCCGAGAAGAATGAGCTGCCTTCGGCAAACCTCGGGGTTATCCAGCGTCTGGAGAGCCAGATCCTGTTCGAAGACGATGCCATGATCGTGCTGAACAAGCCCTCCGGCATGGCCGTACACGGTGGCAGCGGCCTGAGTTTTGGCGTTATTGAGGGGCTGAGAGCCCTGCGTCCAGAAGCCCGTTTCCTCGAATTGGTTCATCGACTGGATCGCGACACCTCTGGTGTATTGCTTGTTGCCAAAAAACGCAGCGCCCTGCGCAGCCTGCATGAACAGTTGCGGGTCAAGACCATGCGCAAGCAGTATCTGGCGCTGGTGCGTGGCAAGTGGCAGGCTCACGTCAAGGTGGTCAATGCGCCGCTGCGCAAGAACGATCTGCAATCCGGTGAACGGGTAGTGCGGGTCAGCGCCGATGGCAAGCCCTCCGAAACCCGGTTCCGTATCGTGCGTCAATTTGCCGAAGCGACTCTGGTCGAATGTAGCCCGATCACCGGTCGAACTCACCAGATCCGCGTGCACACCCTGCATGCCGGTCATCCGATCGCCTGTGACGATAAGTACGGTGAAGCAGCATTTGACGAGAAAATGCGCAGCCAAGGGCTGAAACGGCTCTTTTTGCATGCCTGGAAGCTCAGTTTCACCCATCCGGCCGATGGTCGCGAGATGCAGGTAGAAGCGCCGCTGGCACCTGAACTCGACAACTTCCTCAACGGCTTGCCACGCTGATGCAGGATATCCGGCTCGCCATTTTCGATTGGGACGGCACCCTGATGGATTCGGTGGGCCGGATTGTTGCCTGTGTGCAAGGAGCTGCTAGAGATTGTGAGCTGGCGGTACCTGCACCAGCCCAGATCCGGCAGATCATCGGATTGAGCCTTGATGTCGCCATGCCCCGTCTGTTCCCTTTAAGTAGTGGCAGTGGCAGTGGCAGTGGCAGTGCCTTTGATGAGCGCCAGATTGCCGCACTCATCGATCGCTATCGTCATCACTATCTGCACGACGCGACCCCCAGCCCGCTGTTTGCCGGGGCAGGGGAGTTGCTACATGACTGGCAGTCACGCGGACTGCAACTGGCTGTCGCTACCGGGAAATCGCGCCGTGGGCTGGATCGGGTATTGGATGAGACCGGGCTGCGCCCGTTGTTTGTGACCAGCCGTGGGGCCGATGAGGCCCGCTCCAAGCCTGATCCGCTGATGCTTGAGCAGATCCTGGACGAGTTGGAGCTTTCACCCCGTCAGGCCGTCATGATCGGCGACTCTGTTCACGATATGGCGATGGCCGAGGCAATCGCCATGCCGTGCATTGGCGTCACCTGGGGGGTGGATAGCCGCGAGGCCCTCAGTCGTCACGGGCCAGTGGCGGTGGTGGACTCCATGACGGCTCTTCGCGCGCTGTTGTAGACGCCTCTCTTTAAGGGACATCGATCTGATTGATAACAGAAGCCCGGTGTATTGACCGGGCTTTTTATATCCTCGATCTAGCTTATCTATTTACCCGCAATCAGGGCAGGGCAATACCGTGGCGCTCCAGCAACTCGATCAGGCCGATCAGCGGCAGACCGATCAAGGCGTTAGGATCGCGCCCCTCCAGCCCCTTGAACAGCACGATCCCCATCCCTTCGCATTTGAAACTGCCCGCACAATCGAGGGGCAGTTCAGCCTCTACATAGCGGCGAATGGCGGATTCGTCGAGATCGCGAAAGTGGACCGTAAACGGTTCAATCAATTGATGAATCTCATTGGTTGCAGCGTTAAGTACGCACAGCCCGGTGTAAAAGGTGACGCTGCGACCTTGAGCCGCCATCAGCTGGGCGACGGCATTGTCGATGGTGACCGGTTTGCCGAGGATGTGTCCATCACAGACACACACCTGATCAGAGCCGATGATCAAGCCGTGATCACGTTGCCCTGCGATGGCATCAGCCTTGGCACGAGCCAGTCTGGCCACCAGCGCCTCGGCGGATTCGCCAGCCAGTGGTTGCTCATCCACATCGGGGGCGGCACATTCAAAGGGGAGTCCGAGCTTCTCCAGCAGGGCTTTGCGATAGCGAGAAGTTGAGGCGAGGATCAGATTCTGTGGCATAATCGAGTTACCGATGAAAGCAGGTACCGGCATTCTAGGGACTTGTGAGCTTAAAATCATCGGCGGTAAGGACTTTTTCCTTTGACTATCAGTTGTTGGACCTATATTATTCGCGCCCTATGCAAAAGGTGAAGTTGCCCGTTAAGGTTGATCCAGTCCGTAGTGCCTTGAAGCTGCTCGATTACATCGGGATAGTGGAAAAGTCGCAGATGCCCAGGCTGGAGGAATCAACCGCTGGCTTGCAGAGTGATATCGATGTATCACTGCACTTTGGCAAAGATGTCCAGAAGTTGACCGTTATGAAAGGCACTGCCCATGCCAAGGTTGACCTGGTTTGCCAACGTTGCGGAGAGACATTCGAACACCTCTGTGAAGCTGAATTTATCTACACTCCGCTGTTCGAAAGAACAAACGAGGAAGAACTGCCGGAAGCTTATGAGCCCATTGAGTTGGACGAAAACGGCGAGATAGATCTTCATCAAATCCTGGAGGATGAACTCATCCTCTCGTTGCCTCAAGTCGCAATGCATTCTCTGGATGCATGCCCGAGAGGAAACATGGAGATGACCTGGGGTGAAATCGAACCTGCTGATGAGCGGCCGAATCCCTTTGCAGTTCTTGAAGAGCTTAAACGTAAGTGAATTTAGGAGTTAGCCTACAATGGCCGTACAACAGAACCGTAAAACCCGTGCCAAGCGTGGCATGCGTCGTTCCCACGATGCGCTGACCACCGCTGCCCTGACTGTTGATCAGACCAGTGGCGAAATTCATCGTCGTCACCACGTGACTGCCGATGGTTTCTACCGCGGTAAAAAGGTAATCGCTTAAGGATTGCCTTTGTCTACGCAAACTGTCGCGCTAGACATCATGGGGGGAGATATTGGCCCCTCGGAAACAGTGCCTGCCGCCGTGCAGGCACTGTCTCTTTTACCCCAGCTAAAACTGATCCTGGTCGGCGACCAGCACCAGACCTCCTCTCTGCTGCAGCAACATAGCTTGCTGAATCATCCCCGAGTCCGTTTCGTACATGCATCCCAAGTGGTTGGCATGGGCGATAAACCGATCGTGGCGCTGCGTACTCTGAAAGACTCCTCCATGCGGGTGGTACTCAATCTGGTGAAAGCCGGTGAGGCCGATGCCTGCGTCAGTGCCGGCAATACCGGTGCGTTGATGGCGATGGCCAAGTGCGTGCTCAAATCCTTGCCCGGGGTAGACAGACCCGCCCTCATCAAGGCGTTGCCGACATTGAGTGGCAAACGCACCGTGATGCTGGATCTTGGCGCTAACGTCAGTTGCGATGCCGATACCTTGCTGCAGTTTGCAGTGATGGGCTCCGTCGTGGCCGAAAAGGTAGAAGGCATTGCATCCCCCCGTGTTGCCTTGCTCAACATCGGCGAGGAGGAGATCAAGGGCAACGATCTGGTGCGCCACAGCGCCGAATTGTTGCGTCAGTGCCACGCGCTCAATTATGTCGGGTTCGTCGAAGGGGATCGCATCTTCAGCGGCGACAGCGACGTGATCGTCTGCGACGGTTTTGTCGGCAATGTCGCCCTCAAAACGGCCGAGGGGGTGGTGCGGATGATGGCCCAGCTGGCCGGATATCCCCGCAAGAAACGCACTTTTCTTGGCCGGATCGCCGGATTTATGTTCAAACGGCGTTTTTCTTACCTGAACCCCGACCAGTATAACGGGGCAAGTCTGTTAGGATTGCGCGGCATTGTGGTAAAAAGTCATGGGCGGGCCGAACGGCGCGCTCTGTGTAATGCGATCCTGCTGGCCGCACAAGAGGCCAAACATCAACTTCCACTGCAAATAGCAGATCGCCTTGAAGCTGTCTTCTCTGACAGGGATCTATAAGAACTCTATGCATAGCAAAATTCTGGGTACTGGCAGCTACCTGCCGAGTTCAGTGCGTACCAACGCCGATCTCGAGCAGATGGTTGAGACCAGTGATGAGTGGATCGTAGAACGCACCGGTATCCGTGAGCGCCGTATTGCCGGGGCTGACGAAACCGTTGCCACCCTCTCTTGCCAGGCCGCCCTGCGGGCCCTGGAAGCAGCCGGTCTGACCGCTGCCGATCTCGATATGATAGTGCTGGCCACCACCAGTGCTGAAAATGCCTTCCCGGCTGCTGCCTGCGAGCTGCAGGGGCTGCTCGGCGTACCGGGCATTCCTGCCTTTGACGTGGCTGCTGCCTGTGCCGGTTTCACCTACGCACTCTCTATTGCCGATCAGTTCGTCAAATCTGGTGCCGCCCGCCATGTGCTGGTCGTCGGGGCCGATGTGCTCTCCCGCATGTGCGATCCGCAAGATCGCGGTACCATCATCCTGTTTGGTGACGGGGCTGGGGCTGTGATTGTCGGTGCCAGCGAGACGCCGGGCATCCTCTCTACCCATCTCCATGCCGATGGCCGTTATGGCGAGCTGCTCAAGCTGCCTCATCCCCGTCGCGGCATGCCGGGTGCCGAGCTCGAAGCCTACATGTATATGAAGGGCAACGATGTCTTCAAGGTCGCTGTCACCCGTCTGAGCGAGATCGTAACCGAAACGTTGGCCGCTGCTGGCATCGAGCCGAGCGAGCTGGACTGGCTGGTGCCGCATCAAGCCAACTTCCGCATCATCAGCGCCACAGCCAAGAAGTTGGGTATGAGCCTCGATAAAGTGGTGCTGACCCTCGACAAGCACGGCAATACCTCTGCCGCTTCCGTTCCGGTCGCCTTCGATGAAGGGGTGCGCGATGGCCGGATCAAACCGGGTCAGCTGGTACTGCTGGAAGCCTTTGGCGGCGGTTTTGCCTGGGGCTCGGCGCTGGTTCGCCTCTGATCTTCGGCGGGATGGTGCGCCCATCATCCCGTCACCGATTTCATTTTTGTCTTATCTAAAAGGAATCAATGATGACCCAATTTGCCATTGCCTTCCCGGGACAAGGTTCCCAGTCCGTAGGCATGCTTGCCGAGCTGGCCGAACAACATGCCGTGATCAAGGAGACCTTCGCTGAGGCGAGTCAGGTGCTGGGTTATGACCTGTTTGCCCTGGTGATGGATGGTCCGGTTGAAGATCTGAACAAAACCTGGCGCACCCAGCCTGCACTGCTGACTGCCTCTGTCGCCCTCTGGCGCCTGTGGCAACAGCTGGGTGGGGCAACCCCTGTCGTCATGGCGGGTCACAGCCTGGGTGAGTATTCCGCGCTGGTTTGCAGCGGCGCACTCGATTTTGCCGATGCGGTCAAACTGGTCGAGCTGCGTGGTCTGGCCATGCAAGAAGCGGTACCGGAAGGCACCGGGGCCATGGCGGCCATCATCGGTCTGGATAACGAATCCATCGCAGCCAACTGCGAAAAAGCGGCACAAGGGCAGGTGGTCTCTCCGGTCAACTTCAACTCCCCGGGCCAAGTGGTTATCGCCGGTCACAAAGAGGCCGTTGAGCGCGCCAACGTGCTGATGAAAGAGTCGGGCGCCAAGCGTGCGCTGCCGCTGCCGGTCTCCGTGCCGTCTCATTGTGCGCTGATGAAACCTGCCGCAGAAAAACTGGCAGCTGCGCTGGACGGGATCGAGATCAAGGTTCCAACCATCGCGGTCATCAATAATGTCGACGTATCCTGTGAACAGGATCCGGCCGCCATCAAGCAAGCGCTGGTACGTCAGCTGTTCAGCCCGGTTCGTTGGACCGAGACTGTCGAGCGGATGGCCAATGAGGGGGTTACCCTCGAGATCGAGATGGGACCGGGCAAAGTGCTGACCGGGCTCGCCAAGCGCATCGACAAGCGCGTGGAAGGTATTCACGCCAACGATGCCGCCTCTTTCGAGCAGGCGCTGGCCCAGATCAAGTAAACAGGAGCAAGTGATGAGCTTTACCGATAAGGTTGTGTTGGTGACCGGTGCCAGTCGTGGCATCGGCCGTGCGATTGCCGAAACATTCGTGGCCCGTGGCGCGAAAGTGGTCGGTACGGCGACCAGCGAGAGCGGTGCCGAGGCGATCAGCGCCTATCTGGGCGACAATGGTTGCGGCATGGCACTGAACGTGACCAGCCAGGAATCCATAGAAGCCGTCTTCGCCGCCATCAAGGCGCGCTTTGGCGACATCGACATCCTGATCAACAACGCAGGGATCACCCGTGACAACCTGTTGATGCGGATGAAAGATGACGAGTGGAACGAGATCATCGATACCAATCTGACCTCGCTTTACCGTCTGAGCAAACCGGTGTTGCGTGCCATGATGAAGAAACGTCACGGTCGCATCATCAGCATTGGCTCCGTGGTGGGAACCATGGGCAATGCCGGTCAGGTCAACTATGCTGCCGCCAAGGCCGGTCTGGTTGGTTTTACCAAATCGTTGGCGCGGGAAGTGGCATCCCGTGGTATCACAGTGAACGCGGTTGCTCCTGGTTTCATCGAAACCGACATGACCCGTGCCCTGAATGACGATCAACGTGCCGGCATCATGAGTCAGGTGCCTGCCGCCCGTTTGGGTGATCCAAAAGAAATTGCCGCAGCTGTGGTATTCTTGGCTTCTGATGAAGCAGCCTATATCACCGGCGAAACCCTGCATGTTAATGGCGGGATGTACATGGTGTAATCAATTTGTCGTGAGATCTGTTCAAATTTGCGATAGTACGCCGAAGTTTGGCACATTTCGTGGTTTGACCAGCGGCAAGCTACTTGCAAACTCACGTCAATTGAATAAACTACCCCAACCAGACGCAAATAGCGTATTTTTAAAGGAAAATTCAGGTCATGAGCAACATCGAAGAACGCGTAAAGAAAATCATCATCGAACAACTGGGTGTTAAAGAGGAAGACGTTAAGAACGCTGCCTCCTTCGTCGACGACCTGGGCGCTGACTCTTTGGATACCGTTGAACTGGTAATGGCGCTGGAAGAAGAATTCGATACCGAAATTCCTGATGAAGAAGCCGAGAAGATCACCACTGTTCAAGCGGCTATCGACTACATCACCGCTAATCAGGAATAAGTTCCTGTTCTGAAAGAAGCGGCCCCAGGGCCGCTTCTTTTGTATTTGTTCCTTTTCAAAAAACCTCTCGGAGACTACCTCAGTGTCAAAACGCAGAGTCGTGGTGACCGGCTTGGGGATGCTTTCCCCGGTGGGTAACACTGCCGAATCCAGCTGGCAAGCACTGCTCAACGGGCAGAGCGGCATTTCCCTTATCGAACACTTTGATGCCAGCGAGTTTGCAACCCGCTTCGCAGGTCTGGTCAAGGATTTCGAGCCCGAGCAGTACGGTATCAACCGTAAAGACGCTCGCAAGATGGATCTCTTCATTCAATACGGCATCGCAGCTGGTATGCAGGCGCTGGATGATTCCGGCCTGACCATCAATGAAGAGAATGCCGAGCGTGTCGGCGTGGCGATTGGCTCCGGTATCGGTGGTCTGGGTCTGATTGAACAGAACCACGAAAGCTTGGTCAACGGCGGCCCGCGCAAGATCAGTCCCTTCTTCGTTCCGTCCACCATCATCAATATGGTGTCCGGTCATCTCTCCATCATGAAAGGTCTGCAAGGGCCGAACATCGCCGTGACGACCGCCTGTACCACAGGTACCCATGCCATCGGTATGGCGGGTCGGATGATCGCTTACGGTGATGCCGATGTGATGGTCGCCGGCGGTGCCGAAAAAGCCTCCACCGCGATGGGGATGGGGGGGTTTGCTGCCGCCAAGGCACTCTCCAACCGCAACGACGAGCCGCAAAAAGCGAGCCGTCCGTGGGATAAAGATCGCGACGGTTTCGTGCTGGGTGACGGTGCTGGGGTACTGGTGCTGGAAGAGTACGAACACGCCAAGGCCCGTGGTGCCAAGATCTACGCCGAGCTGGTTGGTTTTGGCATGAGTGGTGACGCGTACCACATGACAGCGCCTCCTGCAGATGGCAACGGTGGCGCTCGTGCCATGAAAAATGCCATCAAGGATGCCGGCATTGCCCCCGAGCAGATTGGTTACATCAACGCGCACGGTACCTCCACCCCGCTGGGTGATGTAGCCGAGCTGCGTGGCATGAAGTCGGTGTTTGGTGAGCACGCCAAATCCCTGATGGTCAGCTCCACCAAGTCCATGACCGGTCACCTGTTGGGCGCCGCCGGTGCCATCGAGGCGATCATCACTGTGTTGGCCCTGCGTGATCAGGTGGCTCCGCCCACCATCAACTTGGACAACCCGGATGATGAGTGCGATCTGGATCTGGTACCCCATGTGGCCAAGCCAGGTAGCTTCGAGTACGCCCTTTCCAACTCGTTTGGTTTCGGCGGCACCAATGGCTCACTGATCTTCAAACGCGTATAATTGCCTGCGGGCAATGACAGAGGCCCGATACTGCCGGTATCGGGCCTTTTTTATCGGAGGGATCCCTTTGCTTATCAATGGCATGAAGCTTGACACGATCTCGGCCCATGATCGGGGGCTGGCCTATGGTGACGGTCATTTCACCACCATGGCGGTCAGGGAGGGTCGCGTGTTGCAGTGGCCTGCCCATCTGGCACGGTTGCAGCAGGCCAACAACCGGCTGGGATTGGTTGAACCGGACTGGGATCTCTTGACCCGGGAGGTTGAAGAGATGGTGGCCGACCAGCCACAATGCGTGGCCAAGGTGATCCTGACCCGCGGCGAGGGGGGGCGAGGCTATGACGGCAGCGGATGTCAGCACACAACCCGGATGGTCACTCTGGCGCCATTTCCCACTCACTATGGCCAGTGGCAACAGGAGGGGATCGAGATGGTGGTGTGCCGCCAGCGGATCGGTGATGCGCCTATGCTGGCCGGGCTTAAAACCTTGAATCGTCTGGAGCAGGTATTGCTGAAAAGCGAACTTGTCAGCCGAAATGCAGTCGAAGGGATAGTGCTTAACAGTCGTGGTTTTCTGATTGAAGGGGTCAGTGCCAATCTGTTTTGGCGTCGGGGCAAGACGGTGTTTACGCCCGATCTCGCCCGCGGTGGTGTCGATGGCATCATGCGTCGCCAGGTGATGGCGATGTTGAAACAGATGAGTATTGAGTTGCGTGTGGTAGAGGCTCCGCTGGAGTCACTATGGCAGGCGGAAGAGGTGTGGCTCACCAATACCCTGATGGGGGTCGTGCCAGTCAATGGCATCGAGGATATTCACTATCCCCCAGCGGTATTGAGTCGCCATTTACAGGAGCGTTTGGTCATTGAAGTTTAATCGGCTTTACACCCTGCTCGCGGGGGCGGCGCTGACGGTAGCCGCTGCCGGGGGCTATGTACATTACAAATGGCAACAGGTAGAGACGCTCACCAACAAGGGGCCGACCCGGCTCTTTACGGTGGAGAAGGGCGCCCATGCGGCGCGCCTCATCGCCGAACTGGGTGAGGGGGAAACCAGCCCCTGGGCGGTGCGGCTCTGGCTGCGCAGCCATCCCGAACTGGTGGCCATCAAATCGGGCACCTATGAAATCAAGGAAGGGGCCCCTCTCAAGGAGACCCTCTCTCTGTTCGCATCGGGCAAGGAGTTTCACTTCAGCCTCACCTTCGTCGAAGGTTCCCGTTTCGAGGATTGGCAGAAGCAGCTCTCCAGCGCCCCATACCTTGAGCGATTGACCGTCGAGCAATCAGAAGCCGACCTGGCGCAGGAGCTCGGCATCGAGAATGGCAAGCTGGAGGGGTGGTTCCTGCCGGAAACCTACGCCTATACCACCCATGCCAGCGATCTCTCGATCCTGCGTCGTGCCCATCAGGATATGGAGACTTTCCTGCAGCAGAGCTGGGAGAAACGTCAGGCCAACCTGCCTTACAAGACCCCCTACGAGGCGTTGATCATGGCCTCAATTATTGAAAAAGAGACCGGCCAGCCGGATGAGCGGGCGCAGATCGCCTCGGTGTTTGTCAATCGTCTGCGTCTGGGCATGAAGTTGCAAACCGATCCCACCGTCATTTACGGGGTGAAAGATCGCTATGATGGCAACATTCGCCGCAGCGATCTGACCGACAAGAACCCCTACAACACCTATGTGATCGATGGTCTGCCGCCCACGCCTATTGCCATGCCGGGCAAGGCCTCAATCGAAGCTGCGCTTAACCCCAAATCGACCGACTATCTCTATTTTGTCGCCAAGGGGGGCGGTGCCCACTATTTCTCCAAGACCCTCGACGAACACAATCGGGCGGTTCGCGAATACATATTGAAGAAACCTTAATGTCTAAATTTATTGTGATCGAAGGATTGGAAGGGGCAGGGAAGAGCTCGGCCGTGCGTTATGTGACCGACTATCTGCAGCGCCACGGCATCAACCGGATCGAGTGCACCCGCGAGCCGGGTGGTACGCCGCTGGCCGAGCGGATGCGGGCCATCGTCAAAGAGGTGCACGACGAGCGACTCACCATCGAGGCGGAACTGCTGCTGATGTACGCCTCCCGGGTACAACTGGTGGAGACCCGCATCAAGCCGGCACTGGCCAACGGTGTCTGGGTGGTGGGAGATCGCCACGATCTCTCCTCCCAGGCCTATCAGGGTGGCGGCCGTGGTATCGATGCCCAGCTTATCGGAGCCATCAAGCAGGCGGTGCTCGGCAACTTCAAGCCGGATCTCACCCTCTATCTCGATATCGATCCCGCCCTTGGCTTGCAGCGCGCCCGCCATCGTGGCGAGCTGGATCGCATCGAACTGGAGCAACTGAGCTTCTTCGAGCGTACCCGAACTCGTTATCTCGAACTGGCCGCCAAGGATGATTCCATTGTGGTGATCGATGCGGCGCAAACGCCGGAACAGGTCAAAGCTGCCATCGAGCGTGCATTGGATCACTATCTGTCGAACGAGCCGCTATGTATCCCTGGCTGATCCCCGACTGGCATGCCCTGAGCCAGACGGCCCAGTCCGGTCGTCTAGGCCACGCTTGGTTGTTGCTCGGCGATCCCGGGCTTGGCAAGGAGCAGCTGGCCGAGCGGCTGGCGCGTTTACACCTTTGCCAGCAACCGGATCGCGGAGAGCCGTGCGGCCACTGCCACTCTTGCCAGCTGTTTGACAAGGGCAACCACCCGGATCTCGGCACCATAACGCGCGACAGCAAGACCATCGGGGTGGAGGCCATTCGCGAGATCTGCACCCGGCTGCAGGGCTCTGCCCAGCTCGGCCGTGGCAAGGTGGTGATCATTCCAGATGCGGAGCGGATGACCGAATCGGCAGCCAATGCCCTGCTGAAAACCCTGGAAGAGCCGGCCGGCGACAGCCTGCTGATCCTCATCGCCTCCCAGGTTTCCCGGTTGCTTCCCACCATTCTCAGTCGCTGTCACAAACATGTCTGCCAGTTGCCAGCAGAAGGTGAGACGGTGCGCTGGTTGGCCGAGCAGGGTCATCAGGCCACTCTGGCTCAGGTGCGGATCTGTCAGGGGGCTCCGCTGCGGGTACTCGACTATATCGAGCAGCAACAGGACGGTACTCGTCGCGAACTGCTGGAACAGTTTGTCGCCCTGAGTCAAAGTCCGGTCAAGGCGACGGCTTTGTGCAGCCAGCTTGGTCAGGAGACGCAGGTCAGGTTGCACTGGTTGCAGCTCTTCTTGTGCGATGCCCTGAAAACCCAGGCCGGATGTGGTCACCATCAGCTGGCCATGCCTGATCTGGCCATCTTGAGTCAACGGTTGGCGGAGCAGCACTCCAGCGAAAAACTGCTGGAGGCAGAACAAGATCTGGTTGCCCTGAAAGCGGCATGTCAGCCGGGTCAGCTCTCCAATCCCACCATCCATCTGATGAACTGGCTCAGTCGCTGGTTATAAGTACCGACAAGCAGAAGGTTTTATATGTTACTCGTTGATTCCCACTGTCATCTCGATCGCCTCAGCTATGGCAGCAAGCAGACCAGCATGGCCGATGTGCTGGCCAAGGCCGCGCAACTGGACGTGGGATATTTTCTCTGTGTCAGTGTGACTCAGGCACAGTTCCCGACCATGCTCGAGGCGATCGCCCCCTATCCCCAGGTGTTTGCCTCTTGCGGGGTACACCCGCTCAATCAGGAACCCGGTGTCGATGCCGAGTTACTGTTCAAGCAAGCTGCCGATCCACGTGTGGTGGCCATCGGTGAGACCGGTCTTGATTACTTTTACTCGCCCGAGAACAAGGAAGTGCAGCAAGCTTCTTTCCGCGAACATATCCGGGTTGCTCACGCGCTGAACAAGCCGCTGATCATCCACACTCGCGATGCCCAGCAAGATACCTTGCAGATCATGCGTGAAGAGGGCGCTGATCAGGTTGGCGGTGTGCTGCACTGCTTCACCGAATCCCTCGAAATGGCAGAAGCAGCAATGGCGATGGGGTTCTATATATCCATCTCCGGGATCGCCACCTTCAAAAATGCGTCTGCCCTGCAAGAGGTGGTCAAGGCTCTGCCCCTCGACAGATTGCTGGTTGAGACCGACTCGCCCTATCTTGCACCCGTGCCGCATCGGGGGAGGGAGAACGAGCCCGCCTTTGTACGAGACGTTGCCCAGTTTATTGCCGACCTGCGCCATGTACCGCTTGCTGAATTGGCAGAAGCCACCAGCCGGAATTTCTTTGAACTATTCAAGCTGGCTAAAAAATAACCCAAAAGCCCCGTTGCTCGGGGCTTTTTATATTTCAAATACCAAGCTGATTACCCACCTGAATATCAACACCGAGCTACGTTATCTCTCACTTCTTCCTGCCAATTTTACTTTTTTGTTTCTGCTAAACTGGGTCGAATGATATTCCTATGTTTCCTTTATTCAGCGTGGTCAAAGGGTATTAAAACAAGATATTCTAAGTATCGATAATATTCATTATCGATACTTGATGCATGTGGAGGATCCTGTAAGATCCACTTAAACTTCATACAAATCATAGTGTTCCGTGGCATATCCAACCTTGTCCAATCCGGCTCATCAGTCACTGCAGACTGTTTTCGATGCACAGCTAAATAGTCGGGCACGCCGCTTTTTGCGCAGTGCAAAAGCGGATTCCACCCTCAATGCCTATCAGGCGGATACCCGTATTTTTGTCTTCTGGTGCCAATTGCACGGGCTGGATCCGCTACAAACAACCCATCATGACATCATGAACTTTCTGGCAGATCAGGCCGATGGCGTATTGGCTGACTGGGTATGGCTGGATAAAGAGGAGGGGAAGGGGGAGCTGCGTAACGGTGAACCTCGTAAACCGGCAACTCTGGTAAGGCGTCTGGCAGGGATCCGTTATGCCTTCAAGCAGAAAGGCATTCATCCCATGCCCACCGAACATCCCGAAATAAAGGAGATGATGCGCGGTATTGTCAGGTTGGGGGATAACCGCAAGCGCAAAACCGGTGCCCTGACGCTGCAACCATTGACCCAGGTGCTGGATGGCATCGACACCGGTGATCTGGCTGGCTTGCGTGATCACACCTTGCTGCTCTTGATGTTCAGTGGCGCCTTGCGCCGCTCGGAAGCAGCCCGAATTGAAGTGAGCGATCTCGATTTTGTGGGGCAGGGGATCCGCCTTCGCCTCAAACCGAGCAAGCATCAGCTGCATGAAACCGAAATAGCCCTGATCCCGGGCAAACACTATTGCCCCGTGTCGGCACTGCAAAAATGGCTACACAAAAGCCGGATCAGCGAGGGGCCGCTGTTTCGGCGCATGAACCGCTGGGGTCAACTGATGGCTGAACCACTCGGCCCCCAGGGCATCAATCTGATGATCAAGCGGCGAACTGGCCAAACCATCGACGATCTCTACGTCAGTGGCCATAGCCTGCGCCGTGGATTTATCACCTCTGCTGTAACTGCCGGAAAGCCGATGAACAAGATCATTGAAGTCACTCGCCACAAGGATATGCGAACCCTGCAGGAGTACTTCGATGACGCCCACAAATTCTCCGATCATGCCCTTGATGGCTTGCTTTGACACAACTGCGTCACTTCATTTTTTATGTTAAATGATATCTTGTTGATCTGATGATATATTTGCCGTGCAGCCAGCAGCCCAAGGTGGAAGGGCATCTTCCTATGGATAATGGCATGTGATGAGAGATAACAAACTCGGAAACGTAATATCGCAATGACATATGAGCCAAGAAATGACAGGGCGTGAAGAGCAAGAGGCGGGGCCCCAAAACAATGCCGAGCGGCAGCGCCAACATGTAAAACGCAAGCAGGAGACCCATACCCGGCTGCAATGCTGGATCAGCAATCGCCACGCCGAACGATTGGCCGCACTGGGTCTTCATCTCGAAGACAGTCAGGCATCACTCATCGAGCAGGCGATCGATCTGCTCTACCAACATGAGCTGGGTAGAGAACCTCCGTTTGAAAACAGAGTCACCACACAGGTCGAAGAGACCGTTGAATAGACACAAGAGTGAAGTAACAGCGATACGTGAAGAGATAAAAAAAGCCAGGTACGAATTCCTTGTACCTGGCATAGGGGAATTGGCTCCTTGCAGAGCCGTGCGCTAACTGGTGTTCGGATTGCCTTAAGCTTAGACAAGGCTCAAGGCTTTTCAAGATCCGAAGAAAAGTTCAACCAGAGTGTGGGTATTTCAGACTCGTTCAAGTGCTTATGCACCGAACGGCCCACTACGCATTGAACAGATTGTTGTCACGCACCAGCTCGCGGGGGAGGGCATTCTTGACCCGACTACCCACCCATTTCCCCATCCCCAGGGTATGTCCCTGATAGCGGACGATCACCTCGCCAGTGCCCGCATCCTGCTCTGGCCAGACGTCCCGCCCCATCATGAATTCCCGCGCATTGGCGCTATCCAGCTCGACCACGCCCTTGCTCGCTTTATCGCCATAGGCCAGTGCCCACTCATGAGTGAGGCGATAGCCTTTCTTGAAGGTCTCGGCCAACTTGATGCCGATGCGATCGAAACGCAACTTGCCCTGCACCTGATCAAACTGCTGGGGGAAGAGCCAGATCTCGTCATTGCGGCCAAACAGCTGACCCTGCGGTGCCACCCCGAAGTTGGCTTCGATCTCGCGCAACATGGGTTCCGCCTCTTTGGCAGGAAGCGGCGCAAAAGGGAATTTACCCAGCTTGCCAGGCTTGAACATGGTGTTGGGCACAGAGTGATGCTTGCTCAATCTGGCGACAAAAAAGCCTTCACTGTCGAAGATCTGGGGCCAAACGTGCAGGTATCCTTCGGATGTACAGGCCTGCTCTGCATGGGGGAACAGGTCAGCCAGCGAGTCAAAACTCAAGGCATCGCCAAACTTGTCCAGCAGGGATTGGCAGACCGCCTGATTCTCCTGCTCACTCAAGGTACAGGTGGAGTAGACCAGCACACCGCCCGGTTTCAAGGCATGGAAGGCACTCTCCAGCAACCCCTGCTGTACCGCCGCAATCTCGTCGATGCTCTCGATACTCCAGTTGCGCAGCGCATCTTCATCTTTTCGCACCGTACCTTCACCGGAGCAGGGGGCATCGAGCAGGATGGCATCGAAGGTCTCCGGCAACCACTGGCCAAAAACCTTGGCATCAAAATGGGTCATGCCTACATTGGTCACGCCGCAGCGCTGGATATTGGCGCTAAGCACTTTCAACCGGCTGCTGGAAAACTCGTTGGCAACCAGCATCCCCTGATTGTTCATCAAGGCGGCTATCTGGGTGGTCTTGGAGCCGGGGGCCGCCGCTGCATCCAGCAACATACCATCCGCTTTGATCCTGTCGCTGGCAAAGAGCGCCATCACCGGCAGCATGGAGCTTGCTTCCTGAATGTAGAAGAGCCCGCTCAAGTGCTCGGCGGTGTTGCCAAGGGGGACAGTTTCATCGCTGCGGGTCAGCCAGAAGCCGGTATCACACCAGGGCACAGGGTCGAGCTGCCAACCCAGTGGCTCCATCAGGGCGACGAAATCTGAGACGGCGATCTTCAAGGTGTTGACCCGAATGCTGCGGCGCAGAGGACGTCGACAACTGGCCACAAAGTCATCCATCGAGAGATGGGCCGGCATGATGGCCGCAATGTGGCGTAAAAAGTAATCGGGAAGGAAGGTGTTGTCGTGCACTGTGCCGTCTCGTTGACCGAAAAAGAGGGGCGATATCCTACCACAAGGCTAAGAATATTCTGAATCTGAACCCTATCAACAGGCACCGGAATATAAAAAGCCCGGCAGGGAGCCGGGCTTGGATGGGATGCAAAGGGAAGAGATCAGGGCTGGATACGAGGGCTCCACTCCAGCCACTCTTTCTCGGCCTTGCCGTAGAGCGGATAGCTGTGGCCCGCCCTGACGGTTGACCCCATTTCTCTCTCCGGCGTATTGAACGCAATGCCGCCGGCCAGCAGGCTCTGCACCGTCTCCACTTCGATAGTGCCGCCGGTCAGCCCGATATCCGCCTTGACCCCGGAGACATTCCAGAAACGGGAGTTGGCCCGCACCAGATGGGCATACTCCTGTTCCACGTTGACGTCGATCACCACCTCGCTGCCATCCCGAGCCAGCGCCACCTTGGTGACACTGCCCACCACCATCTTGCGAAACAGCAGCGGGCTGCCGACGCTCAGGCCATTGACGGAGGGGCTCTTGAGGGTCAGGGCCAGACCCACCGTGCCGACCTGACTCAAGGGGAAGCGATCTTTGCCAGCGCCTTTACCGGGTTGAGCTTCTACAAACGCCCCCTTGATCAAGGTATCGAGGTGAGCGACACCGCCCAGCCCCAGCTTGGCCTGCACCAGAGTAAAGCGGGCGCCGGACTGCAGGAAACGCTCGGCGTAGTGGCCATCGAGTTCCGCCTTGAAGATCACCTGACCCAGTGACGGCTCCAGCTCGATCTCTTCAATTTTGCCGATATCGACACCGCGATAGCGGATCGGGCTGCCAATCCCGAGCCCCGGATTGCTCTCTGCCACCAGTGACAGCTGGCGCACCTTGGCCTTGGCTTGCTCCCTGGAATCGAACAGTTGATGACTGCTGCGGCCATTGGCCAACCGATCGAACTCGATGGCGCCACGCAGCAAAGTACCTAGGTTGCCCACCTTGACCTGCACACCATCGACCCGCACCTTGGTGTCGATGGCCGGTTTTTTCCAGAACTGGGGTTGTTGGGCGAGGAGGGGAGCATAGACGCCATCAATTTCTAGCTCGATCTCGACCCCCTCTTTGGCGGCGCGCAGCTGCTTGACTTTGCCCGCTTCCAGCCCCAGATAGAGCACAGGCGAGCCAATGCCAATGCCATCGGCCTGATCTGCCTTGAGCAACCAGCGCTGCGGCTTGGCATCACGGGTGCCGAGCAGTGCCAGCTCCTGACTCGGGTAGAGAAGGTTAATCCGCTCGCCACTGCTGGCTTGTACCAGCTTGATCCCGCCCCCCAACCAGGCACTGGCCGGACTGGTTTCTACTTTGATGCCGCTCAGATCGGCATCAATCTGCAACGGGGCGGCGCGATAGAAGCGGGCACGGTTGAGCAGATGGCCATAGTTCTGCGCCATCACCAGCTCAATGCTGGCATTGCCGCGCGCATCCAGGGTGAGCTGGCTGATACGGCCCACCTGCAATCCCTTGTACCAGACAGGTGCATCCTGATTGAGCCCTGCCAGATCGTCAGCCTGCAGCGTCACCTTGGTGCCGCTCTGGGGCGCGCGATCGGTCAGGGTCATCTTCTGTACCGGTTTGCCCGCCACATAGTCGAGGCGAATGGCCGGGCCTGAGAGCAGGCGATCTGCATGCTGCACACCGGTCGCGGAGAGGGAGACGCTCTCCCACACCAGTTGACTCTTGTCGGTAATGCGATAAGCCTGCTCCGGGTTGATCAGCGCTGTGACCACCCGGCCTTTGTCGGTAAGGCGAATGGGGTCGACACGACCAATCTCGATCCCCTCATAGAGGATGGGCATCCCCTCCTTGACCGGAAGATCGCCAGCCGCAATGTCGATACGCGCACCGCGCGCTGCTTCCGCCAGCCCTTTATAGAGGACGAAGGTCTGTCCTTTCTCCGGCTCCGGTGAATCTTTGGGCGAGTCAAAGGCAATGCCGCCGCTCAGAATGGAAGTGAGGCTGCCAGCCTCCACGCTGACGCCAGCCAGACTGAAAGAACCTTTGATGCCGCTAATGTTCCAGAAGCGGGTATCGGCTTTGACCAGATGTTCGAAACGCGGCTCGATCACCAGATCCAGAATGACGTTCTGATTGTCCTGACCCAGACGGGTATTGATGACGCTGCCCACCTCGATACCGCGGAAATAGAGCTTGGCGCCAATCCCTACCGAACCCAGCGAATCGGCGGTCAGGTGCAGCATGCGCCCCTGAGCCTGATAGCCGGGAGGAGGGCCTTCCAAGGCATCGAAAGTCTCCTCCAGCGGATTGCTTTCACGCCCTGGTTGCAGGTTGATGTAGTTGCCGGAGACCAGGGTATCGAGACCGGAGATCTCGGTGAGCGACGCCTTGGGGCTCACCAGCCAGAAGTCGGATCCCTTGCGGATCAGCGGTCTGGCACGGCTGTCAATCTTGGCCATCACCGCAATCTTGCGGCCATCTTCAGCCAGCTCCAGCTCTTGCACCACGCCGATGGCCACCCCCTGATAACGAATCTGGGTTTTGCCCGGCAAGATGCCGTTGCCTTGCGCGAAGTTGATCTGGATAAGCTGGCCACGGCTCAATACCTGCTGATAGAGAAAGCCACCCGCCAGCAGCAGGGCTATCAGGGGTAACAGCCAGACCGGCGATAACCAGCGGCGCTTTTCGATGACGGGTTCAGCCCCGATCATAGTGACTCCTTATTGGCTGGATTAAACAGCGCATCAGACAAAAACAGAGAAATCATTAACGGGCCGCCTTGTCCCACAGTAAACGGGTATCGAGCATGCGGGCCGACATCATGGTCAGCACTACCACACCGGCAAAGGCGGTGGCTCCGGGGCCTGCGCGGACACTCAGCAGCACACCCCGATCGACCAGTGCCACCATCAGCGAAATCACGAACAAGTCCAGCATCGACCAGCGACCGATAAAATCGATCACCCGATACATCACCAGTTGGCGCTTGCGCCGCACCGGTTTGGCCCGCTGCAACTGCCAGCAGATCCAGCCCAGCCCCAATATTTTTCCCACTGGCACCAGTATGCTGGCGGTGAGAACTATGGTGGCAATCCCGCTCATTTTGCTGCGATAGAGCATCATGATACCGCTGAAGATGGTATCTGACTGCAGTAACCCCTTGTTGTAGAAATGGGTAATGGGCAACAGATTGGCAGGCAACAACATGAAGGTGGCGAGCGCCAGCAAGCCCCACGACCAGGCGAGGGAGCGGGGAATGCGCACCTGCAATTTGCTGCTGCAACGGGGGCAGACTGCCCCGGCTTGATAGCGCACCAGCAGACCGCAGGTATGGCAGCGGCAGAGCCCCATCTCACGGGCGCTGGTCATGTTCCGGCTCCTTTAACGGGATCCGCGCCCAGTAGGGGGCGGGGTCAAACAGGATCAGCAGGGTCATGTTGAGCAGCATCAAAATACCGAGGCTGAGCAACCCGCCACCGAGGCGCACATCGGCGATGTCGATCAGTTTGAACAGGGCAACCAGCAGGCTGACGATATAGACCTCCAGCATGGCCCAGTGGCGAAACACCTCGACCAGCTTCAAGGTGACGGGAAGAATGTGCCAACGTTTGGCCAGACCCGAAGCCAGCACAAAGATCCCCGCCAATAATCCCACCGGCGCCAACACGGCGCACCAGAGCACCAGGCTGGCTACCCACCATTCACCTTCGCCAAACAGCACCAGGATACCGCGCAGCAGGTCGGCATCGGTGTTGACCCCAGCCAGCCGCAGATAGATCAGCGGCTCAAAAAATGCGGAGGGCAGCAGCAGAAATCCGGTGATGGTCAGGGCCATCAACTGGGAGGGACGAAAGGCATAACGGCCATAGAGATGTTGGTGACAACGCGGGCAGTGGGCATGGCGACGCAGCGGCAGTGCTTTGCGCTGGATCAGCAAGTCGCACGCCGGACAGACAATCACGGAACCGGGCTCCATCATACAATTCAACCTGTTGAAGGAATTGGTGAAATTTACCCTAAAACCGGTTTCCTGTCTTGCCTGCGGCCAGAATGTTACGAAAGTATAATTGACGTTAACGTAAACGTGATATTAGATAGCCAGACTAGACAGGTGAAAGGAGTCATGATGTCCAGTTTGTCCCCCTCGGCAGGCCTGCGCTTTCGCACCGCCCTTGCCAATGAACATCCCCTGCAGATCGTCGGCACCATCAATGCCTATATGGCGTTGATGGCTGAGCGCAGCGGTTTTCAAGCTATTTATCTTTCAGGTGCCGGAGTAGCCAATGCCTCCTACGGCTTGCCGGATCTCGGTATGACCTCCCTCAACGACGTGCTGATCGATGCCGAACGGATAACTGCTGCGACCCGTGTGCCGCTGCTGGTCGATATCGATACTGGCTGGGGCGGGGCGTTTAACATTGCCCGCACCATTCACGCGTTCGAGCGGGCCGGGGTTGCTGCGGTCCATATGGAAGATCAGGTGGCCCAGAAGCGCTGCGGCCACCGCCCCAACAAGGCGGTGGTCACGCTTGAGGAGATGTGCGATCGCATCAAGGCGGCGGTGGATGCCCGCGAGAATAACGAGTTCGTCATCATGGCGCGCACCGATGCACTGGCGGTGGAGGGAATGGCGTCGGCTCTTGAGCGCACTGCCGCCTATGTGGCCGCCGGTGCCGACATGATCTTCGCCGAGGCGGTAACCGAGCTGGCCCAGTATGACCAGTTCAGGCAGGCGGCCGGAGTGCCGATCCTCGCCAACATGACCGAGTTCGGCAAAACCGAGCTGTTTGACAAGGAACTGCTCGCTGCCCACGGCGTTGATATGGTGCTCTACCCCTTGAGCGCCAACCGCGCCGCCAATCAGGCCGCCCTCAACGTCTATCACCATATTCGCCAGGATGGCCATCAGCGAGCCGTCGTGGCGACCATGCAGACCCGGGAGTCGCTCTACGACTTCCTCGGATATCACCACTACGAGCAGACACTGGATCGTCTGTTTACAGCCAAGGAATAGGAGGCAGCTTATGGGACAGCAAAAACCGTTGGGCGGGGCAGGTCTGCGCGGGCAGAGTGCGGGGGAGACCAGCATCTGCACCGTGGGCAAGAGCGGTACCGGTCTTACCTATCGCGGCTACGACATCAAGGAGCTGGCCGACAGCGCCCAGTTCGAGGAGGTCGCCTATCTGCTGCTCAAGGGGGAATTGCCCGGTGAGCAGCAGCTTGACGCGTACAAGCGCGAACTGCGTCGCCTGCGCGCCTTGCCCCAGCCGCTGCTGGAGGTGCTGGAGCGCATTCCCGCCGATGCCCACCCCATGGATGTGCTGCGCACCGGCTGCTCCATGCTCGGCGATCTGGAGCCGGAAGATGGTTTCGAGCATGAGCATGAAGTAGCTGATCGGCTGCTGGCGGCCTTCCCGGGGATCCTGATCTACTGGTACAAGTTCAGTCATGAAGGGGTCCGCATCGCCCTCGATACCGACGAGGAGTGTATCGGTGGCCACTTTTTGGCGCTGCTGCACCAGAAGGCGCCGAGCGAGCTGGAGCGGCGGGTGATGCACGTCTCCCTCATCCTCTACGCCGAACATGAGTTCAACGCCTCCACCTTTGCGGCGCGAGTTTGCGCCTCGACTCTTTCCGACATGTTCTCCTGCATCACCGCCGCCATCGGTACCCTGCGCGGCCCATTGCACGGCGGCGCCAACGAAGCAGCCATGGCGATGATCGAACATTGGCAGGATGAAGCGCAGGCAAGGCGCGAACTGCTGGCCAAGTTGGCGGCCAAGGAGAAGATCATGGGCTTTGGCCACGCCATCTACCGCACCTCGGATCCGCGCAACATCATCATCAAGGAGTGGTCGGCCAAACTTGCCGAAGCGGTGGGGGATGATCGCCTCTATCGCGTCTCCTGCGAGGCGGAGAAGGTGATGTGGGAAGAGAAAGAGCTCTTTCCCAACGCCGACTTCTTCCACGCCAGCGCCTATCACTACATGGGGATCCCGACCAAGCTGTTCACCCCCATCTTCGTCTGTTCGCGGGTCACCGGCTGGTGCGCTCACGTGATGGAGCAGCGCGAGCACAACCGGATCATCCGCCCGAGCGCCGATTATGTCGGCCCGGCGCCACGTCATTTTGTCTCCCTACAACAACGATAAGGAAATCACGATGTCCGCCAACGTCGACGTCAACCACAGACCCGAGCCCGATCAGGTGCTGGTCGATATTGCCGATTACGTCTGCAATCACCCCATTATCAGCCAGGCCGCTCTCGACACCGCCCGCTACTGCCTGATGGATACCCTGGGCTGTGGCCTGCTGGCCCTGCGCTTCCCCGAGTGTACCAAGCACCTTGGCCCCATTGTGCCGGGCACGCTCGTACCCCACGGGGCCCGGGTGCCCGGTACCCAACTCTGCCTCGATCCGGTCAAGGCGGCTTGGGATATCGGCGCCATCATCCGCTGGCTCGATTACAACGACACCTGGCTGGCCGCCGAGTGGGGTCACCCCTCCGACAATCTGGGCGGTATTCTTGCCACTGCCGACTGGCTCTCCCGTACCCGCGTCGCCGAGGGCAAGGCGCCGCTCACCATGGCCGATGTGCTGGTGGCCATGGTCAAGGCCCATGAAATTCAGGGGGTGCTGGCGCTGGAGAACTCTTTCAACCGGGTCGGTCTCGATCACGTGGTACTGGTCAAGGTTGCCAGCACCGCCGTGGTGACTCATATGCTCGGGGGAACCCGCGATCAGGTGATCGATGCGGTTTCCCAGGCCTGGGTCGATGGCCAGAGCCTGCGTACCTACCGTCATGCCCCCAATGCGGGGTCGCGCAAGAGCTGGGCGGCGGGGGATGCAACCTCGCGCGCGGTGCGCCTCGCCCTTATCACCACGAGCGGCGAGATGGGCTACCCCGGCGTACTGAGCGCGCCAAAATGGGGTTTCTACGATGTGCTGTTCAAGGGCAATCAGTTCGCCCTGCATCAGGGGTACGGCAGCTATGTGATGGAGAACGTGCTGTTCAAGATCTCCTATCCCGCCGAGTTCCATGCCCAGACCGCGGTAGAGTGCGCCATGAAGCTGCATGGGCAGGTGAAGGGGCGGCTCGACGAGATAGACCGTATCGAGCTCACCACCCATGAGTCGGCCATTCGCATCATCAGCAAGGTGGGTGCCCTCAACAACCCGGCCGATCGGGATCACTGCCTGCAGTACATGGTGGCGGTGCCGCTCATCTTCGGTCGCCTCATTGCCGAGGATTACGAGGATGATGTAGCAGCCGATCCCCGCATCGACGCGCTGCGTAGCAAGATGGTGGTGCAGGAGGACAAACGCTACAGCCGCGAATATCTGGAGGCGGACAAGCGCTCCATTGCCAACGCCATCCAGATCTTCTTCAAGGACGGCTCTCACACCGCCAAGGTGGAGGTGGAGTACCCGGTCGGCCATCGTCGCCGTCGGGAGGAGGGGATCCCGCTGCTGGTGGAGAAATTCCAGCACAATCTGGCCACCCGCTTCCCGGCCAAACGGGTCAACGACATTCTGGCCCTCTGTCAGGATGGGCCGCGCCTTGCCGCCACCCCGGTGCACGCCTTTATGGATCTGCTGGTGATCTGACCGGTCTTGCATTGGCCAACATATCGGCAAACAGTGATAAACGAAAAGCGGGCTCATCGGCCCGCTTTGTTATTCTGGCGGCTTATCCCTCGATAAGCCTTACTCAAGCGCACTGCTGTCGCCGTTAAAGAGCGCCGTCATGATGGCCGTCTCGCGACTGGAGATGGTCTCGAGGAACTCATTAGCACGCCCCATCTGATGACACACCTGATAGCCACGCTCGACAAAGGAGAAGAGCTCGCCAAGCCCCGCCAGATGGGCTGGCCCTGACACCAGCTTGAGGGTCGCCCCCAGCAGCGGCTTTCTCGCCAGTCTGTCCAGCGTCATCCCAAGCTCGCTCACCAACGCAATCTGATGTTCCCGGCGCGCCTGTTCACCCACGGCACGATAGGCGATGGTGTAATGGTCCGGCGTGATGGGATCAATGCCATCAATGCGCCGCAGCGCCACCACCATCAGATAGTCCAACTCTTCGGAGAGGGCATCAAGCTCGATCGCCTGCGCCAGCACCTTGAGACCGGACTCCGGCAACAGCCGCTCGGCGGTCGGCATCACCCGCATCACGTCCGCATCGCGGCGGGCGCAATCCCCGGGGCCATAGAGATCGGTCAGGAAAAACTCGGCCGCCGGGCCGTAGCGGTCACTCTCCAGCAGATCACGATGGGTTCGCCCCAACCGGTCGGCCTGCCACTGGCGTAGCCGATCCCGATCCTGCTGATCTTCCGGGTGGGCACGCATCTGCTCGCGCAAGGCTGCAACCCGCTTGAGCTGGCGGTAGAGCCGACCCAGGGTGCTATCGTCGTCGTGGGCATGTTCTTGATGCGTCATCTACAGCTCTCTGGCCTTGGGCCCATTGATGGGGATTCGGTGATACGAAGATACAAGTGAATGAAAAACAAGCAGCTTTTGCTGACCGTTCCGTGACAAGTGTAGCGCGCACGGGGGAGGGAATAAATGCCATGCCCCGCTGATGGCCTTCATCCCTCTCGACTCTGTTAAGTGAGTCCCATTTATGTGAACCATCCTTTCATTTGTTGTGAACATGTGTTTAATATCAATAACTAACTTATGACCCAGAGTAACGACCATGTTCTTCAACTCGCTCGCTGGCAGCAGCGCACTCTCTATCATCCAGATCAGCCGTCAGCATCCGCTGGGATTGGCCGCCGCCCGGATCGCGGCCGAAGCCATCGCTGCGGACATGAGCGAGAGCTATCAACTCGATTGCGAATGGGCAGATGAAGAGGAGACCGAGCTTCGTTTTCGCGGCTCAGGGGTACATGGCACTCTCACCCTGGACGAAGATACCCTGGAACTGGAAGTGCATCTTGGCTTGATGCTGTTGCCGGTACGCAGCGTACTGGAGCAGGAGATCCTCGATTATGTCGACAATCGCTTACCTTGCCCCAAACGTGTTTGAAACTCTTCGTTGCACTGCCTTTAAATAAACCAGCTGTAAACGATGGCTGTTTGAAATAAGTTGGCAAGCCATATGGTTTGTCAGATTTATTATCCAGCGAGGTCTTGATTCTATTTGTCAGTAATCTTTCATCTTTATTTCATATTTCGAGTCGGCACTCATTAAAGTCATTCTGATTGCATCAAGTCTTCATCCGGATATGAGGACAGGAGCAATTTGCCGTCTCGGTAAATTCATTTTGTAGGGAAACAACCATGCCACTGAGTGAATTTATCTCCTGCGTCGATACCGCCTGGTTACGCATGGACAGACCCAACAACCTGATGCAGATCATCGGTGTCCTGATGTTTGAAGGAGAACTTGATGAAACGCGTCTGCGGGCCGGATTGCGCCACACCATTTCGGTGCAACCCCGCTTTCACCAGCGGGCCGTGCTGGAGGGGGGCTCCTACTACTGGCGTCATGATCCCGATTTCGATCTCGATCAGCACCTCAAGCGAGTGATCCTGCCGGGTGAAGCAGGCAAGCTGGAGCTGGAGAAGCTGGTGGCCGATCTCGCCTCGACGCCGCTCAACCACCAGCGCCCCCTGTGGGATATGCACCTCACCGACACTTCGCTGGGTGGGCAAGCGCTGGTGGTGCGCATTCACCACGCCATGGGCGATGGCTTCTCGCTGGTGCGAGCCATGCTGACCATGATGGATAACACACCGGAAGGGGCGCCGCGACCACCGTCACCGGAGCCACTGGATGACAGCGATGACGAGGATGAGGAGGATTGCCACCAGGGCAGCCGTCTGGTGCGGGCCGGTCTCAAGCTGACCGGTAGCCTCTGGTCCAAATATGTCGAAGTGGTCACCCATCCCACCAAGGCGGTGGATTACCTCAAGACCGGGCGCGATCTGGCGAGCGAGCTGTGCAATATCGCCACCCTCGGTGATGACTCCCCCTGCCGCCTGCGGGGTAAGACCACCAGCACCAAGCGGGTGGCCTGGTCGGAGCAAATTGATCTGCCGGATATCAAGGCGGTGGGCAAGGTGCTGGGCTGCTCGGTCAACGATCTGCTGATCGCCGCCACCGCAGGGGCGTTTCGCCACTACCTGCAGGAGAAGGGGGATGATGCCAACAAGGTCAAGATCCGCGCCCTGGTGCCAGTCAATATGCGTGCACCGGACGATGAGGGAGCACTTGGCAACCGCTTCGGGCTGGTCGCCCTGGACTTGCCACTGGATGTTGAACACCCGTTACAGCGGCTCTATACCGTACGTGACCGGATGCAGGCGCTGCGCACCTCGCTACAACCCGTGGTAGTGCTCAACTTGTTACATGCCCTTGGCATGGCCCCCAATGCGGTGCAACAGCAGGCCGTCGAGCTGCTCACGGCCAAGGCCAGTGCGGTGATCACCAATGTGCCCGGCCCGCAGCAGACCCTCTATCTGGCTGGAGCAAAATTACGTCAGCCGCTGTTCTGGGTGCCGCAATCGGGGGATATCGGCGTCGGCGTATCCATCCTCTCTTACGATCACAAGGTGCAGCTGGGCCTAATCACCGACAAGAAGCTGGTACCGGATCCGGATCGGGTGGTCGAGCGGTTTGCGGTGGAGTTCGAACAACTACTGTTGCTGGTGCTGATGGAGCCGGAGCTGCTGTTTGACCCCAACGGACTGGATGCGCTGCTCGGTTGAGCGAGCATTTGAGCGACCAGTGACGGCGTAGCCAACCGGACTGCACCCATCATAAAAGAGGCCAACCCGTGGGTTGGCCTCTTGTTTTGTTGTCTATCCGTGGCAAGTGTGGCGGTTAATCCTCCAACTCTTCCCGCGCAGCTTCCACATCGAGGCGCTCCATGGCATCCATCGGTTCGCACTCGGCCGCTTCATCATAGAGGGCTTCGGCGGCTTTCAGGCGGCTCTTGCCGTGCAGCATCACCTGTGCGTTGGCGTACTCCATGCGGGCGATAGCCGAGTCGGGGATCAGCGCCAGCGCCTCCTTGAAGTGACGCTCGGACTCCTCCTTCTTGGCGCCATAGGTGAGGCCGCCGATCATGGCCCCCAGCTTGTCGACGATCTCCGCGTGCCAGGCGCCAAAGGCGATATGAGCCTCGGCGTGATCTGGCGCCAGCTCCAGCGCCTTCTCAAGGCTTACCTTGATCTTGTCGCCAATTCCTTGCGAGAGGGCCTTGGAGATGGAAATCACCTGACTGTAGCGACCAAGGGCCAGCGCGTGGAAATACCAGGCGTTGGCGTTCCTGGGCTGACGTTTTTGCAGCTTCTCGGCATGGCTGGCCGCCCGCTCGAAGGCGGCGCGCTTGGCATACTTGTCTTCCAGCAGATAGCTGGCATGGATCACCAGCGCCTTGTTCGCCACATTGAGGCCCGCCTCACCGGCCGCTTCGCCAAGGGCAACTGCATGGGCAAAATCCCCGGCATGATAGGCCCGCCAGGCATCCTGCACCTGTTCATCCTCGGGCCAGGGTTCGGCATCCCCCTGATGGAGACGATCCCAGTTGTCCGCCAGCTTCTGGCCGGCATAGTCATAGGCCGCATCCGCGTAGGGGAAGGGGACAAATTCGAGTTGTGAAGTGGTCATGCTTGTTCTCCCTGTAGCATGTGAATCAAACCTTGTCGGTGTAGTGGTGGGCGAGGGCGCCCAGATGAGCGCGGGCATCGGCCCGCAAATAGGGTGCGACCAGCTGCATCACCTGAAAGACGCCGAGGGCGATATCGGCGTCCGCCTTGGGGTGCAGTGCCCGCTGGTAAGAGATCCAGAATGTGCCCACCAGCGCCACATTAGCCGCCAGCGTGCGCATTTGTTGCGCCGTGCCCTCCATCAGCCCGACCGTTTGCAGATGGTTGCAAATGGCGATGGCGGTCTGCTCCTTGCGGCGCAGCAGGGCGGAAAAGCGCTGTTCCACCTGATGATAACCACTCATCAGGGTCGCGATATCGTAGTAGAGGAAACGGTACTGCCAGATGGCTTCAAACATCAGGTGGAGAAAGAGCCAGATATCTTCGGGCTCATCGGATGGGGTGCTTACCGCCTCCAACAGGCGATCCATCTGTTGTTCAAATTCGCAGAACAGGGCGTTGACGATCTCCTCCTTGTTGTGGAAGTGGTAGTAGAGATTGCCCTGGCTGATCTCCATCTCGGCCGCAATGGCCGAGGTGGTGACGCTGGGTTCCCCTTGTCGATTGAAGCAGGCGAGGGCAGTGGTCAGGATCCGCTCCCGGGTACGGCGTTTGGGTTTGCGATCCATGCTACTCCTTTGGTGATGAACGACGCACGCCGTGGCGATAGCGTTTGGCAAGCCAGTGCTGCAACTGCTCCAGCGACTTGTCGAGGGCGGCGACTGAGCCAATGCCGGGGGCCAGCAGGGTGCGATCTTCATCGGCCAGCGCGGCCAGATTGAGCTCGAGGCCATGTTTGGCCAGCACCGGCGCCAGCTCGTCACGACGCTGCCAGAGATCGCGACGGGTATGCTGGTAAGCGTGCTCGCAGAGGCGGCGACGATCCCGGTAACTGAAAACATTGGTGAAGAACATCTCGCCATCGGCAGAAGAGGGCTCAAACAGCAGGGCGTCGGCGTCGGGATATTGGTGTTTGTAGCGATCCATCCCCACATGCATGCGGGAGTGGATGATGGCGCGAAAAGTCTGGGCCAGCACCACCGGCAGACCGCTGTCCACCAGATTGGTCGGCGCGCCGGCGGCCATGTCCGCATCATAGGGCACCAGCGGATTGATGCAGAACACCAGATCCGCCCCCTCTTCCAGCGCTACCGAAGCGTGTAGGGTCTTGATCAGCGCCCCGTCCACATAGTAACGCCCGTTAATCAATGAAGGGGGGAAGAGGCCGGGCAGAGCGGCCGACGCCTGTACCGCCGCCGAGATAGGCACGTCATCAAGCCCCGGGCTGCCGAAGGCGACCGGATGGCCGGTGTCGAGTTCGGTGGCAACCACAAACAGTCTGCTGCGCAGCTGGCGGAAATCGTTGCTGCGGCCGGGACGAGAGAAAAACTGGGTCAGGGTGCGATCCACTCCGCGGTTGTCGAACAGTCCGGTCGGAATAGCTTTGGAGAGCCCCTGCAGCGATTCAAACAGGCTGCGCTTCCAGGGCGCCGCCAGATAGTAGGTCAGGCTCTGCCACGCCAGTGGCGGGATCGAGGTCAGACGGTCGGCATATTCACGAAAGGCAGGGCGCAGCAAGGTGGCCGGGTCAAACATCTCCCCCGAATCATCGCTGAGCAGGATCCGCACCAGCTTAGCCGGCGAGATACCGTTGGCCAGCGCCGACGCCACCACGGCCCCCGAGCTGACGCCAACATAGATATCGGCATGGTCAAGGCGCAGGCCGTTGATGCTGTCAGAGAGGGCAGCGCAGGCACCGATCTCGTAGATGCCGCCGAGCGGCCCGCCGCCAGCAAGGGCAATTGCGATGGTACTCATAGCGTCGCCTCTCTATCCATGACATTCACCATGACAAGACCGGCCCAGCGCAGGGCATGGGCCGGTATCAATCACCTTCCGTCACCGCGAGGGATCAGGGCAGGACGCTCTCTGCTTTGGCTTTCACCTCTTTCACCGCATCTTCCGCTGCGGAGAGGAGATCGGCAGCCTGCTCAACCACGGCCTCTTTAGCCTTGGCTACCGGTGCCTTCTTTACCGGAGGCTTGCGGGCCGCGGGCTTTTTGGCGGCAGCCGGTTTGGCTTCTGCGGCCGGGGCTTCCTCTTCCTGTGCATCCAGCAGTTGCTGGACCACGTCGGTCAGCTCGGCCATGCGCTTGGAGAGCTTGTCGATATCCTTGCGGGTCGGAATGCCGAGGCTGGCCACAGCGCGGGCCACGCGATCTTCAAACACCTGCTCCAGACGGCCCCAGGTATTGGCGGTCTTGTCGGTCACAGCGGCAATCTTCTCATCTGCGCTCTGACGGGTTTTTGCTTGCAGCGCTTCACCTTCCTGCACCAGGGCTTCAAAGATCTTGCCACCCTCTTCCTGCGCTTTGGCATAGGCACCCAGACCCGCCAACCAGATCTGCTGGGTGGACTCCTTGATGGTGGAGGTGAGTTGGTTGTCGGTCACTGACCCTGCCAGCGCTTTCAATTTCTTAGCCATGATCTTCTCCTTGAATAACGACAGTTAAATGTAATGGCGACAACGAAACTGCAATCGGGTTGTGGCATTACTGATTTTTCAACTTCAGTCTAGGGAGAAAAAATAGAGGGTTCTACCTAATAACGGAACAGGCACACCACCGAAATTAGGGTTTGCTCACGAACCGACAATCAAATTGCGGATTCCCATATGAATCGTGATATATCTAACAACCTAGTAACACCCTAATCAGTAGCAGGATTCTCTTTATGAACTATTTCATTACTGGCGGTAGTGGTTTTATCGGGCGTCGATTGATCAAAAAGTTATTCCAACAGCATCCCGACTGTATCGTCTATTTTCTGATGCGCGCCTCTCATCAGGATAAATTGCCGGAGTTATTTGCATTCTGGAATGTGGATGAATCGCGCGCAGTCCCGGTTTTTGGCGACATGACGCAACCGCTGCTGGGGGTATCGGTCGAGATACAGGAGCAGTTGATCGGCAAGATCGACCACTTCTTCCATCTGGCTGCCATCTATGACCTCAACGCCAAGGCCGGGATCCAGCAGCAGGTCAACACCGAAGGGACCCGTCAAGCCGTTCAACTTGCCGAGCGGCTGGGGACGGGGCAGTTCCATCACTGCAGCTCCATCGCTGCAGCGGGCCTGTTCGACGGTCTGTTTCGCGAGGACATGTTCGATGAGGCCGAACACCTCGACATGCCTTACTTCCAGACCAAGCACGAAGCGGAAGGGATTGTGCGCAATGAGTGCACCATTCCGTGGCGCGTCTACCGCCCGGGGATAGTTGTCGGTGACTCCAATACCGGCGAGATGGACAAGATCGACGGCCCTTATTACTTCTTCAAGACCATTCAGAAACTGCGCCGTCTGCTGCCGCCCTGGATGCCAGCCATCGGGGTTGAGGGCGGGCGCATCAACATAGTGCCGGTCAACTTTGTGGTCGATGCCATGGAGCATATCGCCCATCAGGAGGGCGAGGAGAACAAAACCTTCCACCTGACCGACCCCAACCCGATGCGGGTCGGCGATATGCTGAGCACCTTCTCCCGCGCCGCCCATGCGCCGGAGCCTGCGATCCGCATCAACGCCTCTCTCTTTAATTTCATTCCCCGCCACCTGACCGCCATGCTGATGACCATGGCTCCGGTGCGCCGGATCCGCGATGCCGCCATCGCCGATCTGGGTCTGCCCAAGGATGTGTTCCGCCTTATCAGTTATCCCACACGTTTCGACAGTCGCGAAACCCAGCGGGTACTGAAAGGGACAGGCATCGAAGTGCCGCCGCTGCACAGCTACGCCTGGCGGCTGTGGGATTACTGGGAGCGTCACCTCGATCCCGAACTCTTCATCGATCGCTCCCTGCGTGGTCGGGTAGAGGGCAAGGTGGTGCTGGTGACCGGTGCCACCTCCGGCATTGGTCGTGCAACCGCACGCAAGCTGGCGGGGGCGGGGGCCAACGTCGTTACCATCGCCCGCGACGAGCAGAAGATTGCCGAGACTAAAGCCGAGTTTGCCGAGCTGGGGCTGACCATCGAGATCTATCAGGGGGATCTCTCCAATCTGGCGCAGGCCGAGGAGATCACCGCTCGCATCGTGGCCGATCACGGCGGCGTCGATATTCTGGTCAACAATGCCGGCCGCTCCATCCGCCGCTCCATCGAGGACTCCTTCGATCGCTTCCACGATCTGGAACGCACCATGCAGCTCAACTACTTCGGCGCGCTCAAGGTGATCATGGGGGTGCTGCCCACAATGATCGAGAAGAAGAAAGGCCACATCATCAACATCTCCTCCATCGGGGTGTTGACAAATGCGCCGCGCTTCTCCGCCTATGTTGCCTCCAAATCTGCCCTCGATGCCTGGGTGCGTACCGCCGCCTCCGAGTTTGCCGATAAAGGGGTGAGCTTCTCCATCATCAATATGCCGCTGGTGAAAACGCCGATGGTCGCACCGACCAAGGTCTATGAGCAGGTACCGATGATGACGCCGGAAGAGGCGGCCGATCTGGTATGCGATACCATCATCAACAAGCACGTTCGTCTGGCCACTCGCCTCGGGGTATTTGGTCAGGTGGTTCATGCCCTGGCACCGCGTGTCGCTCAGGTCATCATGAACACCAGCTTCCGTACCTTTGCCGACCCCAAGGATGGCGACAAGTCCAAGGCCACCGCCGATCAGGTTGCCGTCTCGACCCTGATCAAGGGTATCCACTTCTAACCGAGTGATACGATAAAGAGATCAACAGGGGCCTGAGCAATCAGGCCCCTGTTTTATTTGCAATAGCAGTTGAAGAACGGTTAAGGAGGGTCAGACTCTGGACAGCAGATCAAGCAGCAGATCTGTCGTGCGACGGGAGTAAAGCAGAGCGAGATGGCCAATGGCAGGCAACTCGATATCTTCCATTCCCGCCAATCGTTGCCGCTCCTGCGGCATCACCACATTGTCGTGACTGGTGCGCACCGAGATGCCGGGCACGCAAAGCGGCACAGAGGCAAAACGCTGCAACCAGCCGGAACCGGGTTCCATCTCGCGGGCATTGGCCCCAAGCCCAAGAGCGGCCAGCTGACTCCCCTGATGAGGCGTAGCCAGCGTGATCAGGCGCTCTACCTTGTCACCACCATGGATAGCCAGATAGTCGCGGCAGACCAGCCCCCCCATGCTGTGACCGACCAGCACCAGCTTGTCAGCCCCGGTCTGCGCCAGCACATCGTCAATCCGGGTGGCCAGCAGCGGCACCATCTCATCGATATGACCAAATGGTGGCATCAGGGTAATGGTGGCGACCACATGGCCTGCGGTCTCCAGCCGGGTGCGCTGGGTGCGCCAGATCCCGCGGCTGCAACCGTAACCATGTACCAGCAATACGGGACGCTGGCATAGACGCAGCCGATCGGGCGCCATCAACAAAGGCTCGAATGGCAACAGCAAGGTGAAGGTGTAGAGGTAGGCCAGCATCTCCTGCGCCATCATCTTCACCCTGCGCCAAGGGCCGATAGCCGGGGAGGGGTAGAAGCGGGTAAACAGCCAGCTACCGAGCACCACCAGACAACGCAACCCAAGCAGGGCAAACACGACAAACAGCAGGGTCAGCAACCAGGGAAGTCCCACGACCAAGTGGGCGATACTCCCGAGGAGCAGCACCTCTACCATCAGCAGGATAAACAGGTGTCGTACGATCGTCATAAGGCCATGATCCGACCAGTCAGGCGTGGAAGTCAAATGGCACTTTGAGACAGCTTGATCCAGCGCGGCTTTTGTCGCTAAACCCCGGCGAACTCTTTTCCGATGAGGTTATTTGCAATACTGTATATCCATACATATACTCTATCCATCATCACCAAGAGGAGGCCATCATGGCTGTCGAGATCAAATATGTGGTTGTTCGTGGGGGAGTGGAAAAGATGACCTTTGCCAGCAAAAAAGAGGCCGATGCCTATGACAAGCTGCTGGATACGGCCGATGAGTTGATGACCCTGTTGGCTGGCGCCCCGATCGAGCTGGCCCCAGAGCAGCAAGAGAGTCTGGCATTCTACTTGGCAGAGCAGCGCGATGTGCTGCAAACCCTGCTGCGCGGCGGCAAGGTTCAGGCAGGCACGAAAGAGGAAGAGGCCCCAGCAGCCAAGCGCAAGGAGAAGCCACTCAAGCAGGTGGCCTGATTGCACAGACCTGCTATTTCTCGGGATAAACAGCTCACCGCATTCATTTTATTTGCATTTAAAACCATTTTTGCGGCTATTTACCCCGAGAATTTTTTAACAACGGTGCATATCCAATGCATAACTGAATAGCGCGCACCACTGAGCGACATCAGCCAGATCTATGAGGAAATAATGAGCAAACAATGGAGAGAACGTTATCCAGATCGCTCCTGGTGACCTTAATCAGCAACAACAAGAGGCAATACAAATCCCAATAGAAGCCGCATTCATGTATCACGAGCCCTTTTCTAGCAACTCAGCTCACAGGCTCATATCAACTCATCTCAGCATCAACAAGCAACACCATGACTCAACAACCATCATCCTTGCCGCCAGCCATGCCGCTGTTTGACAGCCTTATCTATCTGGAGGCCGGTAACCCACAGGTCAATCAGTACCTTGCCAACCTCAGCCTCAACGATGTACCCGATGCCGGTCTGGTTTACGAACTGGCGGTCGATTGGCTGCTGGAGCAGCGCAACAGCGAAAACAACTACAAAACCTATCGCAGCGAACTGACCACTTTTTTGCACTGGTGCTTTCGCGAGGCGGCCATCAGCCCGAAAGACCTCACTCGCCGCATCATGATCCGCTATCTCGACTACTGTCAGTCCCCCCCTGACGTGTTGATCGCCTATCGCAACGTGGCGCAGTTTGTCCTCGACAAGGAGTGGGGAGAGCGGTTGCCCAATCCGCAATGGCGACCGTTTTTGGGCAAACGGGAGCTGGGCCGCACCTTGCCCTATCGCCTGAGCGAGCAGGCGATGAAGACCAAGCTCGCCATCCTGTCGGCTTTCTTCCAGTTCCTGATCCAGGAGGAGTACATGGACAGGAATCCCGCTCTGCTGCTGCAGCGGGTCAAACGGCCGCAACAACAGGAGGCCGATGATCAGGTGCAGGCCTTCAGCGAGTTGCAGTGGTCATATGTGATGCAGGCCGCCGATACCCTTGCCAACGACCATCCGGAGCAGCACGAGCGCAGCCGTTTTCTCACCATTCTGATGTACGCCTGCTATCTGCGGATCTCTGAAGTTGCAGCCCGGCCGGGCTTTACCCCCGTGATGGGGCAGTTCAGGCGGGATCGCAAAACCGGCGTCTGGGGCTACTTTATTCCGCAAAGCAAAGGGGGCAAACGGCGTACCGTAGCGGTATCCCAAGCACTGTTGGCGGCACTTGAACGCTACCGCCGTTTCCTCGGTCTCTCTCCCTTGCCGACACCGGATGAACAGACGCCACTGTTCGTTCGCCATAAAGCGGCAGCCCACGGCCGCGAGCAGGGCGAGCTAAACGCCAACCTTGGAATTCGCCAGCTACGGGATTTGATCATGGTGATCATCGGTAAAGGCGCAGAATTGGCAGAGCAGGATGGATTTGTCCAGGATGCGGCCGAAATGCGGCAACTCTCTCCCCATGCGATCCGCCACACCGGGATCACCCATGACATCAACCTGCATGGTCGACCGCTTTCCCACGTACAAGCCGATGCAGGACATGACAGCATCGACACCACTTCGAAATACCTGCACACCAGCAACAGTGAACGACATGAGAGCGCCCAGCAAAAGCCGCTGGACCGATTGAACCAACATGTGAGAGATAACATTAACAAGAACTAACGAACAACGTGACATGACCCTGATTTGTATTGACTGCTCTTAGAACACAGAATGGCTTGTTTGGGATGTCATAGAAGTTGGTGCGGCGATTTTGTACTTCTCTGGATGGCAATCGGTTCAGGAAATATTTTTGGCTCACAGGGATGATTCAGAACAGGCTCCTTGCCATCTGCGGCATACATATTTATCCCGTAGCAGAGAAGCAAAAAACGGAATTGCTTGCTGAAACACTGAGAACACTCGATGCCGAAAGCTAAGTAACATGCCGGAAGCAGTCATATTCGGTTGAACAGCGCCTTGTTATCACACTTGCATATCCAGTCATCATTGGTGATATTGATATCAATATTAACGAGATACCAAGGAGCGGGTATGCAAGTGGCAGTGGTGGAAAAGACCTTCAGGATCGTTGGCAAAGGGTCTCTCATAGCCCAGTTCACCTTTATATCTTCAGGCACGCTGCATATCTGGTTTCCGGATGCGGGCCTGCAGATGGAGGCCCACTGCAAAGAGTTGCGTATCGAAGATTGCACCATTATTTATACCAATGGCCTCCATCATGGCCAGCCCAGAGCACTCTGGTCCTTAACCCTCCATCCCGATGATATGAACGAGCTCAAACGCATATTGCAGCAGTTCAACAGCAACCTCTACTTGACCTGCCAGCCACCCACATTTGCCATCGCCAAACGTGCCTTGAATATGAATTGACCCGCCTTCCAAAAAAGGCGTAATCATGCCAGCCACAACAATAAGCCGTGAGAATTAAGGGGAGGGGAATCTATCGCGATAGTCGGCATTTTTATGGCTGCTTTACAAGAAGGAGTATCAATATTTCCAGAGAGAGACCTCTCAAGTAGGGGACAGATATTTCTAAGAATATTCATTGTAATAACGAGAGTTATAACTGTGAAAATCAAACATAACGTTCAATTAGTGAGGGGGATTCCGCACAACGTATTGATTTAATAGTGGACTCATGTCTCAAAATGGGACATTTGGTTAATCCATTCCAGCTGTGTTGTCTTGAATGTTTATCCATGTGGTAGCACCATATGGCTCGCACTCATTGATAGAGAAGTTGTCCGTGGCCAACAAAGAAAAACGAGCGCAGCGCTCCAAACAGAAAGCAAAAGCGGCGAGGAAAGCGAAGAGTGAGGTTCGATATGAACAACATTTCAATCTTACTCAGTCCAAAATCGCTTTTTTTGAATCGCTTCCTCCGTATGACCTAGAACACAGCTATTTGGAGTCGTTGGGGGAGGAGGTTCTTGCCAAGCTTGATGTCAGCAGCCTGTCAGCTATCGAACTGATGGAGAGGGTGGGCGTAAACGCAGCAATCTTTAGCATCTGGAGTGAAGGGAAGGGGGTATTGACTACGATTCCTGTAGATGATGCGTATCGTAGAATGAAGCGCTTGTCAGAAGATCAAGCATACATAGCAAAGCTGTTCCAGGTACTTCCTGACACCACCAAGCATGAGTTTCTTAGCCTTTCTCGAGCCTTGGGCCCATTACCCTTAGGTGCTGAAAGCTAGTTTGTTATCTCTTACGATGATGCCGATAACCCCATTTATCGGCATCGGCTGAAAAGGTCAGGCATGTCCGAACATCAAAAAGATCCATTGATTCAGCTACTGGAATTGTCCATGGCAGATATAGAACAGGGGCTCACTTACAGCCTGTCTGAAGCACGGTCAGCTCTTGCTCAGCGCAGTTCTATATCAGAGCCGTCAGAGTCACGTGACTGGAATGGTTTTTTTGATACCGAGCCGGCATCTCCAGATTTCCTGACTGAGCGCGAGGATGTCATCACAGAGCGTGGGCCAGACCAAGAATAACATCCGTCAGAAGCTGCTCTTGGTGAGTAATTCTTTATTGTTCAGTTGATTTCGGTGACTTGTCGGATGCATCCCAATCCCAACCGATTTCGTCAGGATCGACCTTGGCCAGCAGCTCCGGCAGATAATCCTGGCGCTCTAAACCCACATCGGATCCCCAATCTGTTTCACTTGGTGACGTGGAATTGGGGTCACACTGAGCCAACAGTTCTTCCAGCGTATAGCGCGGCTGACCATTCAGTTTTACGCGAGCACGTTCTACATCATCCAACGCAGCTTTCAGCAGCGCCGGATCACCATCTTCAAGCGCTGCCTGCAGATAGGCAACCATGTCGGCCTCAGTGGCCAAGCCGTCAACCACATCAAAACGGCTCCATTGCTCGGGTTTCTTCATTCTGTCCTCCTGCATCCGTCATTGCGCATAATGCGAGCATTATGTTGAGGGTTTTCCTTGCGAAATAATGCGCCAGCATCGCAAGGACGCGGCGCACACAGCACGTGGGACGCGCAGCGGCATCGTGCAGGGTGCAGAGCGCCCGTAACATAATGTCTATTATGCGCGGTGTATCACTTCACTCTCAGCACCCACCACTAGGCGTCATTGTCTATCTCCATCACGTTCTGTGAGAAAAAATAGAGACAGGCCTAGATCGCGCGAAAATATTTCCATTAGAATCCCCTACAAAATCAATTGACTCCGTATAAAACTTGCCGGTGCTCCCGGCTCTGTGAGAGAAAAATGAAAGGGAATATTTTTGTTGCATCTGTGCTTTCGATTGCAGCTATAACCGGGTGCTCCTCCACCCCCAAAGATTTGGGACAGCAATTCGTTCAGGATAAGAGCAAGAGCGTTGCGTTGAACGTAGCTGCTTATGCTGGTTATCCATATTTACTTGTGGACAACAGCTACAGCCAGGAATTCGACACCCTCGTAACCTCGAGCAGCAATGCCATGCTGCTGGCCAACGATCTCAGCGGAAGCCTTGGTTCATTAGGTGGCGGAACGTTAGGACTTGGACTGGGATTCATCTCAGGTCTAGCTGATCAATACCCTTTGGACGCGGCTAAAGTATTCACCGCCAAACTACAGCCGGGTGAAGATTATCGGTCAGCTGCGACTGTGTTGCGTGTGTTGAAAGCCAATTACGAGAAGAGGCCTGAAGATCCGGAAGAGTTCAAAGCCTTAAACGGTTATTTTGCTAAGCCTAATCTAGATGCGTATGTGTGCGAACCTGCAGATTTTCTAGCAAAAAGTAACTTTGATTTCAGCTGTTTTGACCCTGCATACAAGAGCTTTAACCATTACATCAAGGTGGTCCGGCCCGCTAATGGCACGGAATTTTCCAATGTAATGAAATTGCCTGCCGGCCAGTACGGCGTTTATGTAATGCGTTCAGATAAAGGCTCCGTCCTGCACCCCAAAAAAGATGCCCCGGATGCCTATTTCTATCTGAAGTCCGGTTCTTATGTCCTCGGTGACACCAACACGATCCTCCCACGTGTTGCCCCCCGTGAAGATGGCAAGCGCCTCGTGTTCATCGATGGTAAGCCGACCTTGATCTAGATCTGCGTTCTCTTACATCAGGGCAGGCACGTTGATGCCTGTCTTTATTTTTGGTCACAGTTACCATAAATAGTGCTACTCTATTTCGGTCACCGTTACCAAAAAAGGATTTCCAGATGCGCGACCCCAACGATACCCAAACCGACGACCAGCTCCTCACACCCCGCCGCCGTGGCCGCCCCAGCACAGGAACGGCACTGACCCCAGCCCAAAAACAGGCCAGATACCGCCAACGCCAACGGGCCCGCAGCGTCACTGTGACGTTTGACAGAGCGGCCATCGATGCGCTCGACAGTCATATTCGTGCTCTAGTCGCAGGGTTTGATGCGCCCATCCCCCCAGAGCACGCGGCCTCTATCTTGGAATCGATTCGCTCCGCGACCCTAGCCCAGCTGGCACCGGTGGCAGAATGACGGAGATCTCTAGCCGGGAGGAGTACGAGCAGGCGCTGGCGCTGCTGGAACGACTGATCGATGCGTATGACGCCAATGAGCAGTTGATAGAGCAGTTGTCCATTAGCATCGAGCACTGGGAGGAGCAGGCACCGGAGTTCGCCGAGTTCAACCGGGCGGTGGCAGATAGCGAGCCAGACAGCTGATTTAGCCGTCCGCACTCGGCCACCCACGCCGGTCGGCCTGCCCAGCGGCAGAGAGCGCGACCCCGTAGGGGGCGGTTTTGTTGTTGTGTGTCGGGTCGGTCTGGGGGAGGGTGGTTGGGTCGGGTGGGAGTACTGTAATCTCCCACCCAATTCTCACCGTGATAAATTCGATGTCGTTTGAGACTCTTTTTTAGCCTATTTGGGGTCTGTTTTCACCTGTAAAAATCGGTTGTGTTCCGTCTGACCCTGTGGCAGGATGCTCGAGTTCCACGTTTTATGTGGAGCGGTCAGTTCGAGACACATTCGTGTCTCAATCAAATCCTTCGGGATATGACGCCTTCGGGCAATGCACCCTCCGGGGTAATGAAAAAACTGTTGTTGGTCCGGCCTTGGCGCCGAGGCCGGATTTTTTTCATTAGCATTGTCTCGGATAGGCGCATGGACCCCGTATCACAGCCCGTATCACAAAAAAAACCTCTCAGTTCGGCCATCGAAACGGCGCTGGCCGGGTTCGTGACGTTCAACGATTTCGTTGAGCTCAGATTCCGGTTCCTGTTCGACCCACGCTGCTGTGTGGGCTCCTCCGATGCGGTCGAATCCGACGGCATCGTTAGCCTCTCCACCGAAAAAACTTTTGACGTCGATCTGAGGCAATTGGCCTCGTTGGTGCCTGACCTGCGCCTGTGTGCAGAGGTCACGTTCCAGCCCGACGGGTCAGTGATCACGGACGAACTGAAAACCCCATTCGAATCCATCGAGTCCCATCTCGGGTCGATGGCGATAAAAATTTATCCTCGTGGCAATGCCCGTCTGGGGTTAGACCCCTACGTGTCCGCGAAAATCAATCCGACCAAAATTTCCTACGGTTTCAACGCGTTCAGCGATATTCACACACTCGGTCAGGCCCTCCCGATCGCGATGTCTGCATTTGTCCGTGGCTGCCCGGACCTCGCCGCCCTGGTCGATGTGGTTGGGTGTCAGGTCATGCGCGTCGACTCAACCTCCGGTGTGCACTGCGCCACCGTGGCTGACGTCAGCGCCCTGCTGCGGCGCATCAGTCACGTGCAGATCGGGCACGTCCACGCCGCCGGTTCTACGGGGACCTACGCCGAGCTTGAGCAGAAGATTCTCGCCAAATCCGGCGACACGGTGTACGTCAACCCACGCAGCGAGCACCAGCGCGGGGCTGCCTACCCCAAAGGGCCCGAGGCCCGAGAGGAGGAAAAACGCCTGACTCAGGAGCTCCGTCGCGACCCCGGTAACGCTGCCCTCGCAGCTCGGGTCGAGGCCCTGTCCGACCCCGATTATCAAGCCTACTGCGAGAAATTGCTGCGCCTCGAGGCCCGGACCATGCGCCGCGGGCTGGTCGGTCAGCTCGAACGCCTCGGTATCACCGACTGGGACGGCACCGCCCTCGATCTCATCCGCTGCGAGCGCCAGCTCGCTGATGCCGGTACAAATTTTGTCCACAGCCTCTGGGCACACGTCTGGCGCCCGGTCCTAACCGCACTCTGGGGAGACCCTAGCATGTCACTCTCGAACGAGATCGAACTCGAGCAGAAAATCACCACCTATTACGAGGAAAATGCCGTTGGGCGTGCCCGCAGCATGGGCACGCGCCGCGCCCTGACCCACCTGCGGGCGATCATCGATCGCGGCTGGACAGCCGCCAAATTGTCGCCTCCTGCCTCCCAGGCCACCTGGTACAGGACGATCGGCGAGCTCGTCGACGCCGGGATCTCGCTGGCAGCCCTCCAGTCCTGTGACGGGACCGCCGAGAGCCGCCTCGCGGCCGGTGTCGTGGTCTCTCTCCGGTCGGTGCTCGAGGTGCAGGCAGTCAGCGCCGCGCCCGCCTGGTTTAAACCAGCCAATCTGGACCGCTGGCTGGACGATCAGGACCTTATGACCGTGCCGCACCGTCACCGCCGCGCTGTGGGCGACGGGCTGGTCGCGTGCGTGGGCACTGACGATGGGCGGCCAGCTCCCGAGCACAGCGGGATTTTTGGGCCTCCCAGTGAGCTGTACGAGACCGCGGATTTCCTGCGGCGCAGCGCTGCGAGCGAGCTCAGCACGCACGCGGGCGTTTTCCCGCCCGAGGTCGACTGGGATCTGATCGTCGTCCAGTCGGAGGTCGCAGATCTCCGTGTTCCCACCGTACCCCGCCACCCGCAGTTGCGTCTGGTGTAAGGGATTTTATGACACTAATTTCAGTAACAGTTACCAAAAAGGACTGATCAGATGAATGACAAAACCCAACCCACTGTCGGTGCGGCCGGCCTGTATTTGGTCGGTGAAATCGCTGGGGTAAAACAGGACACGTTCCGCAACGGCGATAGCCAGATCATCCGTCACACGGTCGGGGTTCGGGTGACCACCCTCGACGCCTATGGCGGCGAGACTGCCGAGCTGGTCGAGGTCCGTCTGCCGCAGGCCGCCGTCGATGCGGGACTGCCGCGTCAGCTCGAGGGGCTGCGCGGTCAGACTCTCAGTCTGCCAGTCTGGGTGCAGGCCTACACCGGAAAACGTGGGGCAGGGTCCGCGTTGATGCTCGACGCAAAACAGCAAATCCTGGGGCTCTGACATGCATGTCACCACTGTCACCGGCGTGCTGGCCGGCGTTAAACAAGCTCGGGATTTTTCCGTTATCGTGCGCACAGCAGAGGGCGACGTCGATGTGATCATCCCGCCGCTAGCACTGCAACTCCTGCCCGATCCCGTGGCCCATTTTGAGCGGCTGGTCGGGGAGAAGATGGGGTTTTACGTCGTGCCGGGGCACGAGATCGATGGCGCTCGCGTGCTGGACACACAGTACCGGGATCCGGAGGCGCAGAGCTGATGCTGGCAGAGAGACGGCTGGCCACAACACCGATTCTGGGGGGCTGACAGACAATGGATCTGCTCCCCGATATTACCCCCGCGCAGGCGGTCGAACTGGTGCAGGCCATCGGCCTGCTCTGGGCCACTGCGTGGGTCCTACGTCAACTGCGGAAAATAATCCGCTAAATCACAACCTATGAGGAGTTTTTTATGGATCTTACATCCATCACCACGGCGATCACCGGCGCTGTCACTCAGATCACCACGATCGGGCTGGCCTGTCTGTCCGTGTACGTCACGATCCGCACGTTCACCTGGGTGCGCGGAGCGTTTAAGTAAGGAACTAGGGGGGCCGCAGCCCCCCTCTTTATATCGGAGGCCAACAGTATGGGGAGTGAATGGTGGCTGTACATATCAGCAGTAATCGGAGCCTTTTGGCTGCTCTACCACTGATCGCGCTCACTGCACCGGTGCACGCGGATGTGGTCGAGTTGTTCCCTGGGGCGGGCACAGTTCGGGTGGCCAACGGCACCACTGGGCGGATCGTTGGTGTCACCAGCATCGACCGAACAGCCCGAACCGTCGGCGCCGTTATCGATGCTCGGGACCGATTCGGGAACGCGGTCAGGGTTAACCGCGTTTTACGGGTCGTGCCTGACGCCCTGGCGCGGTTCGGTCGCACCTGCTTGTCACCTGCGGGGGCAGCTCGCTGTGCGGCGGTCGGCGCCATCACCGCCGCAGCCGCCTACGCCGGGTACGATCTGATCAACGGCTGGTTACAGCGGCCATCGACCGCTACTGGGGAATGCCCCCGTGACTGGGTTTTTCTGCCTGGCCCCGATGGCACACGCGTCAAAACGCTCCAGGGGTTGCCCTGTATCGAGAAAAAAACCGGCTATTGGGTCCTCAAAACTGCTGGCCCCAGTGGCGCAGCGGACAGCTGGCGTACACCGGACATCCCACCCAGTGTCCAGCGCGGGATCTTCTACACCACCTGGGGCGACCTCAATAACCCGCAGCCTGGCGACCTGTGGAACTACAAACGTAACTGGGCCCGCGGGGAACAACAGGTCGAGCCGGAAAACGGCGGTGAAATTTCCGATGCCGAATTTGCCGATATGGTCCTGTCTAACCCTGCCGCGATACAGATCAGTCCAGGGCTATATCCCGACATTTTTGAGCCAGTCATCGTCGATGAGACGGCCCCAAATCCGGGCGAGGGGACTAAACCCAACCCGGATCCGGACCCCGAGGCTCAGACCGATCTGGCCTCGATGGCCGATGTGCCCAGGGATGTGATCGACGTGCGCCGTTTTTACGACTGGGGGAGCGGCTGGTTACCCCGCCAGTGCCCAGCGCCCACGGTTGTCCCAGTCATGGGGCAAAATTTTTCCATCGACTACACGACCCTGTGCGGGCTGATCGAGAGCGCTGTCGCCCCAGTTATGCGACTGCTTTCGCTGTTTGGGTTCCTATCGATCGTGATCGTCGGAGTGGGGAGGCCTAGCTGATGTGGGGTGCATTTGGGACACTAATGGCCGGAAATTTCGTGGCCAGAATTATGCTCGCGCTGGGTGTTGCTGTTGTGTCCTATCAGGGACTAGACGCCATTCTGTCGCTGGCTACCTCGGAGATCCGAGCGTTGGTCACCGGGCTTCCTGCAACGGCGCTGGGGCTGATGGGGCTGGCCCGCATCGATCTGTGCATCAACCTGATCCTGTCCGCCTATGCCGCACGATTGGCCATGGCGGCGCTGACCACGATGCGTGTGAGGTAACATATGATCACCCTCATCACCGGCCGCCCAGGGAGCGGCAAAACCCTGCTGGCCGTTGAGATGATCCGCGACAACGCGAACGGCGAGCGGATCCGGCCGCTGTTCGCGAACATAGATGGCCTGGCCTACGACCGTCTGCGCTGTTTTCCACTGGAGGACCCGACCACCTGGCCAGATCTGCCAGCAGGGTCCATCGTGGTGATCGACGAATGCCAAAAACTTATGCCCCCCCGCGCCAGCGGTGCCCGAGTGCCGCACCATGTGCAGTACCTGAACGAGCATCGTCACGCAGGGATCGACCTGATCCTGATGACCCCAGACCCGAAACTCATCGACGTGCTGGCTCGTAAAACTGTCGGGCGGCACCTGCACGCGTACAGGCCTTTTGGCATGGAGCACCGGAAAGTTTTCGAGTGGAACTCATGTAACGAGGATCCGGAACCATCCCAGGGAGAGAAAAACGCACTGATCACCAAAAAGCCCTTTGATAAAACGCTGTATGAGCTGTATACCTCGGCCGAGGTTCATACCCATAAATCCCGGCCACCACTGAAAAAATTTGCACTGCTCATCGGGTCGCTGCTGACGGCAGTTTCGCTGTTTGCCTGGTCGTTCTGGTCTATCTGGCAGCAGGGGCAGGGCGATATCCCGTCAGAGCAGGCCGCCACCGTCACCACCGCCGAGCAGGGGGCGGTGTCCGCCGCCGTCTCCAGTGCCGAGCCCAGCCTGCCGCCACCGATCCCGCAGGCATTTTTCCGTTCCCGAGTAGTGGTGAACGGTCACCCCGAATACCGTGTCGAACTGGGGGAGGGCGGGGGATATGCGAGTCTGGACACGTTTCCGGCCTATCGCGTCGAGGGCGCCGACGTGCTGCTGCTGGCCCACGCTGGAGATGGTGTGGCCCAGTGGGTGATACGGGATGCTGATCTGGTAGGATATCTGCAACAGGACGCAGACGCGTTGATGGCGAACAGGTAGGCGCCGCAGGCGCAGGGCCGTGCGACTGGGCGACGACCGCTGGCGGGCGGCGGACAGGCGGATGGCCGGTCATCATTATTTACGGCAACAGTTACCAATAATAATTGTCTTCATGTAATGAAAATATGAAGTTTCACCTTCAACATCTCCATTTTAACCTTCAAAACCTCTGTTTTGACCTTCAACGTCTCACAGAGTAGGCCCACACCAGAGGAGAGAAAAATGGGAGAAAAATCGCCTTTTCGGGTCGTAACCCGTGAGGAGCTGCTGGCCCGAGGCTATGTCCTCCGTCTGGCCGAGCTGAACCTGCCATCATCACCCGAACTGACCGAGATCATCAGCGTCCTGCAAACCCAGCGCGGTCCTGTTGCGCTAGCGATCTGGTTCCAGTCGGCCAATGGCTGGCTGGGTAGTGCCAGGCCTATGGATGTTGTGCGACGGGTCAGCCCGGGAACAATGTCCGACGTTCTGCATGCTGCACGCCGCGAGGTCGCGCCCATAGAACACGGCTAACCGAGCCATCCGACCCGGTGAGCAATGTTTAGGGCTGGCCGATGGCACCAGCGTTCACCGACAAACCCCGGGCGCGGGCCTCCCGCAGGCAGCGCCGCCAAAAGTGGCCACCGCCAGTGACGTCCCATTTCACCAGGTAACGATCGGACAGCCAGAAAATCGCCTCCAGCGGCAGATGGGCAAAATTCTGTCGATGGGTGTACCAAAACGCCCGCCAGTCGTGGATGACCGCCACCCGGTCAACCAACTGCCAGCGGCAGACCCACAACGGGGTGTCCTGATGAACCAGCACCAACGCACCGGCCAACGGGAACACGTCGAACCACAGCAACTGGTGGTCATCGGGCACACTGATATCTAGCCGCCGAAACCGATGGCGCCGCAGTTGTGCCAACAGGTCGACGCCGGCGGTCAACTCATCCAGCCGCCGATAATCCCGAACCGTGCAGCTATTTCTCATTGGTGACATCCCAATTGTTTCTGTTTTTCATTAAACGTGAAGACCTCCAAAAAGTAATACGGGGGAAATTCCCAGACAACCATGCTCACAACATCCACGGGGGAGGGGTGTTATCTCTTACGAAGTAGGTTTTTTGTCAGTAAGGGCTTGGTTTACAAGCAATAGCCCCAATATCCGTATGGAGCATGGTGCTCATACATTTAGGGGTAGAGATATGTCAGATACGCTGGTTGCTGAATCTGGAAGTGGTTCTGTTTTTGTCGAATGTCTGGGTGTTCCGAAGCGTTTAACGTCAACCAGAGCAACTCGTTACCAAGGTGCAGAGCCTAGTGATCGTCGAGCAATGGCAGTAGCTTGTGCTCTTGAGTTGATTAAAGCAAACGTCTCAGCTGGCGGGGATCTTGGGACACAACTCGAATATTTGAGCAGCTATGCAAATCTGATCGAGGGTGCTCTTGAAACAGAATGATGCCGATAAAGCTAGTTATCGGCATCAATGATCAAGGGGCCTATGTGGCCCCTTGTTAGTGTCGGATGTAATGAGTAGAGAAACGTATCGCGTTCTCTACTCTGATCTTCTGGTGCGGCAAACCTGTCCACTACCTAATGCCTACAATCCCAAGGATGCGTCCATGACTACCGACTATACCCATCAAGACTTTAAGCTGACATTTTTGTTTCCAGAGAAGATTGAAGCGAGCCCGTTTAGCCTTTCCGAGTACAACCGAGTTACAACATCTGGTTATCGTCGAGATTCAGTGACTAAGGGGATAAGACTCTCTGACAAATTCTTCGTTTTGACATTACAAGATGAGCCATCAGCGGCTGATCTCAATCAGGCTTTGCACAAAGCCATCAGTGACAAGGCTCTTGTGCAGTTGAGCTTGACCCATAATGGTTCAGCTATTCATGATTTGAATGTTGTTGTGAGTGAATCAGCGACTGAAAAACCCAATAACTACCGACTGAGCGTTGTGAAAGCATGACGCGCAAGCATCTAGGGGCCTCCGGCCCCTTTGTTCTGCCTACAAGCATGACTGCGCATAATGTTCGGGGTTATGTTGAAGACTCGGCCCCCTGCCAAAATCCCGCAGGGGCAGGGGGCTCCCGAAGGGATGTTTAATATAACCCGCATTTGGCGCAGTCAATTGCGGTAACAGTTACCAAAACAATCTTGATATCTGTAACGGAAATCAATTCTTTAACACACTTGGTTTAACTGGAATTAATTGCACTGTGTTAACAGCTTGATGGTGAGCTGCGCGAACCATTGATACACCCCTCGGTTTCGTCGACCCCGAGCCCCGAAGGGGCTGTAAGCGCAACCCTCGCACTTACCCCGAGGCTATGCGGTTTCCTAGCGCGACTCACGACGCGCAGCGTCGGCTCTGCTGTCTCCCGTTCATGGCACCACCCCTTTCCCTGCCAAACCGTCTTTAAGGCCACTGGAGAGCGCCAGCCGAAGGCTATGGGCGCGTGTGGTATCAATCCCTGCCTCGTGTCGGAGACAAGCCCATGCTGAGGTCTTACGCTCTTGTCTTTCAGGGTCCCGCGGGGGGCGAAGCCCGCAGGCCTCTTGGCGTCTTTTCGCCATGAGGCAATGAATCTTTTCGGTGCTGTGGGGCAGGGGGTTTGGGTCTGTCGAGTCCGGGGGTCCAGTAACACCCGGACTTTACCGTACTAACCTACGGTATGTTTTTTCTTTTCTCTTTGAATCAGTTACTTAGGTGCGGACTTTTACCGTACCCCTCCCATAGTGAAATAAAGCACTCTTGCAATGGCTACGCGCTTTGCTATATTGGTATTTATCAATCCCACTATGATAGTTAAGGAGGTGCCATGTCACAGTATTGGTTTCTTAGTCCAGCTCAGATAAGGGGGCTTAGTTTTGGTGCTCGTTCGACTTATTACAGCTGCCTTTATTTGGCAACTGTTACCGATAACCGCCGCTGGGATAGGGATATACAGCTTTTTGATGTAGTGCCTCCCTCGACCTATTACCGTCACAAAAAGGAGATTCTCGAAAAGACAGGTCTTGATTTGAAGGATATGTTTCCCGGCAACCAGCCAAAGCTGGTTCAGAACCCCATTTATGGGTAACTGTTACCCAAAAAAATGCCGGAGCTGCAACTCCGGCTTGCATTATCATCTATGGAGAAAATCAAATGCTTGAACATTCTAACACTTCGGAAACTCAGGAATTCTCTACCTTTATTGGCTCTCGTGCTTCGCATGAAAAAAAATCATGCGATTCTGTTTCTGCATCTCTTCTTTTGGATGCAATTGCAGAGCATTCGGAGTTGCTTGACGGCCTTTCTTGCTTGACTGGTCACGGCTTCTCTCTTGATGACTTTGAATTCATTTTGCAGCGCCTTGGTTCTCAAATTGAAGCCATAACTAGTATTGCCTCTGGCCTTGCTGATGTTGACACCCACTGACAGTAGGCCCAGCGGACTTTATCGGTAACTGTTACCTCTAACGGTTCGCTTGCTTCTGGCCATCCACCTAAGGCCGCACTGGTTTTACTTTGCTGTATCCCTATGCTCTTATCGTGCGTGGTTTCGAACAGCCCGTTCATACCCCCGTTTAGGGGGTGTGGACGGGTTTTTTAATTCCACGCCATCCTGTTCGGTGGATCCACTTCGTTTTTGCTCGCTGGCACTTGGCTGTTTGCCCAAGTGCGCAGCATTCGTAATTAGGTAACGGTTACCCGAAAGTGGGATGCGAGGAACGAGCGCACGATTTCGGGTAACCGGTGACGAACGACGGCAACGCCGATAACTAGCTTTATCGGCATCAGCCAGGACAACTGGGTGATTGCGCATAATGCGACGTTTTGTTAAATGCCCATCCGAAACCCGCCGATAAGCCAATCCACGCAATTTTGCTGGTTTATCAGGTATTTACTTGGATGGAACGAGAGTTGACCAAAAACTTCATTTTTCGATGGTTTGAGTGCGGTTTATCAATTGAAGAAACGGCCAATCTTTGTTTTATTTCTGTGAGGCAGGTCACATATTGGGATAAAGGCAAAGAGATCCCACCTGTCTATAAACGGCTAATGCGTATGGCTTCAGGGAGAGAACTGCCCACAATTTGGAAAGACTGGGAAGGTTGGCGAATGATGAATGATTGCCTTGTATCACCAACAGGTGTGAGATTCGACAGACGCAGGATAGAGGCGATTGCCATCATCCAGGTGGAGCGATCCGAACGGCAAATGGCTGCTTTCTATTGGAGAAAGAAACTTGGCGTAATGTGAGCTTGGGGGCTACGGCCCCCATTTATTTATCATCCGCCGAAGCGCAATAAGCAATGCACTTCGTTGCTGCGTGACAGTGACGACATTGAATGAACCAAGACCCGCCCGATGCTCCATAAGCCTCCAAAAGATCTTCACCCTCTAACACCTTCGAACACTGATGCGCACCATCCACATCTTCATAACCAGAACACTTAACGGATAGAAAGGGTTTAAGAATCAATTTCTGCTCTACAGATAGACTATCAAAGCCAAACCGAATTGAACGATGAGCCAAGGCAACAACCATCGGGCTAGCATTCTTGAGAAGGTCAAAACTAAACAAATGACATAGTATTTTTAAGGTTGTATCCATAAGAATCCCTCTTGTTATCAATGGCTTTACCACAACCAGAAACTATACTGTCAACTGTGTCAATTATAATCAACAACTATCATTAAGATGGGTTGATAGAAAAAACATATGTCGGCGCGTAGCGCCGCAAAAGCTGGAGGCTGCGCCCCCCGCGCTTTAGTAAGAACGCCCCTGCACTAAACACTCGCCCGAGTAAGCCTTAGCCGAGTGGTTGCCCGTATGGCCCCACCATCGAGTGGTCAAGGGCAGAACGGGAAGGGGCGGGGGGTAGACGGTAGGGGTAGAGGGAAGGGGTAGTATTCCCCCCGTATTACTACACGGGGGGAGCCGCACCGGAAAACCCGCAGCCCCAAAGACAAAGACGGCGAAAGACCTTGGGAGCGGCTTGTCTACGACAGGAGGAATAGGCAGGCACCACCCGCGCCCTATAGCCTACAGGGTTTCGTCCTCGCTGCGCTCCTTCCTCAACCCTTACGACTGGTCGCTCTGACTGGGGCACTAAAGATCGGTTTGGCAGGGAAGGGGGGTGTTTCAGTGGAAAGGCCCGCCGCTGGTCAGCAGAAGGGGAGGCAGACGCATCGGGGCATAGGTCCTCGGGACGCAAGCGCCCTGCGGAATTGATGTTCATCATGTTTCGCACAGCTCAACATAGGCAAACCACACCCGTTACACCGCCCCAGCATCTGTATTTAACATAAATAACCGCGTTGCGCAGTCATTGGTATTTATGTCCGGTCATCACTTGGTTTGTTTTTGGTATCACCACCCGCAAAGAGGGCAGCATTGTATTTACGGCGAAGAGCGTCACCATCTGGATCACAATAAACGTCAACAGGCTTGCCCTGATACTTCACAACGGCATGGCAGGCGCTCATAGCGTCCACACTGGCCAGCTGATCCGGCCAATCGTCACTGTAGACGGGCTGCACATCGTCACCCTTGCGCAGGGCAAAGCAATACTCAACCCGATATGATCCCCGTTCATCCTTTATCAGCTGGTGACAGCTGATGATCAGCTTGTGCCCCGCAAACGGCCCTACAGAAAGAACCCCGCCAGCAGACGCAGCAGGAGCGCCGCTAGGACGTACCCCAGCACCGGACGAAGAACCCACTTTAGCATCAGACGAAGAACCGGAAGAAGAAACCGCAGCGGCCTTAGCAGGCGCATCAATATAATCCGGCTTGATGAAACCAAAGAATATACAGAGTCCGATAAAGACCATAAAAAAAAGTATTTTAGGATCTCGCAATATCGAAGAACCCGCGATGGTATCAGTGACCTTACCCGTTGTAGTTGAGTCGTAAAGCTTGAAAACATAATCAGGCACCTTATTAAATGGCTTGGCTTGCAAAACGTCAGAAATAGAAGAACCGCTGTTATCTGCCAAATGCAAAACAGTTTTATAACGCTTACCAAATCCCAATATCTTCATATTGGTATGGCGTATCGCAGTCTCAGCAGCAGCCCTAATTACAGAATGAACCTTTTTGATATTGGGAGTGGTAAAGACAAAATCCCAGTTATGGTGACGGTGCATATCAAATGCAACGTCTATTGTTTCGGGGCGACCATCAGCCTTAGCGGCGTCTGGCCCGCTCGGGTAGTCAAGGCGATCTAAATCCGACTGCCTCCACGCAGGCGGAAAAACCCGCTGAACCTCGTCAACAAGGAAAAAAGCACCCTTGGGAGCCCAATGGTAAAAGCGAGCTAAATGATCACGGCCACTCTGTGATTCGGTCTCGATGTATGTAACCTCGAAACTATCAGGAACAGCCTTACCTAGAACCTCCCTGCAACGCTCAGCGGTAAAACCGCGAACGTTAGTAATAATATGCCTCCCTGCCTTAATGGCTGGGAGAACATCGGTAAATATGGCGCCGGATGATTTATAAGAGCCAGGGGCGCCATGATGAATCTTGATTGACATTTACCACCCCATAATTGAAAGCAAAAAGCGCGTCACAAACGCTTGGGTGATGATTGCCAAGCCTTTATCAATGTGTAAATAAAGTAACAGTGACCGCATTGTATCAGGCAAAGAGTTGAATGAAGTTGAAATTAAATCACTGAAATGAAGGTTCACAAGTATTTCCTTGGCTACATCCCAAGTGAAAGTAAGCAAAAAAAGCTTAAATTCAACCCAAGCAATTACGAGCTTTATTGAAAGCCAAGCGCCAAACTGAACGAGCAACTGATAAATATCACTGAAAAAAGAATTAAAAAACTCACCAAGCCATTCCATGAAATCACCTCCTAAAAATAACAAGCAAAGCAATGAAGTAGAAAATAAACATCATCATCGCCGCCAAGGTCGCCCAATATTCCTTGGAAGGAGGGCAAACCTGATAATTCTTGCCGTTATGGCTGAAAAGATCGAAACAATCAATTACTCCAGCAGAGCCGGACAATTGAAAGGCAAATATATCCTGAACCTCTTTAGATATATCCGACTGCTTATCAGAAAGAGATTTCTTTGCATCATCCAAAGTTTTCTGGGTTGCAGCAATATCAAAAAAACAATTCTCCCCAGAGCAATAAGAGCTATATTTGGCCTCTTTAACAGAAAGAGGATTATCAGAAGATCCTGGGAGCTTTGAATAATCAATAGAAGAACCGGAGCCGTTACCGTCACCGCTACCGTCACCACCGTTGCCAAGCTTCTCGGCCATAATCTCAAGAGCGGTGCGCATATCTTGCAAAACATACTTCTGTTGCTCAGATTGATTTGCAGTAGTCGCGGAACTCTCAACAAGAGAGGCAACGTCAGAAGAAGTCCAAGCAGATGAACCACCATCAGAACCCGAACCAGAGCCAGAACCACCACCCAAAGAACGCTCAATATTTTTCAGCGAGTCTTTCATATCCTTGGCAAAGTAAGAGGTTGCCTTAGTATTTCCAGAAATGTCGTCAAGCTTGTTATTAAGTCCGCTTGTGTTGCCTTGAAGGCTAGACATCATATTTAGGGAAGCCCCCATCATTGAGGAAATACCAGCAACGTCAGACGCAACAGAAGAAGGAACGCCACCAGAAGAACCAGAGCCAAGATTACTCAACTTGACATCTATAGATTGCAAATAATCCCTTGTGGTACTAAGAGCCGCAGCCACACCACCAAGATTTCCATTAACTTGAGACAATTGACTAGATGATTGCTTTATATGATAAAGCGCATCTTTCATATCCCGAGAAAATGACTCGGCATTATGAGCGATAGAATTGAGATTGGCTGTATCTGACTTAGTGCTTTCTACAACTTGACGCAGAGCAACACCCAAGTTTTTATTTAACTTAGCAACAGCACCCGAAACAGATGTTCCGGTGGCATCACCAATCACAGGTTCAAAATCAAGCCAACCAGCAATCGGTTTAGTACCAGAAGGGCCTTCATCTGGCGTATTGCCACTGCCATCTGAATCGCCGTTCCCGCTGCCATAGCCTGTAAACTTACAAGCCGTACCTGTGGTCTCCACTGGCCCACGTTGATTAAGCAAGGGGCGATCAATACAAACCCCCACGCAATTAACCTCACAGCCACCCAGTTCGGAACTTTCGAATTTAAGACAAGCTGGCAAAGGCGTTGCCAAAGTAACGTTACCCAATTGCACACCGACAGGGCAGCCCGCAATAGCAAATGCCGCCGATGGAAATAACAGTAAAAGCCAACCTAAGCGCACACGGCCCCCAATATAAAAAAGGCGACCGAAGCCGCCTTAAATAGAGAAGGATGAACGCCATCCCTCGACAAAAAACAAAAACCAGAGCGTCCCGATAAGCAGGGACATGGCTTAGGCTTTGCGAATAAGGCTGATCAGGATGCCCACACCAACAACAGCGGCAACAACGGCCATGACCTTGGGAGAGGTTGCAGCAATATCAGATTGCGCACCTTCCAAAGCTTTACCAGCAGCATCAGCAGGGCCACCTTCGGCAAATGCCGCGCTGGTAGTAAGAGCAGTTACAGCAGCGATACAGCCATTACGAAACATAGTTGAAACTTGCATTATCTTATCCTCTTTTGGCACCAACAATAACACGGGCAATCGCGCCCAATTTAAGACCAAGAACCCAAATGGCTAATCCAAAACCGAAGGCCATGGTCGTTGTCGATATATCAAACTGGAACCAGTTTGATATATCGGTCAATCTAGAATGCTCCTGCACAGTCAGGAGCACATATTTACAAGAATCCCCCTCAGATAATCGAGCATACCCTTCGGAGGTAATATCTAGACAAAGCATTATCGCGCCCTCGTCGTCGCTCGCTGCGCGCTCTCGCTCCTCCTCCTCGGTGCGCGGCGGTTATACCGGCTTTTTAGTAGGCTGGAAGCCAACAACCACATTGCGGGTCGGATTCTGGGGATCGGCTTCAAGCACAAGATCAATGGCAACCAGCTTGGGGCAGTCGGCCATTTCTTTGATAGTTGCCGCATCATTACGAAGGGCCAGCTGGCGAACTTCATAACCCCATGAGTGGATATTACACTCGGGTTTGTTGACATTATTTGCCGGAGCCAGATATTCCACTTGCGCGAAATCATAAGGGACAGGAGCGCCAGATTTACGGGACACACCATAACCATGAGTAACACGAGTTACCAAAACACCAGTGAGCAGGGACATAATATTTACCTCGTTGAAGAACCTGATTTATAGGTCAAACTAAACAATGCTCACCCGATATAAACTCGGGTGGTAGCGGCATTCTTAACCGCGCCGGAATATCATCTTCCTTAAGATGCGCTGTTAATTGGTGAACAATCGTTGCAGGGGAAAGCCCTTCAACACTTGCTAACCAATTAACAAGGCGGCCCGCCATCCGAGACATATGGAAAACAGCATTGTCCCGACTGGTCTTGAACTTGTTTTTAAAAGTGGTAACACGTACCGGAACAGACTCCGATTGCTTCACTTCATCCAACCATTTTGCAAACTGGGGATACATACCAGCGAAATAGGGATCAGGATTAATCAATACATCGAGCGGGATTATCCGGTCTTTATTGTGTAACTCGCCTTCGGCGCGTACCCAATTTGGGTTCTCTTCCGATTGCATTTGTTTGCCCTTCTCATATATCCGAGCGCATTTACCATTAATCCGGCTGCCAACATAAAAAGAGCAACCCTTGGTCGGTGCCATGCCAAACCGCTTTACAATGCCCTTGGCAATCTCGGATATAACGAACTCACCGGATTCGATTTTCATCCACGCCGGAGCACGGCCCCGCTCGGGATGAAACTCACCCGCCTGAGCACCATCAATAGCACCCTGATAACTGATCACTTCACCTGTGTAGTCATCGAGCGCCAAATCCACCCGAGTAATACGGACAGAGGGCATGTTAGAGATAACAGAGTGAAGCGCCTGCATATCGAGGGCGGCACAGCCCACACCGGAAAAACTCACCATGCAACCGTGGTTGGCAGCACCCCAACCAATCAGGCCACAGGGGAGGCCATCACACAGCAGGTCGGCCGAGTTGGCGTAACCATGCAGACCGGAGCGGCGAGGGCGCATAGTGAAACGAGGCTCAGGGATAGGCACCCCGATCTTGGTGTTAAGCTCTTCAAGCCACAGCTCAAGCTCAGAGCAGCACAGGGCATCGAGAAATTGCACCCCGTAGCAGTCAATCAAATCGTTGTAGGCTTCCCAATACTTGGCACCCTCGACCACTTCGAACTGGGAGAACTTGAGCAGGGATGCGCAGACCGCTTTCAACTCTTTGCGAATGTCAGCACGGGCCTTGTAATTGGAATGCAACGCCCGCTCCATCATTTCGGTCATGGACAGGGTAACGACAGGGGCAGGGGACTTTGGCACACCCTGAAGGCTCAACCGCTCGGTGGTCTTGTCATAACCGACAGTCGGGGCAGGGGAGACCCCCAGCCGTTCGGCCTTGTCACACAGACGGTCAGTCACCTTGTCAAAGTGGGCGAGGGGAGCGAAACCGACAGGACGCTTCCACAGGTAACGCAGACCCTCGACAGGAGGCTCAGAAATGGCCGCTTGAAGGGCCTTTACCTTGGTGTCAAAGCGCGGGATAGCCTTCAAGAGCGCACCTTGCTTGGCAAGCTCTTTCATCTGGATCAACTCGACAGGTGCCCAAGTGAAAGACAGATAGTCGATCAGGGTTTTGGTGCCGATAACGCTATTTATCGGCATCATGGCGTTAACGGGGTTATGACCAGTCATCAAAAAAGACTCCCTGATCATAAAAACCCTGCCAAGTGTCCTCGGTCACTTCGACCAGCTCGAACACGGTATCGGGGTACGTCATGGACAGATAGACCCGCAGCTCATGCAGATCACGGAACATCTCGACCTGACCAGCCACACAAGCGGAATAATCACCGGTTGGCTCTGCCTGCCAATAGACCTTGCGCTCAATGAGAGCAGGCAGATCAAGGTTTTGTGGGCTAAAGTGGGTCATGGGTCAATCAGATTTATAATGGACTGACTGGATTAGATCAGATTTAAATCTGACTAACAACGGGTGACTTTTGGCCCTAATAGGTGTGTTATATGCCCAACGAAGCAAGCGAGGAAACAGCAAAATGGACTCAAAAGCACTGATTCAGGCATACATGAGAACCAAAAAGCTAACCCAATATCAGCAAGTCGCTGCCGAGCTTGGTTTTACCAAGTCGCACATCTCCAGCCTGACCACTGGCAAAGTGCAACTCACTGATGCGACAGCAAAAAAGATTGCCGAGGAAATCGGCCTAGACGTTGAGGAAGTGCTATTAAGCCTTGCCGCAGTCAGGGAGACAGATCCCGAGATAAAGCAGGCTTGGTACAACATTCTTGCGAAGTACACAAAAGGTACAGGCACGGCTGTAGCCCTTGCGGTTGCTATGTTCCTGACCCCCAGCCACGGGCCAGACAACACTGCGCATAATGTATATTATGTTAAATTCAGTATCTTGTTTCCTGTCACCACTTATTGAACTGTGTATAATGGCAACAATTGATCCTATCTTCGACCGGATGTCTTAAGTGGCTGAATTAACATCAGAACAATTAAAACCCGCTTTTGCGATTGAACAGTTCCCCAAGCTTAGCGAGCTTGAACCTATCCCCTTTGCTGCGCTGCAACCCAGAGCCATTTCCGGCATCAAACGTCTTGCCAGTTTTGATGGTGACTGTCCGGTCATGCTACTCAACGGATTCCCCGGCGCAGATTACGAAGGCGTTTGCCAGACGCTGATTGCCGACTCGAATGGCAAGGATGGTGACCTGTTTGATCTCTGCTACACCGAGAATCTGAACAACCCCTACAAGCCTATCTGGCTGCGCCTGCAACCGGGCACCGGCGTCGAGTTTTGCGAAATGGTTGGCGAGCTGCTCAAGCTGTTGAGCCACCATCTCGATGCCGAACGCATCGTGACTCGCATCATGCGCAAGCAGAACAATGATCCGAAAATCGATGATTTCCTCTCCGATTTGGCGGCTCACGTGGCATTGGGTCTGGAGTTTCAGCACCCCATTCTGATCAATCTGCTGATCCACCACGAAGCGCAGGAAGCGCCGGTAATTTATGGCCGTGACCTCAACTGGGATACCCTGTTTGGCTCCATCAACTACCAGACCGAACAAGGCTCTGTCTATGCCAACCAGCATCTTTTGGAGCCTGGCTTGCTGCGCGAAGCCAACGGCGGTTACCTCATTTTGCAACTGGACGAGCTGCTGGATCAGCCGCACCTCTGGTTCAAACTGAAAAATGCCATGCAAAAAGGCGAGCTGGACTGGAACGCCTATCAGGAAGGGAAAACTCTGACCCCCTTCTTCGCGCCTGAAGCGACCCCCATCAAGCTAAAGCTGATCCTGGTCGGTGACCGACTGGACGTGGCCGAGTTCCAGATGCTGGATCGCGATATGTCCGAGCGCATCTTCCTGCGCGCTGATCTGGTGTCAGAGGTGAATATTGAAGAGGATCTGCAGGAATTTCTGCAGTACCTGGCCTGGCTGCGCCAGCGCTGGAGCCTGCTGGACTTCACGCCAGCCGCCCTCGCCGCCCTTTGTCGTCATGCCAGCCGCCTCTGTGACCATCAGGAGTGGCTGTCGCTCTCCGAAGTGCAACTCTCTGCCATCATGCGGATGGCTGACAGTCTGGCCCGGGAGCTGGGAGCCGAGGTGGTCACCGACGAGCATATTCGTGGCGCACTGGAGGAACAGGATTACCGCCTCAACTATCTGGTTGAGCAGTCCGATCAGGGGGTTATCGACGGCCAGATCCTGCTGCAAACCGATGGCGAAGAGATTGGCCAGATCAACGGCCTGTCTGTCATTCAGGTCTCCGGTCACCCTTATGACTTCGGCGAGCCGGTGCGCCTCACCGCGACCGTACACCTTGGTGATGGCGATGTGGCGGATATCGAGCGCAAAGCGGAGCTGGCCGGTCATATCCACGCCAAGGCGATGATGATTATCCACGGCTATCTCTCCAACAAATTTGGTGCAGAGAACCCCTCCCCCCTGTCGGCGAATCTGGTGTTCGAGCAGTCTTACCACGAAATTGATGGCGACAGTGCCTCACTGACCGGCTTGTGTGCCCTGCTCTCTGCCCTCGCCCGCCAGCCTATCTATCAGCACTTCGCCGTGACCGGTGCGGTCGATCAGTTTGGCAATGTGCAAGCCGTTGGTGGCGTCAACGAGAAGATTGAAGGCTTCTTCCGGGTGTGCAAAATCCACGGCATCACCGGCAAGCAAGGGATCATTTTGCCGGGCACCAACATCCAGCAGCTGAACCTCTCTGACGAGGTGATTGCAGCGGTTGAAGCGGGCCAGTTCCACATCCACCCGGTGGATCATGTGGAAGAGGCCATCGAGTTGCTGACTGGCTGTGTCGCCGGTGAGCCTGATATGCCCGATACCCTGTTTGGCCGTATTCAGGAGCGGTTGGACGAGTTGAACGGCTCCACTGCCAAAGTCGGACTGCTGCAATCCCTGCTGGGGCGCCTGTTTGGCCGCTGATGAAGTGATCGGAGTTGTTTAGCGAACAACTGTAAGCTAAATTGGCCCGGCTTTGACCCATTTGAAGGAAATACCGCGTGACCGTAGACAATACCACCATGGAAGCCCGCCTTTCCCTGTGCGAACAGGGCAAGAACTCTTTTACCCGTGAAGAGCTGCTGGCTTGCAGCCGTGGCGAACTGTTTGGTGAGGGTAACAGTCAGCTGCCTGCCCCCAACATGTTGATGATGGACCGCATCGTCAAGATCAATGACAACGGCGGCGAACACGGCAAGGGCGAGATCCTGGCTGAGCTCGACATTACTCCGGATCTCTGGTTCTTCGATTGCCACTTCCCGGGTGATCCTGTGATGCCTGGCTGTCTCGGTCTGGACGCCATGTGGCAGCTGGTTGGCTTCTTCCTTGGCTGGAAAGGCGGTCCTGGCAAGGGGCGTGCTCTGGGCGTAGGTGAAGTGAAATTCACCGGCCAGATCCTGCCGACTGCCAAAAAAGTGACCTACAAGATCACCTTCAAGCGCGTCATCAACCGCAAGCTGGTGATGGGGATTGCTGATGGTGTGGTCGAAGTTGACGGCCGTCCGATCTACAGCGCCACCGACCTGAAAGTGGGCCTGTTCAAAGATACCACCGCATTCTGATCTCTCTGATTGGTGGTAAACAGCATTAACGCAAAGGGGCCACAACGGCCCCTTTCCTTTTGTAATGAGTGATGAAGTACCTGCTACTTCATGAAGAGGCCTGAGCCCCGCCCTTCCATGGCGTCACGCCAACCACCAAGCCAATGCCCTCGGGCATCCAGGCATTGATACGGACACGCTTCTTTCTGTTTGCCGACCACGCCAGCCTGATAACCACGAGCACGAGCTCTTTCCAGACGGTCCCGCTTCTGTCTCTTCATCATCTACGACCCTCTTCGTGGAACAAAAAAAGCGACCAATTCTGCATCGGTCGCTTTCATCTTTACTCCTGCGAGCGCACTCGGTCAAACAAAAACTTCCACCCTAACCGGGCTATGTGACACAAGGCACTGAACTGGATTAAGTTTTAATTACAGGGAACTTACTCCTGATTTTTGAGTCCTTCCAGCTCTTCCCAGCGAGCAAATGCCTGCTCCAGCGCGGCTTCAGCGGCATTGAGCGCATCCAGTTTCGGCTGGGTTTTATCTGCCGGCAGCGAGAAGAACCCTGGCTCGTTGATCTCGCTTTGCAGCGCATCCAGCTCGGCTTCCAGCTGCTCAAGACGAGCAGGCAACCCTTCCAGTTCAAGCTGCAGCTTGTAGGAGAGCTTCTTGCTTTTCTTCGGCGCTTCTGGCGCGGCGGCAACGACCGGCTCGGGCGCCTTGACCGGTGAACTCTTGGCCTGTTGCTGGGCATTCTGCTGTTCGCGGGTCGCCATCATATCGGCGTAACCGCCCACGTAATCGCTGATGCGGCCATCCCCTTCAAACAGCCAGCAGCCAGTCACTGTGTTGTCGATGAAGCGACGATCGTGACTCACCAGCAGCAGGGTACCGGGGTAGTCGGAAAGCAGCTCTTCCAGCAGCTCCAGAGTCTCGACGTCGAGGTCGTTGGTCGGTTCATCGAGGATCAGCAGGTTGCTGGGTTTAAGGAACAGCTTGGCCAGCAGCAGACGGTTTTTCTCGCCGCCAGAGAGCGCCTTGACCGGCGTACGAGCCCGTTTGGGCTCGAACAGGAAGTCCTGCAGGTAGCCGAGGATGTGGCGGGAGCGACCGCGCACCATCACCTCCTGCTTGCCCTCCCCGACGTTGTCCACCACCGTCTGTTCGGGATCAAGCTGCTCGCGGTACTGATCGAAGTAGGCCACCTCCAGATTGGTGCCCCCCTTGACGGTGCCACGGGTTGGCTCAAGCTGACCCAGCAACAGCTTGATCAGGGTCGATTTGCCGCAGCCATTGGGGCCGACCAACGCAATCTTGTCGCCGCGAAGCACTTGCAGATCGAGCCCCTTGAACAGGGTGCGATCGCCAAAGTCCAGCCCCAGCCCTTCGGTCTCGAACACCAGCTTGCCGGATCGATTGACCTCGTCCAGTTGCAGCTTGGCCTTGCCCTGCAACTCGCGGCGCTGGCTGCGCTCCATCCGCATCGCCTCAAGGGCGCGCACCCGACCTTCGTTACGGGTACGACGAGCCTTGATACCCTGACGCACCCACACCTCTTCCTGGGCCAACTTGCGGTCGAACTCGGCATTTTTCAGCTCTTCGACCCGCAACCACTCCTCTTTCCCCTGCAGGTACTCGTCATAGTTGCCAGGCCAGGAGGTGATGGCGCCGCGATCCAGATCGATGATCCGGGTCGCCAGCTTGTGGATGAACTCCCGATCGTGAGAGATAAAGACGATGGCGCCGCGAAAATCCTTGAGGAAATCTTCCAGCCAGTTGATGGCTTCGATATCCAGGTGGTTGGTCGGCTCATCGAGCAGCAACAAGTCGGGATCGCAAGCCAGCGCACGGGCCAGCGCCACTTTGCGCAGCCAGCCACCAGAGAGGCTATCGAGGGTCACGTCAGGATCCAGCCCCAGCAGGGTCAACACCTGACTGATACGGGTCTCGAACTGCCAGCCGTTCTGATAATCGAGCTGCTCTTGCAACTCGCTCATCTTGCGAATGTTGGCGTCTGACGGATCGCTCGCCAGCTCCATGGAGATGTGATGGTATTGCTTGAGCAGCTCCCCTACCCCGGCCAGTCCTTCGGCGGCATAGTCAAACACCGTCAGCTCGCTGGAGGCCGGTGGATCCTGCTCAAGGCGGGTCACTTTCAAATCTTGTTGCAGCACCAGGCGGCCGTCGTCCAGCGGTAATTCACTGGCAATGACCTTCATCAGGGTGGACTTGCCCGCTCCGTTGCGGCCAACCAGACAGAGGCGCTCGCCCCGCTCGATGGTCAGTTCGGCATTGTCGAGCAGCGGGAAATCACTGAACGACAGACATGCGCCGTGCAATGTTAAAAGAGCCATGTGTGTTCCTTATTTCATATGAAAAAAAACGGGCAGCAGACTGGGTCTGCCCCCGTTTTATCGTCAAATCACTCTCACCCCTGACGGGCGGCCCAGCTTTTGAGCTCGGCCAGTGTGAAGGGCCAACCGAGCTCGTGGCCTGCTTCGTCACGCAGCACCGGAATGCGCACCCGATAGGTGGCAAGCCACTGCTCATCATCCATGATGTCGCACTGGCGGGTGGCGGTGGCAAGACCAGCCTCCTCCACCAGCGCCCAGGCCTGCTCGCACAGGTGGCAACCGTCGGTATGAAACAGGGTCAGCATCACGCCTCGCCTTGCTCCGGCGCATGGGTGATGATCCAGCAGTTGTGGATGTGCTGGTTACGTTCGAAATCCTTCGGTCGCGTCTTCTGGGTGATGTTCTGGGCCTTGAGACCAGTGGCCTCGAGACCGGCCAGATCCATCTTGAAGTGACGCTTGTTGTTGGAGAAGACCAGAGTACCGTCCACCGCCAGCAGGCGCTTCAGGTGCTGCATCAGCAGCAGGTGATCGCGCTGTACGTCGAAGCTCTCGTCCATCCGCTTGGAGTTGGAGAAGGTGGGCGGATCGATGAAGATGAGGTCGTACTGCTCGTCCGCTTCCGACAACCACTTCAGGCAGTCAGCCTGCACAAACTTGTGCTGACGGCCCACCAGCGAGTTGAGACGCATGTTGTCCTGCGCCCAGTTCAGGTAGGTGTGGGACATGTCGACTGTGGTGGTCTCGCTGGCACCGCCAAGACCTGCGTGCACGGTGGCACTGCCGGTGTAGGCAAACAGGTTCAGGAAGCGCTTGCCCTTGGCCATCTGACCCAGCATGCGGCGAGTCTGACGGTGGTCGAGGAACAGGCCGGTATCGAGATAGTCGTAGAGGTTGACCCACAGACGTGCACCGTACTCCTGCACTTCCATCCGGTGCTGCTCTTCGGAGAGCTTCTGATATTGCTGTTTCCCTTCCTGACGCTCACGCACCTTCAGGATCACCTTCTCGCCGTCCATGCCGGTCACCTTGATGGCGGCCTGAACCATGTCGAGCAGACGCTGACGGGTCTTCTGGGCGGGGATGTCCTTGGGCGCGGCATACTCTTGCACCACCAGATAGTCCTGATAGCGGTCGATGGCGGCGTTGTATTCCGGCAAATCGGCATCATAGAGGCGATAGCAATCGATGCCCTCTTTGTTGGCCCACTTCTCGAGGGTTTTCAGATTCTTGCGCAGACGGTTGGCAAAGTCCTGCGCCACCTCTTTTTGGGAAGCCACGGAGTCCAGTGCGATTTGATAATTGCGCAGCTGACACTCGAGGGCGCCGTTGAACAGGCGATATTGCTTGTCAGCACGCAGGCGCAGACAGCTGAGCAGTTCGGGGGATGCAGACAGAATGGAGACTCTCCACCCCTGGAAGCTGCGACGCAGGGCATCGCCGAGGGCCTGATGTACTTCCAGCAGGGCCGGGAATTCACCAAGACGTTCGCCGTAGGGCGGGTTGGAGATCAGCATACCGACCTGGCGGGCCTCTCCTTGACCTTCTTCCCCTTCAACAGGGGCAGGCATCGGCAGCGGGTTTTCCAGCTTGGTGACATCGGCCTGCTTGAAGGTGATGAGATGGGCGACACCGGCCGCTTTGGCGTTGTCACGGGCTTTGAGCAGCACACGTGAATCGGCATCACAACCAAATAGTTTCACCTCACAGCGCTGCATACCGCGTTTGGCTCGCACTTGCGCTTCCATCATCAGGCTTTGCCACAGCTCACTATCGTGCTGCAGCCAGCGATCGAAACCGAAGCGCTCGCGGCGCAGCGCCGGCGCCATGTCGGCGGCGATAAAGGCCGCTTCAATCAGCAAAGTACCGGAACCGCACATGGGGTCCATCATGGGCTCACCGGCCCAGCCGCTACGGGCAATCATGGCGCAGGCCAGGTTCTCTTTGAGCGGCGCCTCACCTGTGCCCTGACGATAGAAACGCTGGTGCAGCGCCGGGCCTGACAAGTCCAGCGTGATATTGGCCTTGCCTTTGCCCAGGTGCGCCATGATGCGGATATCCGGCGACTTTTTGTCCACGTCAGGACGCACGTGACCGCGCTTGGTGAAGCGGTCGACGATGGCATCCTTGATCTTCAGCGCGCCATATTGGGTATTGCGAATGGCGGGGTTGGTGCCGGTAAAGTCCACCGCAATGGTAGAGGTACCGGAGAAGTGCTCTTCCCAGGGAATGGTGTGGGCACCGAGATAAAGATCCAGATCGTCGTTCATCTGGAATTCGGAGAGCACCAGCACGATACGGGAGGCAAAACGGCTCCATAGGCAGGCTTTATAGCCAATCGCCAGTTCGCCTTTGAAGTGGACGCCAGCCACGGTCTCACGGACCTGCTCTGCGCCAAGATTGGTCAGCTCATCGGCCAACAGGTTTTCCAGCCCCTTGGGGCAGGTTGCAAAAAATTCTTTCATCACGCTCACGGGGAACCCATAAAAATAGTCCAGCATTATACCTCATCAGGCGGGCTGGAGCATGCAAAAGTCGGCGCAAACAGCAGGATGGAAACAGATTGATAGGTGGCGAATAAAGGTAAAAGACCCCATGACTACCCGATGGCGAGATCATGGGGCCAGACATCATTTAGCGGGTCACTTCATACGAGCCTTGAAACGGGGATTGCTTTTGCAAATCACGAACAATTTTCCCCGACGACGCACCAACTGACAATCGGGATGACGCACCCGTGCGGATTTGAGCGAACAGACGACCTGCATTCAGGACTCCTTCTTACTTGAAAATGCGCCAAAGCGCTTGTTGAAACGGGCCACACTCCCCTCGCTCGATACCTGCTTCTGCTTGCCGGTATAGAACGAGTGCGACTGGCTGGAAACATCGAGCGATACATAGGGATACTCCTTCCCGTCTTGCCACGTATAGCGGCGCTCGCTCTTGATCGTTGAACCAACCAGGAAAAAGGCATCTGCCGCCGTGTCATGGAACAGCACCAAACGATAATCCGGGTGAATATGAGGCTTCATGGCAACTCCATTTTGTTATGTTATAACAAAATGTAAGTGAGAATAGCTCTCGTTTCAAGCATAAAATGTCGTATGAAGAAAATCGCTTCAGTGAGTGATGTGTTGATACTGAGGTGGAGGCACTACGCCAGCGGAAAGAAACAAGAGGGAGGCTCCATACTTGCAGCACGGAAGGCCAAGACACTGCGTGGGTCAAAACACAAGGTGCAAGTGAGTGTAACAAGCCTCAGGAGAGGCTGGATTACAACCATGAAGATCAATGAGAATGGGCAAGATGTTCACGGATCAATGAAGTATCAGAAACGAGGCGCGATTGAGGTGACAACAGTAAAAAGAGGCAGCGGTGTAATCACAGAGATAAAAAGATTGATGAAAATATATCAACTGACCTGACGATATTGCTCGGTCACGGTAATACGCGGTTTCATCCGGTTATTCATCACCTTGATCACCCCGAAACGCGGCAGAGTTTTACTGGTGGTCAATACCAGATCGGCAGTGAGGTTCAAACAGACGCTAGCCTGATCCCCTGCCTCAATGACCATAAATTCGCCGTTGCCATGGGGTGTATTCATCAGGACCAGATCACCGTTTTGCGGGATCACTTGCGGATGCTGTTCACTAAAAAACCAGCTTTGCGGCATCAGGGGTTTATAAAAGCGACTGACCGCGATGGCATTAAGCACCAACTGAACCTGATGCGGAATACTCCACTCAAGTTCGGCTGCTTTATCCATCAACTGATAATAGAGGGCGGCATCATCGACACAAAAAGGTTGAGTCGCAAACGAGCTAGGCACCAATTGTCGCCCTTTATACTCGGTCGCAAATAACATGTTATCAGACAGGTCCAACATCAGACGGTCACTCTGGGCATCATAGTGCCATTGCCAGCTATCGGTCGGTTGGATAAACATGTTGGAGCCCTTACTTGATAATTACCAGTTGACTTTATTCCATATGCAGGAAATCAGCAACGTCAAATAAAGGGCTCCGCCATCTATTTCTTAAATATTAGTCACAATCTCTTTGACCAGCCCCGGCCCTTTATAAATAAAGCCGCTATAAATTTGTACCAGACTGGCACCGGCGGCCAATTTTTCACGGGCGGCCATGGCACTATCAATACCACCCACCCCGATAATTGGCAGAGCACCATTGAGCGCCTTGGCCAGATGACGGATCACCTCGGTACTCTTATGCTGCAGCGGACGACCACTCAGGCCACCCGCTTCACCGGCGTGGGGCATGTCATAAATCATCTCGCGCTCGAGGGTGGTATTAGTGGCAATAACCCCATCAATACCATTCCGTACCAACGAAGCGGCCACCTGATCTATTTCTTCAAGGCTTAAATCCGGGGCAATTTTAACCGCCAGTGGCACGTACTTTTTATATTGGGCAGCCAGCTCTTGCTGACGCACCTTGAGGGCGGCCAGCAATTCATCCAGCGCCTCGCCATATTGCAGGGAACGCAAACCCGGGGTGTTGGGGGAAGAGATATTGACGGCAATATAACCGGCATGATCATAAACCTTGTCCATGCAGATCAGGTAATCATCCTTGCCCTGCTCGATGGGAGTATCTTTGTTCTTGCCGATATTAATGCCGATGACTCCCTGATATTTGGCCTCTTTCACCTTGGCCACCAGATGATCCACACCCTTGTTGTTGAATCCCATCCGGTTGATGATCCCCTCTGCCGGAATAACCCGGAACAGGCGGGGCTTGTCATTGCCGCTTTGGGGTCTGGGGGTGACGGTACCGACCTCGATAAAACCAAATCCCATGGCGCCCAGCGCGTCAATGCACTCACCATCTTTATCCAGACCGGCCGCCAATCCCACCGGATTGGCAAAAGAAAGCCCCATGACAGTGACGGGGCGTTTCGGCAAATTCTGGCGGAAGAAACAATCGAGTGGCGTACCGAGAAGGCGGGGCAAATATTTCATGGAGAGATCGTGAGCCTGTTCCGGATTGAGTTTGAACAGGAAATGCCTGGCGATGGGGTACAACATCTTTGCTCCTTAAAGAAAGCCCCGGCAACTGGCCGGGGCTTTGGGTGTAATGTCGGTGTCATGCCTTAATCTGGCAATTAAAGTGCCCGACAATTCAACTGGAGCAGGTTCAACTCTCGCAAGGCCACCGAGAACTTGGCGAACTCGTGGGTACTGGTGGTCTTGAAGTCGGCCAACATATGGGTCCAACGGGACAAGAGTTGTTCATGCTCCGAAATCCAGTCGGCCAGTATGGTAGCGCATTCTCCCTGATCTTTGCACCCTTCCAGTACCACAGAAGTGAGACTGCGTTGCTGCCAGTCAAGATCTTCGCGGAAGGAGGCTCGCGCCATCGCCTGCCAGTGGTTGCCGACCGGCTGATGGTTGATCTGGTCGAGGAACCAGTGCAGATCCAGTTTGGCTCCGAGGCGATAGTAAACATTGGCGGCGCGCAGAATATCGGTCTTGTGCTCCGCGGCAATCTGCGCCAGATCCAGGCTGGAGAAGAGGCTGCTCATATGGGCGACCTGACGGGCAATGGCCTCCGGCACCTGTTTCTCCATCCACTTGGCAACAGCCTGACGATGCTCGGCCACTTCGCTCTCATCCATCACCTCGTAAAGGTGTGTGCCGAGGGTCTCGAACGCTGGACGGAAGAAGGCGATATTCTCGCTGATGCTCCAGCTGCGATTGCGGGCACGCAGGAACCAGCGGGTGGCACGGCGCACAATGCGGCGGCTGTAGAACATCAGCTCGAGCTGAGTCTGGGCATCCACCAGGTTGTCGCACCCTTCGATATCGCGCCACAGCTGGTTCATGCCAAACACTTCGCGGGCCATGGCAAAGCAGCAGGCCACTTCGGCGACCGAGGCACCGGTCTCGTCCTTCATCCGGCTAGCGAAGTTGAGCCCCATGTCGTTGACCAGCATGTTGGCCACCCGGGTAGCGATGATCTCGCCGCGTAGCGGGTGATCGGCCAGCTGTGCACCAAACTGCAGCTGTACTTTGGCCGGGAAGCTGGTGACCAGCATGTTGGCGAGGAAGGGCTCGTCGGTCACTTCCGGGCAGTTGAGCTGCTCTTTCAGCACCATCTTGCCGTAAGCCACCAGCACCGCCAGTTCGGGGCGGGTCAGTCCCTGCCCTGCCGCCATCCGCTCGGAAAGCTCCTCATCGGATGGCAGGAACTCCAACGCACGGTCCAGCTTGCCTTCCCGCTCCAGCCCCTGAATAAAGCGCTGCTGCTCTTTAAGTTGTTCAGAACCGCGGAAGCTGGTGACCGAGATGGACTGGGATTGACGATAGGCGTTGGTAATCACGATCTGCGCCACATCGTCGGTCATCTCGTAGAGCATCTGGTTACGTTGCTTGAGGGTCAGATCACCTGCCGCCACCAATTGGTTCAGCAGGATCTTGATGTTCACCTCATTGTCGGAGCAATCCACCCCCCCCACGTTGTCGGTAAAATCGGTATTGATGCGACCGCCCTGACTGGCGTACTCCACCCGACCCAGCTGGGTAAAGCCGAGGTTGCCCCCCTCACCCACGATACGGGCCCGCAAATCGCGCCCATTGACCCGCAATGCGTCATTGCTGCGATCGCCCACTTCCCCATCGCTCTCGCGAGCGCTCTTCACATAGGTGCCAATGCCGCCGTTCCACAGCAGGTCGACATTGAGGCAAAGCAGCGCCTTGATCAGCTCGTTCGGCGCCATGCTGGCCTTGTCAGTGCCGAGTAGTGTCAGCATCTCGGGGCTCAGCTTGATGGACTTGGCAGAGCGCAGGAAGATGCCGCCCCCTTGTGATATCAGCTCGCGGTTGTAGTCATCCCAGCTGGAACCCGGCAAATCGAACAGGCGCTGGCGTTCGACAAAGCTCTTGGCTGCATCAGGAGTGGGGTCAACGAAGATGTGCATGTGGTTGAACGCGCCCACCAGCCGGGTGTGTTCGGAGAGCAGCATGCCGTTGCCGAACACGTCGCCGGCCATGTCCCCTATCCCCACGCAAGTGAAGTCCGTGGTCTGGCAGTTGACGCCAATTTCACGAAAATGCCGTTTGACCGACTCCCAGGCGCCGCGGGCGGTGATACCCATCTTCTTGTGGTCGTAACCGACCGAGCCGCCGGAGGCGAACGCATCGCCGAGCCAATGGCCGTATTCGAGGCTGATCTCGTTGGCAATATCCGAGAAGGTGGCAGTCCCCTTGTCGGCAGCAACCACCAGGTAGTAGTCATCCTCATCGTGGCGTACCACGGATTTGGGCGGGATCACCTCGCCGCCGATGATGTTGTCGGTCACATCGAGCAGGCCACGAATAAACAGGCGATAACAGGCCTTTCCCTCCTCCTGGATGACGGCACGGGGCGCCCCCACCGGCATCTGTTTGCAGTAGAAACCGCCCTTGGCCCCCACCGGCACGATGACGGTGTTCTTCACCTGCTGGGCTTTCACCAGACCCAGCACTTCGGTGCGGAAGTCCTCTTTGCGATCGGACCAGCGCAGGCCGCCACGGGCGACCTTGCCCCAGCGCAGATGTACCCCTTCCACTCGCGGTGAATAGACGAAGATCTCGAATTTCGGCAGCGGTAGCGGCATGTCGGTGATGCTGGAGGGAGCCAGTTTGAAGGAGATGTAGGGCTTGATGTTGCCCGCCTTGTCCAGCTGGTAGTAGTTGGTGCGCAGAGTAGCGTCGATCATCTCCACATAGCGGCGAATGATACGATCGTCATCCAGGTTAGCCACCTGATCCAGCTTGGCGGCAAGCTCCTCGTGCAGCTTGGCTTGTACCTGGGCGTCCTGTTTACCGGCAGGATCCAGGCGCAGTTCGAACAGAGTGAACAGCAGTTGGGCAATATCCGGGTAGCGGGTCAGGGTCTCTTCGATATAGGACTGGCTGAAGGAGACACCGGTCTGGCGCATGTATTTGGCATAGGCGCGCAACACCGAGACCTGACGGCCGGTGAGACCCGCCCCCAGCACCAGCCGGTTGAAGCCGTCATCTTCCAGCTGCTTGTTCCAGATGGCAGCAAACGCCTGCTGGAAGCGCTGCTGGCTCTGGGCCAGATCAAAGGGCTGCTCGCCGTGAAGCAGCATGGAGAAGTCGAGGATCCAGAACAGATCGCCCCCCGGAGTGCGTACCTGATACGGGGTCTCGCCGATCACCCGCAGTCCCATGTTCTCCAGCATCGGCAGCACGTCTGAGAGGTGAATGGGTTCGGTGCGATGGAACAGCTTGAGCCGTACCCGACGATCGTTCTCCTCCTCCTGCGCGCGGTAAAACAGCATGCCCAGCGGCTCGGCTTCGCTCAGGTTATCGAGCGCCATGATGTCGGCCACGGCCGAGCCCGGCAGCACATCCTCCTTGTAAGCGCGGGGGAATGCGGTGCTGAAACGGCGGCGCAGCTCGTTGCCACGGGCCTCGCCATAGTGGGAAAGCAGCACGGAGTCGAGTCTGTCGTCCCAGCTGCGGGCCGCTTCAATCAGGTTGTTCTGTACTTCGTTCACATCCACATCCACGTTGTTGTTGTTGACCCGCACTATGTAGTGGGTCCGCGCCAGCACGCCTTCGGTGAAGTAGACGTTGAACTCCACCTCTTCATTGCTGCCAAAATATTTCTGCAAAATTTGCTGGGTCTTGATCCGCAGCGCCGTGTTGTAGCGCTCCTTGGTGACATAGACCATGCAAGAGAAGAAACGACCGTACACATCCCGGCGCACGAATAGCCGCAGCATGTCCCGCTCCTGCATCTCCAGCACCCCAAGGCCGGTAGCCAACAGCTCCTCTTCGCGGGCCTGGATCAGCTCGTCACGGGGATAGGTTTCCAGCACGTTCAGCAGCGCCTTGTAGGCGTGGGAGCCCTTCTCATGACCGGAGGCCGCCATGATGCGCTCGAGACGATGGCTGATGAGCGGGATCTGGGTCGCGCTGGTGTTGTAGATGGAAGATGCGTAGAGACCTATGAAGCGATCTTCCCCGATCACCTTGCCATGCTCGTCAAAGCGCTTGATGCCGATGTAATCCACATAGGCCGGACGGTGCACCCGAGACTTGCTGTTGGATTTGGTGAGGATCAGCAGGTCAGAACTCAGAGCGGCATGACGGGCGCTGGCAGGCATGTTGCCAAGGCGCTGGCCCACCTCCTTGATGGAGTTCTTCATCAGCCCCAGACTGGAGCTCGCCTGCGGCAGGATCTCGTGATCCCCCTCCACCGCCTTGACGTCGTAACGACGATACCCCATCAGGGTAAAGTTGTGGGCAGCCACCCATTTGAGGAAGGCAACGCAGGAGGCCACCTCCTCCTTGCTGACTGGGTGCTTGCGCTTGGGCAGTTCGTCGATAATCTCATTGAGCTTGGCCAGCATCGGCTGCCAGTCGCCGACTGCCAGCGCCACTTCACCAGCCACCGAGTTGAGCTCGGCAGCCAGCGCGGCCATCTGCTCCTCGCTAGTGAGGTGATCGATCTCGATAAGGAATGCCGTTTCAACCGAGGTCTGCCCGTCGGTGTTGTCGAGCTCCAGAATGGCGTCAATCTTGCCATCCGAACCGCGAATGAGGTGCAGCGGTTGGTGCAGCATCATGTGGGCGGTGATATTGAGCCGTTTGAGCGCCATCCGGATGGAGTCCACCAGGAAGGGCGAGTCCTGCAGGATCACCTCGACGATGGTATGGGGCGATTGCCAGCCGTGACGGGTCAGCTCGGGGTTGTAGACCCGGATGTAGGGATCGGTACCGCTACGCTGATTGAGGGCATTCCACAGGCTCAGGGCCGCACCGTAGAGATCGCTGTCATTGCGATCGTGCAGGTCGGAGCTCGCCATGTTGCCGTAGAACTTGGCAACGAAGCGCTCGACCAGAGAGGCACTGTTTTTGGGCAACTTCTGATGGATCAGGCTGAGAACGTTTTCGAGCAGAACTGAGGTAGGGGCGTCTTTCAATGCCATTTTTATATTCCTTATCGGACGACATTAACCACCGACGCAGAGGCAACCACCCTGGTTACCCGCTGGTGCAGAGTTGTTGCGAAGTGTAATGGCTTGGATAAGGGAAGGCGAGGAAAGGTGCTAACGAGATGTTAAAAACAAGGTGCAGATCACGGCTTAAACTGTGAGAAATTTTGTAAATAACCAAAAATACAGAAATTCCCACTACCTTTGTGCCAGTTTACCGGATAGATAGTGACGCAAAGCAGATAAACAGTCGGTAATCTGTTCGATTTATGTTAATTTATGCGTTCGAGGCTGATAAAGCGGTAATCGTCCTGGGTTTTCAGCCGAAAATAGCCATGCACACCATTGATGGCGACAAAGGGGCGTATTTTTTCTATGCCAAGTTCCAGGGTCAATCCCTGTTCGCTGCGCACCACCAGCCGTCTGGCATGGCCCTGATACATCAGCATCACCTCATCGCTATTCAATGAGAGCCGAAAAGTAAACTGCTTCACGCTTGCTCCTGATCACACGACAAATCACACAATAGGGGCAGGAGCATTCACGCACCTGCCCCGTCGACAGTTACTGCTGCAGCGCCTTGCTTACCTTCTCGAACAGATCCCGCGCCAGCCCCTCAAGGTTGGCAAGACGGGTCAGCTCGGCGCGGATCAGGGCCTTGCGCGCCTCATCCAGTCGCTTGAACTGAATAAGCGGAGTGATGAGGCGGGAGGCCACCTGCGGATTCACCTCGTTGAGCTCGATCAGCAGATCGGTCAGGAAGCGGTAACCACTGCCATCCACCGCATGGAACTGCACCTGATTGCTCATAGCGAAACTGCCGATCAGCGCTCGCAGCCGGTTCGGATTGCGAATGCTGAAAGTGGGGTGATTCATCGCCTGTTTCACTTCGCTGAGTATATCGGCAGCCGGTTTGCTGCCAATCAGCCGCAGCCAGTTGTCCAGCACCAGTCCATCCTTGGCCCACTTGCCTTCAAAATCGGCCAACAGCGCGGCACGGCATGGCAACAGATAGCCGTTGGCCACCTGCAACGCCGCCAGGGTGTCGGTCATGTTGTCGGCAGTTGCATACTGCTCGCGCACCAGCGCATCGGCATGCTCCGCATCCAGCGCCGCCAGATAGCCGAGCACGACCCCTTTGAGGGCTCGCTTGGCCATATCGGCGTGCACCACCTGATAACCGTTCAGACGCAAACTCTGATAGGTCGCCGCCAAACGCGCGCCAAAGGCCTCGGCAAGACGGGTGTGGATCGCGTCGCGCACCTGATGGATGGCATCGATATCGGCCACCTCGAACAGCTCGGCCAGGGTCGCCTCACCGGGCAGCGCCAGGATCTCCGCCTTGAGGGCCAAATCCAGTTCACTGTCGTCCAGAATGGCGACGAAGGCGGCCAGCAGGGTTTGGGAGAGCTCAACCCCCTGCCCGTGCTGGACCCGCGCCACCCCATCGATGACCGCTTTGTTGATCAGCATTTGGGCCGCATCCCAGCGGGCAAACTCGTTGCGGGCAAAGCGCATCAGGAAGGCGAGCGCTTCGTCGCTGTAGTCATAGTGCAGCTTGACCGGCGCAGAGAAGTCCCGCAGCAGGGAGGGAACCGGCTTGACCGGCACCCGATCGAATTCGAAGGTCTGCTCCGCTTCCAGCACGTCGAGCACGTTGCCGATGGCCTTGCCCTGATATTGCAGCGCAATGACGGCACCCTGCTCGTCATAGAGTTCGATATCGAGGGGGATATGCAGCGGCAGCTTTTGCGGCTGATCCTGAGTCGGCGGGGTGTGCTGGCTCACATGCAGACGGTAAACACCGCTGGCGGCATCGTACTCGTCGGTCACGGTCAGCTCGGGGGTGCCTGACTGGCTGTACCAGCGGCGGAAACGGCCGAGATCCACACCGGAAGCATCCTCCATCGCCTGCACGAAATCATCGCAGGTGGCGGCCGAACCGTCGTGACGCGCGAAGTAGAGACGCATACCAGCCTGGAAGGCATCCTCCCCCAGCAGGGTGTGCATCATGCGGATCACTTCCGACCCCTTCTCGTAGACGGTCAGGGTGTAGAAGTTGTTCATCTCGATCACCACATCCGGGCGGATCGGGTGCGCCATGGGGCCGGCATCTTCCGCAAACTGCGGGCCGCGGACGGTACGCACGTTGTTGATGCGGTTGACACCACGGGAGCCCAGATCGGAGGAGAACTCCTGATCCCGGAATACCGTTAGCCCCTCTTTCAGGCTGAGCTGGAACCAGTCACGACAGGTGACACGGTTGCCGGTCCAGTTGTGAAAATATTCGTGACCGATCACCCGTTCGATACCGTGGTAGTCGCTGTCAGTGGCGGTGGCCGGATTGGCCAGCACGAACTTGGAGTTGAAGATGTTGAGCCCCTTGTTCTCCATGGCGCCCATGTTGAAGAAGTCCACCGCAACGATCATGTAGATGTCGAGATCATATTCGAGGCCGAAACGCTGCTCGTCCCAGCGCATGGAGTTGATGAGGCTCTCCATGGCAAAACCGGCGCGATCGAGGTTGCCCTTGTCGACGAAGATCTCGAGGGCCACCTTGCGGCCGCTCTTGGTGGTGTAGTGGCTGCGCTCCACATCGAAATCACCGGCCACCAGCGCAAACAGGTAGCTGGGTTTGGGGAAAGGATCCTGCCACTGCACGAAGTGACGGCCGCCATCCAGATCACCGCTGTCGACCTTGTTGCCATTGGAGAGCAGGAAGGGATACTTGGTTTTTTCGGCGGTGATGCGGGTGCTGTAGCGCGCCAGAATATCGGGGCGATCCAGATAATAGGTAATGCGGCGAAAGCCCTCCGCTTCACACTGGGTACAGTAGGCATCACCTGATTTGTAAAGTCCTTCCAGCGCGGTGTTGGCGGCCGGATCCAGCTGGGTGACAATGGTGAGCACACATTCGGCCGGCAGGTTGAACAGGGTCAGGCTGCTCTCGCCTTGTTCGTAGTTGTCACAGGGAATGCCATCAATGGCAACGCTCTTGAGGGTCAGCTGCTCACCATCGAGGACGAGCGGCGCATTGTGCTCGCCGTTGCGACGAATGCGGGTGATGGCGGTGACCTGGGTCAGCGGCTCCTGCAGTTGGAAATCGAGGTCGATGGTGTCGATCCAGTAGAGCGGCGCCTGATAATCCTGGCGATATTTGGCCGTCATGGCCTGGGAGTGATCGGTCATTATTGTCTGCTTCCACGCTTGTTAAAGGCGAGAAAGAGGCTGTCACAACCAACTGGCGGGGTCAAACAATTTGCATTACGTCAGATACGCCAGACAAAAAGAAGGGCGACCGCAGTCGCCCTTGTGCATTGGAGGTCGCTTTGTCAGCTGCGTTTGCTGACCTTGGCCAGATCCGCCGTGATATTGGCCGCTTCGATGAGATACTCATCGGGCGCTTCAAAATCAGCGGGCAGTTCATCCAGACTCTTCACCGCCGGCTTGCCAAGACGTGCCAGACGCTCGTTGGTACGTTTGAGCGCTTTCTCATCCTGTTTCGCCTGCTCTGCAACACGCTCCGCCTCGTTGAGGGAGACCGACTTCTTGTCTTTCTCCTCCTTGTAGTCGGCGATGTCCTGCATCACATAGGCAAACTCGGGATCCTTGGCGATCCGGGCATCGTGTGCCGCCTGCAACTTGGGCAGTACGCTGGCGAAGTTACCGAGTTTCTCGTAGTTGGCGGAGGCAATCTTGTCCCACGGCAACGCATTGAACTCACGGCTTTCGCCCGTCTCTTCCGGAGCAACCGGTGTCGGGAAGCTGATATCCGGCGCAACGCCCTTGTTCTGGGTGCTGCCACCGTCGATCCGGTAGAACTTGGCGATGGTGTACTGCACGTGACCCAGCGGCTGCTCGTAGAAGTCATAGACCTTGGCGAGACTGCGATGCTGCTGCACCGTTCCCTTGCCAAACGAGTTTTCACCCAGGATCAGGGCACGGCCATAATCCTGCATGGCGGCAGCGAAGATCTCGGAAGCCGAGGCACTGTAGCGGTCGATCATCACCGACATGGGCCCACCGTAGTAGACGTTGCCATCGTCATCGCCATTGACCGTGATACGGCCCATATGATCACGAATTTGCACCACGGGACCGCTGGCAAAGAAGAGACCGCTCAGGGCGGAAGCTTCGGTCAGGGCGCCACCGCCGTTACCGCGCAGATCGATGATCAGACCATCGATCTTCTTCTTGTTCAGGCTGGAGAGCTCCTTGATCACGTCGTCGTGCAGATTGACGTAGAAACTCGGGATCTCGATGACGCCAATCTTCTTGCCTTCGGCGTTAATCACCTTGGACTTGGCTGCCCGGTCTTCAAGGCGCACCTTGTCGCGGGTCAGCTCGATCTGCTCGGTCTTGGCAGTTGCGCCCTTGCCGCGCTGGATCTCCAGCTTGACCTTGCTCCCCTTGGGCCCCTTGATGAGCTCGACCACGTCATCAAGACGCCAGCCGATCACATCGACAATCTTGCCATCTTCCTGCCCTACCCCGGTGATCTTGTCATCGGGCTTGAGGTGGTTGGATTTGGCAGCCGGGCCACCAGGCACCAGAGAACGGATGACGGTAAAGTCATCTTCCGCCTGTAACACGGCACCAATCCCCTCCAGCGAGAGGTTCATCTCGGTATTGAAACGATCGGCACTGCGCGGTGAGAGGTAACTGGTGTGCGGTTCGATGGCGCGAGCGAAGGAGTTCATGAAGAGCTGGAAGACATCCTCGCTCTCGGTCTGGGACATCCGCTTGATAGCGTTGTTGTAACGCTTGCCAAGCAGCTCCTTGATCTCGGGCCACTCCTTGCCGCTGAGCTTGAGACTCAGGGCATCGAACTTGACCCGCTGACGCCACAGCTCGTTGAGCTCTGCTTCATCTTTGGGCCAAGCCGCCCCTTCCCGATCAAACACATAGTTGTCGGTCTGGGTAAAATCGAAAGGAGTATCAAGCAGTTTGAGGGCGTATTCGAACCGCTCATAACGCCGCTGCTGACTCAGGTTGAACATCTCGTAGGCGGGAGCCAGACGGCCTCTTTCGAGGTCGGTGTCAAAACCGTTACGGTACTTTTCAAAACGGCTGATATCAGAGGCCAAAAACAGGTTGCGGCTGTAGTCCAGATTCTCCAGATATTTATCGAAAATCACGGAGGAAAAGGCATCGTCCAGCTTGAACTGTTTGTAGTGCGAGCGGGTAAACAGATTGGTAATTCGCTTGCTGGCCGTAGCATGTTGGCTCTCTTGAGCCAACACAGGCAAATCACTCTCCTTGAGCACCGGCTCGATGGCCTGTGCAAGCCCGGCAAGCGCCAGGCTACAGGCAACGAGGGAAAAACGAATTACGCCATGCTTCAACATTTGTCTCCTTAGAGAACCAAGTGCTCTGATTTGACCCGCACCATCATGCCGGTCTGCAGTTGGACCTGTACATCGTCCTTGGTTACTTCCTTGATGGTTGCCGGAACCGGGAATTTACCCATAACGACGCGCACATCCTGGCCCACTTTCAGCGTAGCGGCATCCACTTTAACCAGCGGAGCGTCAGCGACCGGTGCCTTGGCGGCAGCTTTCGGCTTGGCAGCTACATCAGCTTTCTCGGTTTTGCGCACAGCAGGACGACGGGGCTTCTTGGCCTTCTCATCCTTCTCTTTGGTATTGGTACGACGGCTGGCGAATACGCGCTCTTTGCTCTCTTTCAGAGCTTGCTTGGCGTGCTCGATGTGCTCTTCGGTCAGCAGCTCGCCCGGGTTGCCATCCAGATCAACGCGAGCCTGGCCAGCTTTGAGACCGTGCAGGTAGCGCCAGCTGGAGGTGTATTGACGCAGTGCGGAACGCAGCATGGTCTTGGAGACTCTGGCATCGTCAGCAAGACGCTCGGCCAAATCCTGGAAGATGCCAATCTTGAGCGGCTTGGCCTCTCCTTCAGCAACGAAGCAGGCCGGGAATTTCTCGACCAGGTAGGCAACGATCTCTTTACTGTTCTTCAGCTTCTCAGTGTTTTCCATGTATAACCTTGGCTTTCATATAAACGCACGGGCACGTCCCGAGCACAACAAAGGCCCCATTATAGAGAGCTTGGGGCCTTTTGCGAACCATCTAGCAATGACTTAGAGCATGCTTTCCAAAATTTGCACCGTTTCTTCGAGGCCAATCCGGTCTTGCTGGTCGAAACGGTTAAAAATCGGACTGTCGATATCGAGCACCCCGATGATCTCGCCACCACGGCGCACCGGGATCACGATTTCCGAGTTGCTCGCGCCATCACAAGCGATGTGACCATCGAACTGGTGGACATCGTCAATGAGCTGGGTTCTCCCCTCTGCCACTGCCGTACCACACACACCGCGGCCGACCGGGATCCGCACGCAGGCCGGTTTACCCTGAAATGGCCCCAATACCAGGGTCTCGCCCTGCAACAGATAAAAACCGACCCAGTTGATCTCCGCCAGCTCCTGATTAAGCAGTGCGGAGAGGTTGGCCAGATTGGCAATCAGATCGGTTTCCCCCTCCAGCAGCGCCTTGGCCTGCTGGTTGAGGGTGCGATAAAACGGTTGTTTTTCAATCATGATTAAATGAACTTCACTCCCTGATGGTTTGGGGAAGGTAACGCCTGGCCGGGAAATTTCAAATATTTTTTCCACTCCCCACTCCTTGCGCCGTTATTCCCGGGCAACGGAAAGCGCCAATTGCTGGCGTTGACCATTACTCCACTCGATATTTAACAACCAGATCATGACGGGTGATGTACAACTCCCCACCTGGGTCACCCCCTGCCACTGTCCGTCTATTTGTTCAAAGTTCACCGGAATGGTGCCCATAAACATATCTTTGCCTTCGAGTGTCGCTTTCACAGGTTTGACGGCCGGATCGCCGCCGGTAATAGCGATGGCAAAGTCATCTTCGGCGCGCAGCGGTAATTCCTTGATGGCGACCGTCAGCAGCTTGTCACCAATCAGCGCGCTGCAAGGGGTGTGGGAAAGATCACAAATCTGATCTTTTTTCTGGTCAGCAGAGACGCTGTTATCGGCCGAAAACCAGGTGCGATAGGCCATCAGCGCCAATAACAGCGCCAATACCAGTACGAGGTGCAAAACTTTACGTGCGGTAAGTCTCTCTTTCATCAAAAACAGCCCGATTAAGATGCAATTAAAATAGTTTTTTGTGATCTCGAACAAGGTAAAAAACTGCCATATCGAGACCGGACGGAGCCAAATATATCACTGTTTATACTGTTATTTTACCTGTCACTTCAGTATCATTCCCATGCAGTTTTCATTTAGCCATCTTTTGCTTTTCCTTTCGTTAACAGATGTTAACAACTGGTCGGCGGTGGCTGATGAAGCCAGTCCGGTCCTCCGGATACAAAACCAAACAACAGCAGCATCGGAAGCGGAATATAACGATGAGCCATACAACTAACCATCCTGAGTACAACTACACCGTTGTTCGCCAGTTTACCGTCATGACGATTGTCTGGGGAATTGTCGGCATGTCGGTTGGCGTACTGATCGCAGCCCAGTTGATCTGGCCTGCCCTCAACTTCGAGACCCCGTGGCTGACTTACAGTCGTCTGCGGCCCCTCCATACCAACGCAGTGATCTTCGCCTTCGGCGTCAGTGCACTGATGGCCACCTCGTTTTACGTGGTGCAGCGCACCTGTCAAACCAGACTGTTTGGTGGCCCGCTGGCAACCTTCGTCTTCTGGGGCTGGCAAGCAATCATCCTCTCTGCCGCCATCTCTCTGCCGCTGGGTTACACCTCCGCCAAAGAGTATGCCGAGCTGGAGTGGCCGATTGATATCGCCATCACTGTGGTATGGGTCGCCTATGCCATCGTCTTCTTCGGCACCCTGATGAAGCGCACCACCTCCCACATCTATGTGGCCAACTGGTTCTTCGGCGCCTTCATCATCACCGTTGCGGTGCTGCACATTGTCAACAACATGGAAGTGCCGCTCTCCGGCATGAAGTCCTACTCCATGTACTCCGGCGCCATGGACGCCATGGTGCAGTGGTGGTATGGCCACAACGCGGTAGGCTTCCTGCTGACCGCTGGCTTCCTGGGGATGATGTACTACTTCGTGCCCAAGCAGGCCGGTCGCCCGGTTTACTCCTATCGCCTCTCCATCGTCCACTTCTGGGCGCTGATCTCCCTCTATATCTGGGCCGGTCCGCACCACCTGCACTACACCGCACTGCCTGACTGGGCTCAGTCACTGGGCATGGTGATGTCCCTGATCCTGTTCGTCCCCTCATGGGGCGGTATGATCAACGGCATCATGACCCTCTCCGGTGCCTGGCACAAACTGCGTTATGACCCCATCCTGCGCTTCCTGATCGTCTCCCTCTCTTTCTACGGCATGTCGACCTTCGAAGGCCCGATGATGGCGATCAAAACCGTCAACGCCCTCTCCCACTACACCGACTGGACCGTCGGTCACGTGCACTCCGGTGCGCTGGGCTGGGTTGCCATGGTCTCCATCGGTGCTGTCTATCACCTGATCCCGAACTTGTTCGGCCAGGGCCGGATGTACAGCGTCAAGCTGATCAACGTTCACTTCTGGCTGGCTACCGTGGGCACCGTGCTCTACATCGTTGCCATGTGGATTTCCGGCGTGATGCAGGGCCTGATGTGGCGTGCAGTCAACGAAGACGGCACCCTGACCTACAGCTTCGTTGAAGCGTTGCAGGCATCCTATCCCTTCTATTTCGTGCGCTTCCTGGGTGGCTGCTTCTTCGTCACCGGCATGTTGCTGATGGCTTACAACGCCTATCGCACCATCACTGCGCCCAAAGGTTCTCTGGAACCTGTCGCCCAGCCAGCATGATTGAAGAGGTCAACCCATGAGCAACAATAACCGTCACGAAATATTTGAAAAAAGCGTTCCCATGCTGGTGGTCGGCATCATCTTCGCCATCAGTCTGGGGGGCCTGGTTGAAATCACTCCGCTGTTCTTCCAAAAGCAAACCACCGAGCCGGTGGAGGGCCTCAAGCCCTACACCGCTCTGCAGATGGAAGGACGCGACATCTTCATTCGCGAAGGCTGCACCAACTGCCACAGCCAGATGATCCGTCCGTTCCGTGCCGAAACCGAGCGTTACGGTCACTACTCGGTCGCCGGTGAGAGCGTCTGGGAGCACCCCTTCCTGTGGGGCTCCAAGCGTACTGGTCCGGACTTGGCCCGTGTCGGTGGCCGCTACTCCGACGAGTGGCACAAGGTTCACCTGATCAACCCGCGCGATGTGGTACCGGAATCCAACATGCCCGCCTACCCCTGGCTTGATACCAATGTGCTGACCGGTGAGATGACGGCCAAGAAGCTGGCGCTGTTCCGCGATCACTTCGGTGTGCCCTATACCGACGCTGATATTCAGGGTGCTGGCGAAGCCGTCAAGGGCAAAACCGAGCTGGATGCGCTGGTGGCCTATCTGCAATCACTGGGTCATGCCCTGAAATAAGGAGGCGAAAATGGACTACGGCACATTTCGCGGTCTGTATACCCTGCTGTTGATGGCCATCATGATTGGCATCATCGTCTGGGCCTACAGCAAACGCCGCAAGACCTCTTTCGACGAGGCTGCCAATCTGGTTTTTGCCGATGATGAGCAACCCGGTGCTGATAAAAAGAACGCAGGAGCGAAACAATAATGAGCACTCTGTTTAGCATTTTTGTGACTGTCATCAGTCTGGGAACCATCCTCGGCTGCTTCTTGCTGCTGATGTGGTGCCGCAAGGACAAGATGGGTGTTGAAGAAGGCAAATCGATGGGTCACTCCTTCGATGGCATCGAGGAGATCAACAACCCGCTGCCGAAGTGGTGGACTTACATGTTCCTCTTCTTCATCGTCACCGGTCTGGTCTATCTGATCGCCTTCCCGGGGCTTGGCAACTTCAAAGGCCTGCTGGGCTGGCAAAGTTCCAACCAGGACGTGCGCTCGCTGGCCGAGTCCAAGGCTGCAACCGCATCGGCAAAGGCTGAAGGTCGCGCGGTGGAGTATGACCGCGAGGTCGCCAAGGCTGACGAGATCTACGGCGCCAAGTTCCGTGAACTCACCTACGAAGCGGATGGCAAAACCTATCGTGCCATTACCGAGATCGCCAAGGATCCGGAAGCCCTGAAAGTGGGTCAGCGTCTGTTCCTGCAGAACTGCTCCCAGTGCCACGGCTCCGATGCCCGTGGTGGCCGCGGCTTCCCGAACCTGACCGACAGCGAATGGCAATGGGGCGGCCAGCCTGATCAAATAAAGACCACCATCATGGGCGGTCGTCAGGGGATCATGGCTGCCTGGGGTGAAATCCTCGGCAAAGATGGCGTTCAGGAAGTGGCCTCCTATGTGCTGAGCCTCTCCGGTCGCAAGGTCGACCTGGTGGAAGCGAAGAAAGGTGAAGCACGCTTTGCCATCTGCGCTGCCTGCCACGGGGCCGATGCGAAGGGCGGTATTGCCGTCGGTGCGCCAGATCTGACCAACAACACCTGGCTCTACGGTGGCTCCCGCGAAGTGGTGGTGCAAACCATCACCCACGGTCGTCACGGCGTGATGCCAGCCTGGAAAGACATTCTGGGTGAGGACAAGGTTCACCTGCTGGCCTCCTACGTTTACAGCCTGTCTCATCAACAGTCTGCCAAATAAGGTTCGCCCGTAACGTTGTAACATGTGATAAACACGTGATTACACAGCAAAAAGCCTCGACTCCTCGAGGCTTTTTGTTATCTTGTGTTGCGTAAAAACCATCTTCCACGTTAATCATTCGTTTCATGGCAGTAGCAATCATGACCCAACCTCTATCCAAACCGTGGTATCGCCAATTCTGGCCCTGGTTTATCATCGCCCTCCCCACTGCCGCCGTTGTCGGCAGTATCGCCACCGCCATCATCGCCAGCAAGGATGGGGTCAATCTGGTGGCCGAGGACTATTACAAACAAGGGAAAGAGATCAATCAGGACTTGAGCAAGTTTGACCGCTCCGAAGCGCTCAATATCCGCTTTGGGCTGGAGGTTGACGGCAACGAGCTGACTCTCAAACCCATCAGCGGTGACATTCCTGCCGGGCAAGCTCTCTATCTCTCATTGTTTCACCCGACCTTGGCCGGTCAGGACAGCGAACACATGATCACCGCCGATGCGAGCGGCACCTATCGCCTCCATTTCGACAAGCCGCTGGTCGGCAAGTGGCACATTCGGGTCGATGCCTTTGATCACGAGTGGCGATTGCAAGAGACCGTCCAGCTGCCCACCCTGGCCCCTGTCGAACTCGACCCGAAAGGACGCTAAGCCATGACCGGCTGTTCTCACTGTGGCGAGCCGGTGCTCGCCAGCGCCCCTGCTGCTTGCATTCTGCATTCAGGGGGGCATAACGCATGACTCCCTGTTTTCACTGTGGCGAGCCGGTACCCGCCAATAGTGGCTATTCCCTCGAGATAAAGGGGATTGTTCGCCCCATGTGCTGCCCCGGTTGTCAGGCTGTGGCAGAAACCATCATGGAGTGCGGCCTCGCCAGTTACTACGATCACCGCACCGCTCCCGGCACCAAGGGGGATCTGGTGCCCGAGGAGCTGGCCGCCCTCACCCACTACGATCTGGCAGAAGTGCAACAGGATTTTGTCACCGACAGCGGTACCCTTCGCGAAATCCAACTGACAGTTGAAGGGCTCACCTGCGCCGCCTGTGCCTGGCTTATCGAACGTCACCTGATGACCCTTGGCGGCCTGCGCTACATCAACGTCAACACCACCACCCACCGGGCCCGTATCAAGTGGGATCCAGACCAGCTCTCCCTGAGTGACATTCTCAAGGGATTTGCCCAGATCGGCTATCGCGCCTACCCGTTCCAGACCCATCAACAGGAGGCGCTCTACGCCAAAGAGGTGCGCAGCTATATGTTCCGGCTGGCACTGGCAGGGCTGGGCTCGATGCAGGTGATGATGTGCGCCGTGGCCCTCTACATGGATCTCTTCATCAGCGTTGAAGATGAGTTCATGGTCTACTTCAAGTGGATAAGCCTGCTGCTCTCCACCCCCATCATGATCTACTCGGCCCAGCCCTTTTACGTGGGGGCCTGGCGCAGCCTGAAGCAGGGTCACCTGTCGATGGATGTGTCGGTGTCGCTGGCGCTGATCGGGGCTTTTATCGCCTCCATGTGGGCCACCGTGTTCAATACCGGTGAGGTCTATTACGACTCCATCACCATGTTCGTCTTCTTCCTGCTGCTGGGACGCTTTCTCGAGTTGCGGGCCCGGCGCAAGGCGTCGGAGTCGAGTTCCAACCTGGCCAGACTGGTGCCCATCATGGCGACCCGCATCGATGATGAAGGGGAACATGAGGTAGCGGCCAAGACCTTGCAGGTCGGCGATCGGGTACGGGTGCTGGCTGGCGCCACCTTGCCGGCGGACGGCATCATTGTCGCAGGACAAGCCAGCCTCAACGAATCCATGCTGACCGGTGAACAGCTGCCCCTGCTCAAACAGCGCGGTGATCAGGTCTATGCCGGCACCATCAACACGGATGCGCCGCTGCAGATCCGGGTCAGCCACCGCATCGAAGAGTCGCGGATCGCCCAGATCATGCGGCTGCAGGATCACGCCCTCGATGACAAACCGGCCATCGCCCAGATGGCGGATCAGCTGTCGCGCCACTTTATTCTGGTGCTGCTGATCATTGCCGCCGCGGTCTGGACTTTCTGGCACTTCCATCAACCGGATCAGGCGTTCTGGGTCACCCTCGCCGTGCTGGTTGCCACTTGCCCCTGTGCCCTGTCGCTGGCGACTCCGACGGCGCTAACCTCGGCCACCGCCAATCTGACCCGCAACGGCATTCTGCTGCGCCGCGGTCATGTGCTGGACGTGCTGACCAAGGCCAACCGGATCGTGATGGACAAGACCGGCACCCTGACAACCGGCGAGATCAGCCTGACCGGCATAACTACCTTGGCAGAGGTGGACGAGACGCAATGCCTCGCCATCGCCCGGGCCATGGAGGCGCAATCCGAACACCCCATTGCCCGCGCCTTCCGGCTGCCCGCCGACAGTATCAGTGTGCTGCCATCCGCCCGCGAGATCACCCCTGTCATCGGTCATGGCATCACGGCGCTGGTGGAGGGTGTACGCTACCGCATCGGCAGTGCCCGCTGGCTTGGACTGGATCCGGCGCAAGAGCAAGGCCGCGGTCTGGCTATCTATCTGGCCAACGAGCAGCAGGTCTTGGCCCGCTTCAATCTGGAAGATACCCTGCGCCCCGATGCCAGGGCGCTGATCGCGGCATTCAAGTCAGCAGGTCTGCAAACTACCGTGCTGACTGGTGACAGCTCGCTGCAAGCAGACGAGATTGCCCGCGAGCTGGGAGTAGATGAGCTGCTCAAGGGGGTCTCACCCGATGGCAAGCTGGCCTACCTCAAGGCCCGGGAAGCCCAAGGAGATATCAGCATCATGGTGGGCGATGGCATCAACGACGCCCCTGTACTGGCCGGGGCGCACGCCTCGTTCGCCATGGCCGGTGGCACCGATCTGGCGAAAAACAGCGCCGATGCCATCCTGCTGGCCGATGACCTGAGCCGACTGCTCGAGGCCAGAGTGCTGGCAATGCGTACCCGCAAGATCATCATCGAGAACTTCGCCTGGTCCATCGGTTACAACCTGCTGGTGTTGCCGCTGGCGGCCTGCGGCTGGCTGCCCCCCTATCTGGCGGCGGCGGGCATGTCGCTCAGTTCACTCATCGTGGTGACCAACTCCATGCGCCTCAACCGATGAGACCGGGGGCGGAAAATAGCTGAAATGTGGCCTGCCTCCGATTCAGGCCACATTTCTCACTGATAGCGGCTGGCCCCCTGCCCGAACAGGGTTACCATAGGGGACGCTTGCCAAGGATGAACGCCAAGGTATCCCCCATGAATATAATTTTTGTCCTGATCCCCATCGCCATCCTGTTTGTGATCATCGCCGGGGTCGTCTTCTTCTGGGCCATTCGCTCCGAGCAGTTTGAAGATCTCGACCGGCAGGGTTCCAACATCCTGTTTGACGAAGAGCAACCTGCCCACAAACCCGTAAAGCCTGCTGACCATGACCCACAACCTTGATCTGGCCGGCGCCCTGCTGGTCGGACTGGCAGGCTCTGCCCACTGTATCGGCATGTGCGGGGGTGTCTCCGCCGCGCTCTCCATGGCGATCCCCGCCAACAAGCAGCACTTCTGGGGGCGGCTCGCCTATCTACTCAACTACAACCTCGGCCGGATCCTGAGCTATGTGATTGCAGGTGCACTAGTGGGCGGCCTGCTCGCCACCACCAGCGAGCTGGGCGCAGGCAAACACGCTATTGCCGGCTTGCGTCTCGTGGCAGCGCTATTGATGATTGCGCTTGGTCTTTATCTGGCGGGCTGGTGGCAAGGGATCTTGCTGCTGGAGCGGCTCGGCGCCAGACTTTGGCCCCGTATCAAACCGCTGGCGGGCAAATTTATCCCCTTCACCTCACCGCTGCAGGCATTGCCCTTTGGCATGGTGTGGGGCTGGCTGCCCTGCGGGCTGGTCTACTCCATGCTGACCTGGAGCGCGGCGGCCGGTTCGGCCAGTGGCGGGGCGCTCATCATGCTCTTTTTTGGTCTCGGCACCCTGCCCACCCTGTTCGCGTTAGGCGGGCTCGCCGATCGCCTGAGATACTGGCTCACCCTGCGCAGTTTGCGCCTTGGCGGTGCCCTGCTGCTCATTTTGTTCGGGGTACATACCTTCTGGATTGGCATTGCTTCCTTTTGAAACCCTATCCAAAACGGATGAGTTGATGGTAAACTTGTTTGATATAAATCAATTATTCGTATGAGCCTATGATCCCGGAAAAGAAACCTGGCAGACGTATCCAGAGCGGTGGCTGTGCAATTCATTGCCAGGATTGCAGCATCAGTCAGCTCTGTATTCCCTTCACTCTGAACGACAACGAGCTTGATCAGCTGGACAGCATCATCGAGCGCAAGAAGCCGATCCAGAAGGGTGAAGAGCTGTTCAAGGCTGGCGATGAGTTCAAATCGCTCTATGCCATCCGTTCCGGGACCATCAAGTCTTACACCATCACCGAGCAAGGGGATGAGCAGATCACTGCGTTCCACCTCGCTGGCGATCTGGTCGGTTTTGATGCCATCAACAAGCAAGCCCACCCCTCCTTCGCTCAGGCGCTGGAGACGGCCATGGTGTGCGAGATCCCGTTTGAAGTGCTGGACGATCTCTCCGGCAAGATGCCCAAACTGCGCCAGCAGATCATGCGTCTGATGAGCAGCGAAATCATGGGCGATCAGGAGATGATCCTGCTGCTCTCCAAGAAGAATGCCGAAGAGCGCCTCGCCGCCTTCCTGCACAATCTGTCGGTACGCTTCTCCGAGCGCGGTTTCTCCGCCAAAGAGTTCCGTCTCTCCATGACCCGTGGTGACATTGGCAACTATCTGGGTCTGACCGTCGAGACCATCAGTCGTCTGCTCGGCCGTTTCCAGAAGTCCGGTCTCATCAGCGTTAAAGGCAAATACATTACCGTGCTGGATCAGGTCGCCCTTGGCATGATGGCCGGTGCAACTCGCCCGCCCTGCGGCTGATTTTTCCGCTTACCCTCTCGCTTTTCTCCTGCTTTCCCTGCCGGATCCTTTCCTCTGGAATGTGATCCGGTACGTTCCCCATACCCTCCTCCTGCGCTAAGCTGTAATGGCTAAGATTCTGCTGTCATTGGACTTTTCCAAGGAGGAGAAGATGGTCAAATATCAGAATATTCTGGTGGTTATCAATCCAGAAGAGGAGCGTCAAATCGCCCTCGAACGGGCAGTCAAAGTCGCCGAGCTGGACGAAAACGCCCATCTGACCCTGCTGCTCACCATCTATGACTTCTCGTATGAAATGACCGCCATGCTCTCGGTGGACGAGCGGCAAGAGATGCGCGACGGCGTCATTTCACAACGACGTGAGTGGCTGGACGAGATCCTGACCCCCTATCGGGCACAGGGGATCGAATGCGAAGTCAAGGTAGTCTGGCACAATCGTCCCTTCGAGTGCGTCATTCAGGAGGTGCTGGAGCAGCGCCACGATCTGGTGGTCAAAGCCACACACCATCACAGCTTCCTGCAAACCTTCATCTTTACCCCCACCGACTGGCACCTGCTGCGCAAATGCCCCTGTCCGGTGCTGCTGGTCAAGGAGGGTCACTGGCAACGGGGCGGCAACATCATCGCCGCCATCAACTGCTCAAGCGACGATCCGGATCAGAAACTGCTCAACGAACGGATCACCCAGGAGGGGAGTGACATCGCCGAGCTGCTGGGCTCCAACCTTTATCTGGTCAACACCTACCCGGGCACCCCGGTCAACGTGGCCATCGAGCTGCCGGAGTTTGATCCCAACGCCTACAACGAAGCGATCCGCAAGCACCACGAAAGCCTGCTGCTAAGCCATGCCGACAAGTTCGGGATCGGTCATCTCTGGACCCGGGTAGCAGAGGGGCTACCGGAAGAGGTGTTGCCGGATATGGCAGAAGAGCTCAAGGCGACCTTGATGATCATGGGCTGCGTCGGCCGTACCGGGCTTTCTGCAGCTTTGCTCGGCAATACCGCCGAACATGTGATTGACCGCCTCTCCTGCGACATCCTGATCCTCAAACCGGCGGACTACAGCTGCCCGGTCGACAGTCGTCGCAATCAATCATAAGGTGCCTGGCACCTTGCCCTCCCCCGGGACATGGCTATAATAACGCGCTTATTTGTGTCCCGGGTTTTACGAGCATGCTAGAAGAGCTGAACGCCAAAGAAAAATACAGTTTCAACAAACTGCAAAAGCGCCTGCGGCGCAACGTAGGTCAGGCCATTGCCGACTTCAACATGATTGAAGAGGGCGACAAGGTCATGGTCTGCCTCTCCGGCGGCAAGGACAGCTTCGGTATGCTCGACATACTGATGAGCCTCAAAGCCAGCGCCCCCATCCATTTCGATCTGGTTGCCGTCAACCTGGATCAGAAGCAGCCCGGTTTCCCCGAGCATGTGCTGCCCGAGTATCTGGATTCCCTCGGCATCGAGTACAAGATAGTCGAGGAAGATACCTACTCCATCGTCAAAGAGAAGGTACCGGAAGGCAAAACCACCTGCTCCCTCTGCTCACGGCTGCGCCGCGGTATTCTCTATCGCACCGCTCAGGAGCTGGGTTGCACCAAGATTGCCCTTGGCCACCACCGCGACGACATCCTCGAGACCCTGTTCCTCAACATGTTCTACGGTGGCAAGCTCAAGTCCATGCCGCCCAAGCTGGTGAGCGATGATGGCAAGAACGTGGTGATCCGCCCGCTGGCCTACTGCAAAGAGAAGGATCTGATCCGCTACGCCGACGTCAAAGCCTTCCCCATCATTCCGTGCAACCTGTGCGGCTCGCAAGAGAACCTGCAGCGTCAGGCCATCAAGCAGATGATGCAGGATTGGGATCGCCGCTTCCCCGGTCGTATCGAGACCATGTTCACCGCCATTCAGGACGTGATCCCGAGCCACCTGCTCGACCACAAGCTGTTTGACTTCAAGAGCATCAACCGCGACTCCGGCATCATTGATGGCGGCGACAAGGCGTTTGATCCGCCCGAGATGCCAAAGGCGCCGCTGCTGGATATCGACGAGATGGACATGCTGGATGTGATTGAAGTGCGCTAAGCCGCGCTCACAAGGCAAACGCCACGCAATAAAAAAGGAGCGATGATCGCTCCTTTTTGCTTTCTTTATGGGCCTGTCACTGCGGTGACACCACCACCGGCCTCACCCTTTGTGCAACCAGGGGGTCAGGCGCAACACGTCACCCTGCAGGCGCAGTTGCCCGGCAGCGAACGCGGCCAGTTGCTCATTGCTCAGCAGCAGGTGGCCTTCCTGCCAGGGCATTGCTTCCTGACGGGCACCATCAATCAGATAAGCTGTTCCGCTCTGCTGCACCAGGGTAATGCGCACCCCTTCCATCTTCGGCAGGAAGTGCTTGCCGACCATGCCCGCCATCTTGTCGAGCAGCGACTGCATCTGCTGTTGACGGGCCGCCAGCTCGGCCAGCGGCAGCTCGGGCCCTTTCGGTGCATCTGCCATCACCTGTACCGTCATATCGCAAGTGGCGTGCTCTTCTTTCAGGCCGACGGTCACGATCCCCTTGTCGAGGTTGAGATCCTCATCAAAAGGCAGGCGCAGTTCGCTATCGACCGTTACCTCGCCCGCCACTTCCTTGCTGTCGGTTGCAACCCGGGCAAAGGTGAGGCCGCAGCGTTGGCCATTTTGCGGATCGGTCAGATAAAACCCCAGTCTGGCGTGACCAAACTCCCCTTTGGCAAAGGTCTTCATCTGGCTGTAGAAGGTGCTGTATTGCAGATCCAGCACCGGCTCAGCCAGCGCCAGCCCTGGCAGCAAGAGCGTGGCCAGCAAACTCTGGCGCACAGCCTTGGTCACTCCATATCGACGGGTCATTCAACGTCCTTTTGCATCATGCATTGAAATGGTTGGGGCCTTCTGTCACCTCGTTAACCTCTACCCCCACCCCGCAGAGATCCCGATAGAGGATCCCCTTGCAGTTGAAATAGAGCGGTGCCACCCAGATAAGCCCCAACCCCATGGGGATCAGAGCCAAGAAGAAGAGCGCGGTCATCACGCCGTGGAACAGCACAATGCTTGGCCAGCCGCGCGCAAAGAGCTTGAGAGAAACCAGAATGGCCTGGGGCGGCGTCAGGCCACGCTCCAGCACCAGCGGGACGGTAAAGAGCAGCCCCATGCCGATCAGAGCCGAGGGGATGAAAGAGAGCACGGCGGGCAAGCCCAGCAGATCGAATAGCGGGCCAAACAGGCTGGTGAGCAGACTGCCAAGCAGGCTCAACATGCCGAGACGCACAAAGTGGCGGAAGAAGTCGAACACCTGGTTGGCTCTAGCGCGCACCCCGACAGACTGCTGCAACCCAAGCATATCGAGGGAGCTGGTCATGGGGGCCATCACCACCGTCATCAGCAGGCTCAGCACCATGGCCACATTCATCTGGCTGTCATCCCCCAGATAGGGCAACAGCAGCACATTGCTGAGCAGGATCCAGATCGCCGTCACCCCGACAATCGCCAGCAGCAGGCCAAATCCGGTACGGCGGGTCTGTTGCCATCCCTCCTGGATGACCCCTTTCAGATCAAGGCGGTAGCCCTGGTTCAGAGACTGCTCAAGGGAGCCGCCAATACGCATTTTATTACTCAATTGACTATCCAATATCGAAAACGACCAAATCAGGTGGCACATTATAGCGATTTGGTCTGCTATTCGTAGCCGTTTTTCCTGCGCACTTGCAGCTAATTCGGGCCAAAAAGCCTTTAATTTCATGTGTTGGCTGCATAGAATGCGGCCCTCTTTCAACACGATGGCCACTGGCTGGGGTGAGACTGGCGGATGATGAACAATCCACAGGTAATTGTTGCGCTGAACAAGATCAGCAAAAAATACGATGGCAAGGTGATCCTGAGTGACCTTGACCTTGAAATCTATGACGGTGAATTTCTTACCCTGCTGGGCCCCTCCGGCTGTGGCAAGACCACCCTGCTGCGCCTGCTGGCCGGGCTAGAATCGGTCGACGGTGGCACCATCCATCTGGCCGGTGACGAGATCACCCATATCCCCGCCGAACACAGGCACATCAACACCGTGTTCCAGAGCTATGCGCTCTTCCCCCATATGACGGTGTTTGAAAACGTCGCCTTTGGCCTCGAGATGCAGAAAGTACCGGCCAGCGAGATCCGCCAGCGGGTCGAGGAGACCCTCGCCATGGTGCAGCTCACCGAGCTGGCCAACCGCCGCCCGGATCAGCTCTCCGGCGGCCAGCAGCAACGGGTCGCCATCGCCCGCGCCGTGGTCAACAAGCCCCGCCTGCTGCTGCTCGACGAATCCCTCTCGGCGCTCGACTACAAGCTGCGCAAGCAGATGCAGAGCGAGCTCAAGGCGCTGCAACGTCGCCTTGGTATCACCTTTGTCTTCGTTACCCATGATCAGGAAGAGGCACTCACCATGTCTGATCGCATCCTGGTGATGGAGGGCGGCAAGATCATCCAGCGCGGCACCCCGCGCGATATCTACGAATCGCCAGCAAACCTGTTCGTGGCCCGCTTTATCGGCGAGATCAACGTGATGGATGGAAAGCTGATCAGCCAGCGCGAGCCCGGTATCTGGCAGGCCGAGGTAGAGGGGCGCGAATGCCTGCTTCATACCGCCTTGCCGTTCCAGCCAGACGACAAGGTACTGGTGCTGCTGCGCCCGGAAGATCTGCGTATTCTCGATCAGGATGACGATCAGAGCGGCGCGCTGCGGGGCAACATCCGCGAGCGAAACTATAAGGGGGCGACGCTGGATTCGGTGATCGAGCTCGAAAGTGGCAAACAGCTGCTTATCTCCGAGTTCTTCGACGAGGATGACCCCGACTTTGACTACCGTCTGGGTCAGGAGGTGGCGATCCACTGGGTCGACAGCTGGGAGGTGGTGCTGCCCTATGAGCCTCACTAATCTGCGGGTACCGCACAGCTTTGCCCACAACGGCTTTCGCAACGGGGCCATCGCACTGATCCTGGGCTGGCTGACGCTGTTTGTCTTCCTGCCCAATCTGATGATCATCGGCGTCAGCTTCCTGACCCGTGATGAGTCCGAGCTTATCGCGCCGCTCTTTACCCTGAGCAACTATGGCCGCCTGCTGGACCCCCTCTATTTCGAAGTGCTGCTCCACTCCCTCTGGCTGGCGCTGCTCGCCACCGCCATCTGCCTGCTGGTGGGCTACCCCTTTGCCTGGCTGCTGGCCCATCTGCCAACGCGCATTCGCCCGCTGCTGCTGTTTCTGGTGGTGGTGCCGTTTTGGACCAACTCCCTGATCCGTACCTATGCGCTAAAAGTGCTGCTCGGCACCCGGGGGCTGATCAACGGCTGGCTGCTGGATCTGGGGCTTATCGAGCGACCGCTGCAGATGATGTATACCGAGGTGGCCGTCATCATCGGGCTGGTCTATGTGCTGCTCCCCTTTATGGTGCTGCCGCTCTACTCCAGCATCGAGAAGCTGGATGGCCGTTTGCTGGAGGCGGCGCGGGATCTCGGCGCCAACGGCTGGCAGCGGCTGGTGCGGATCATTTTGCCCCTCACCCTGCCCGGCATCATCGCCGGTTGTCTGCTGGTGTTCCTGCCCGCTATGGGGATGTTCTATGTCTCCGATCTGCTGGGGGGCGCCAAACACCTGCTGATCGGCAACCTGATCAAGACCCAGTTCCTCAACAGCCGTGACTGGCCCTTCGGCGCCGCCATCAGCGTGATGCTGACGGTGCTGATGGCGCTCTTGGTCTACTGCCACTGGCGGGCGGGCAAGCTGCTCAGCAAGAAGGGGGAGCTGGCATGATGCGCGCATTGAAAGCTCTGTTTCTGCTGCTGGTGTTTGGCTATCTCTATGTGCCCATCGGGGTGCTGATCGCCAACTCCTTCAACCTGTCGAAATATGGCATCGACTGGCGCGGCGTTACCCTGGGCTGGTATGAGAAGCTGTTTGCCAGCGCCAGCCTGATGCAGGCGGCCCAGCACTCCCTGACCATCGCCGCCCTCACCGCCACCGCGGCCACCCTGATCGGCACCCTCACCGCCGTGGCGCTGTTTCGCTACCGCTTTCGCGGCAAGCAGTACGTGAGCAGCATGCTGTTTGTGGTGATGATGTCCCCCGATATCGTGATGGCCATTTCACTCCTGACCCTGTTTGTGGTCACCGGCATTGCGCTGGGCTTCTGGTCGCTGCTGATCGCCCACATCACCTTCTGCCTGCCGTTCGTGGTGATCACCGTCTACTCGCGGCTGTGCGGTTTTGATGTGCGGATGCTGGAGGCAGCACGGGATCTGGGGGCTGGCGAGTGGATCATCCTGCGCCGCATCATACTGCCGCTGGCCCTGCCGGCGGTGATGGCAGGCTGGCTGCTCTCCTTTACCCTGTCGCTGGACGATGTGGTGGTGAGCTCCTTTGTGACCGGCCCGGCCTACGAGATCCTGCCGCTCAAGATCTACTCCATGGTCAAGGTGGGGGTCTCCCCCGAGGTCAATGCCCTGGCCACCCTGATGCTGGTCGCCTCCCTCGGGATGGTGCTGCTGGCGCAACTGTTACTGCGTAAACGGCAGGGTTAACCCTGCCCGTTTCGTCCCCGCCATCTTTGGCGAACTCTGTCACGGTGGGCCGCAAGGCCCCATAACCCCAAGGAGTTGTTGATGACAATCCAACACAAGGCCGGCGCCCTGCTGGCAGCCGCCCTCACCCTCACCACCCCGCTGCTGAGCCAGAGCGCTCACGCGGCCGATGACAAGGTGGTCTACTTCTACAACTGGTCGGAATATGTGCCGGACGGCCTGCTGGAGCAGTTCCAGCAAGAGACCGGCATCAAGGTGATCTACTCCACCTACGAATCCAACGAGACCCTCTACGCCAAACTGAAAACCCATGGCGACGGCTATGACGTGGTGGTGCCCAGCACCTACTTCATCTCGAAAATGGCCAAAGAGGGGATGCTGCAGCCGCTGGATCGCGCCCAGCTGCCCAACTTCAAGCACCTCGACCCTACCCTGCTCAACCACGAGTACGACCCGGACAACCGCTACTCCATCCCCTATATCTGGGGCGCAACCGGGATCGGCACCAACACCGACATCATCGAGCAACCGGTTACCAGCTGGAAACAGCTCTGGGCACCTGAGTGGAAAGAGAGCCTGCTGCTGATGGACGATGCCCGCGAGGTGTTCCATATCGCGCTGGTGCAGCTGGGTTACAGCCCCAACACCCAGGACAAGGCACAAATTGCCGAAGCGTTTGAATACCTGAAAAAACTGATGCCCAACGTCAAGGCGTTCAACTCCGACAACCCGGCCGACCCCTTTATCGCCGGTGAGGTCAATATCGGCATGCTGTGGAACGGCTCGGCTTACGGCGCCCAGCGCGAATACCCCTCCATCCAGATGACCTACCCCGAAGAAGGCGCCGTGCTCTGGATGGACAACCTCGCCATCCCGGCCAAGGCCAAACATGTGAAAGAGGCCCACGCCCTGATCAACTTCCTGATGCGCCCCGATGTGGCCGCCAAGGTGGCCGAGGCAATTGGCTACCCCACCCCGGTCAAGGATGCCATTCCCCTGCTCACCCCGGCGTTTCGCAACAACCCCATGGTCTTCCCGAGCGACGAGATCAAACGCAAGGGCGAATTCCAGTCCGATGTGGGGGATGCCTCCCGCCTCTACGAGCAGTACTTCCTGCAGCTAAAAGCCATGGTGGCCAAGGCCGGTTAAGTCGGCTGTTAATCGGCCCTGACGGGCTTAATGGATTAAGGGAGCAATCGCTCCCTTTTTCATCTTCACCTCTTCGATGCCTAAACACGACAGCACACCGCTCGACACATGGCGCGCCTAGTGTCTGGCCTCCATCAAGCTGGCCCATCGGCTCGAAAATCAACCCAATGTACCAGCCAGGACCACACCAGATAGTGGCTGACCACTGAGTGTTTTTTACGTGACCTCAAGGAAGAAGATTAACGCCCAAGAATGAACACATATGTGCATATATGTATAAATGTGTACATGTGTGCGCATTTCTTCTACACTAAACTCAAGTTAACATTTCACGCGCCAGACAGCCGTCTGGCGCTGACTATAGTAAGGAGGACATATGGCCAACACTGCACAAAAAGCCCTGAAAAATGGCGCCATTGACCCCAGTAAGGCACTGCCTGTGGTATTCCGTATCCTGGATAAGTGGCACTGCAATACAGATGAACAGCTGAAACTTCTTGGCATTTCATCCCGTTCAACATTGAACAAATACAAAGAGTCAAACGGCGGGATCCGTCTGACCGTGGATATGCAAGAACGGATGAGCTACATCCTCAATATCCATAAGTGTCTGAGGATGCTGTTCAGTGCCGACGACAGCATCTACGGCTGGGTGCGCAAACCCAACAGCCATCCCTTCTTTGCCGGGCGCAGCGCCATGGACATTATGAACGCTGGCCGCGTGGCTGATTTGTATGAAGTGGCCACCCGTCTGCATGCCTGGCGCGGGGGGATGGCCTGATGCAAGAGCCGCCACTGATTGAACTCAAGGGGGAGCGAGCCTATCGGATCATTCCAAGCCGCTACCCCACCATCGATCTCTATGAAGACGTAGCTAATGCGGACGAACTGGAGGCCGTCTGGGCCATAGAGTCACTGACCAATGATCGGTTGAATGAAGCGGCGGGTGATCTGTCGTTGGTACCGAAAGAGGATTGGTTGGTCGGGCTAAATGGCAGCAGCTATGTGATGGCAGCCTTCACCCATATCAACCCGGAAGGAGCCCGATTCACCACTGGCGATTTCGGCGGTTACTACTGCGCCCCCCTGCTCGATACTGCCATCAAAGAGACTGTGTATCACCAAGAGCGCATGTTCGGCTACACCAACGAACCCGCTCAGAAAGTACAGATGCGGGTGCTCTATACCGAGTTCAACGCCAATCTGGTCGATATCACCAGCGCGGAATTTCTCTCCACCCCGCTTTATCACGCAACCAACTATGGTCAATCCCAAGCTTTCGCCCAAGAACAGAAAACCAAGGGGATAGACGGTATCCACTACCGTTCTGTGCGCCACAGCGGTCATAACTGCCATGTGCTCTATCGCCCCCGTCTGGTCACCAAGATTCACCAAGCCCAGCATCTGGAATACCACTGGAATGGCAGTGCCATCGCCAATGTGTTGGAAATTAAGCTATATGGGGAATAAGGTTCTGTCTTATTGATAATAATTGCGGTGCTCCCCTTCAAGCCTGAAAGGATCATCGCAAAAAGGAGCTGTATTCCCGCACACGGGCATCAGTCTTCCACCTGCATGATTTCTCACAGATAGAGTGCATCGCGAGGCGGGAGCGCTATTGCCCCCCCAGTCCTTTCAGTACCAACTTGCCACCCCTCAGTCGTCAGCGATGCCATCAAGCTCAGCAACATCTGGTTCGAGGTTTTGGCCAAGGGGTTTAGGGTGTGGGCAAACAGCAAAGCGGCCAAAGTCGATTAATTCTGCACTTTTTCATCACCCCTCAGGGGTGTAGATTGGTTGGGGGGCAAACGTTGCCCCCTCTCTTTTTCATGACTGCCCGTGGTGCTCCGCGAAGCAATCTTTCGCCAATATCGCGGGTGGCCTGAGCCAATCAGGAGTATTCATGTCCGATCTGACCCTCTATTTCGCTCCCGGCACCTGTGCCATGGCCGTGCAGATTGCCCTGCTGGAAGCGAATGCCCCGTTCCAACCCCGTCTCGTCAACCTCGCCGCAGGGGAGCAACGTGACCCTGCGTATCTTGCCATCAACCCCAAAGGGCGGGTGCCTGCCCTTGTCACCGAGCAGGGCACCCTGACCGAGACCCCGGCCCTGCTGCTCTATGTGGCGCAGCGCTTCCCCGCAGCCAAGCTGGCGCCGCTGGACAACCCGTTCCTGCTGGCCCGCATGCAGGAGGTCAACAGCTTCCTCGCCTCCACCGTGCATGTCTCCCACGCCCACGGTCGCCGTGGCAGCCGCTGGGCCGATGACGAGCAGGCCATTGCCGCCATGCAGCAGAAAGTCGCCAGCAATATGCGCGATGGCTTTGCCCAGATTGAGCAGCACTATCTGGCAGGCCCCTGGGTACTCGGCGAGCAGTTCAGCGTGGCGGATATCTATCTGTTCGTGGTCGCAGGCTGGCTGAAAAGCGATAGGGTCGAGATCAGTGAATTCCCCAAGGTTGCCGGTCATTATCAGCGCATGCTGAGCCGTCCGGCGGTCGCCAAAGCTCTGGCCAACTAACCATAAAATCAATAGCTCGATGAATAACAAGGGTGTCAGGGCTCTGCTGACACCCTTCCTGCCTCCTCCCCTGCACTTCTTCTCCCGCCTTTGAGATCGTTTTCACATTTCCGTGGTTTTGCCGTGGCCCTTCCTTAGTAAAAGGCCTATCTTTGCGCCATGACGCAACCGGTTGCGTAACCGGTTGCCTAGCGGTTCACAGATTGACGGGCCAAGGCCTGATGAGGTGCTGTATGAAACGAGGCGTACTGCTCAATGCTCCCCTGAGTGCTCTGGTGGCACAGATGGGCCACACCGACGAGATCACCGTCTGCGATGCAGGCTTGCCCATTCCGGCAGGGCCGGAGCGGATCGATCTGGCGCTGATGGCGGGGACGCCCAGCCTTGCAACCGTACTGACCGCGCTGCTCACCGAGCTGGTGGTGGAGAAGGTGATCATGGCAAGCGAGATCAAGCAGATCAGCCCCGCCGCCCATCAGGCGCTGGTCGATCAGCTTGAGGCTCACGCAGCCGCCCAGGGCAAGTCCATCGCCATCGAATACTGTCTGCATGAGGAGTTCAAAACCCGCTCCCGCCAGAGCAAGGCGATCGTGCGCAGCGGCGAGGTGACTCCCTACGCCAACCTGATCCTCTGCGCCGGTGTGGCGTTCTGACATTCTTCAAAGAAGGCCTCTTCAAGGAAGCTGCAAATGAGCACAACCTCCCCCCTCTCACCCATTCTGGAGCTGACCGGGATCGTCAAGACCTTCCCCGGTGTGCGCGCCCTCGACGAAGCGGGTCTGCGGGTCTATCCGGGCCAGGTGATGGCCCTGCTCGGTGAAAATGGTGCCGGCAAATCCACCCTGATGAAGGTGCTGACCGGTATCTATCAGGCCGATGCGGGCGGCGTCAGCTACCGCGGTCAGTCGGTCCACTTCAAGGGGCCGCGCGATTCTCAGGATCAGGGGATCAGCATCATCCATCAGGAGCTGAACCTGCTGCCGGAGTTGTCGATTGCCGCCAACATCTTCCTCGGGCGCGAACCCCGTACCCGTTTTGGCAGCATCGACCACAAACAGCTGCGCGAGCGGGCAAGCGGCCTGCTGGCACGACTTGGCGTCAAACATGGGCCGGATACCCGACTCGGGGATCTCTCCATCGGCGAACAGCAGATGGTGGAGATCGCCAAGGCACTGTCGTTCGATGCCAGCGTCATCATCATGGACGAGCCGACCGATGCGCTGACCGATACCGAGACCGAGCAGCTGTTCAAGGTTATCCGCGAGCTGCGCGAACAAGGCTGCGGCATCGTCTATATCTCCCACCGCCTCAAGGAGATCTTCGAGATCTGCGATCGGGTCACTGTGCTGCGCGATGGCAAGTGGATCGGCGAGAAGGCGGTGAGCGATCTGGATGAAGACAAGATCATCGAGATGATGGTGGGCCGCCGACTGGAAGAACAGTACCCGCGTCTTGAGCGCGAGCTTGGCCCCGTCAGCCTGCAGGTGAAGGATCTGGCCGGTCCCGGCGTGCGCGGGGTGAGCTTCTCCCTGCGTCAGGGGGAAATTCTGGGCTTTAGCGGCCTGATGGGCTCAGGCCGTACCGAGCTGATGAAGCTGATCTACGGCGCCAGCCCGATCAGCGCCGGTGAAGTGGCAGTGGACGGTCATGCTCTGGTGCCCAAAAGCCCGGCGGATGGGCTGGCCGCAGGCATCGCCTATATCTCTGAAGATCGCAAGGGCGATGGGCTGGTGCTGGAGCTGTCGGTGCGCGAAAACATGAGTCTGTGTGCCCTCGACGAGTTCATCAGCAACGGCAAGATTGACGGCAAGGCCGAGCGGCAGGCGGTGAGCGACTATGTGCGCCTGTTCAACATCAAGACCCCGAGTCAGGATCAGCTGATAAAGCTGCTCTCCGGCGGCAACCAGCAGAAGGTGGCCATCGCCAAAGGGCTGCTGACCCGGCCCAAGGTACTGATCCTCGACGAGCCGACCCGCGGCGTCGACGTGGGGGCGAAAAAGGAAATTTATCAGCTGATCAACCAGTTCAAGAAGGAGGGGATGAGCATCATTCTGGTCTCCTCCGAGATGCCGGAAGTGCTCGGCATGAGTGATCGCATCATGGTGATGCACGAAGGGCGCATCAGCGCAGAGTTCAACACCCGCGATGCCAATCAGGAGAAGCTGATGGCGGCGGCAGTCGGTAAACAGTGGCAAGCAGAACAAGAGGCATCCCAATGACAACCCAAACCCTTTCCCGCCGTGGCGTCATGAGCAAGGCGTGGTGGATCGAGAACAAATCCCTGGTCGCGCTGCTGGTCCTGATTGGTGTGGTCTCCTTCCTGAGCCCCAACTTCTTCACCGCCGACAACCTGCTCAACATCCTGCGCCAGACCTCGGTCAACGCCATCATGGCGGTCGGCATGACGCTGGTTATCCTCACCGCCGGTATCGATCTGTCGGTCGGCTCGGTACTGGCCCTGTGCGGCGCGCTGGCTGCCACCATGGTCGCCATGGAGCTGCCGATCTGGCTGGTGGTGCCCCTCACTCTGGGTGCCGGTGCCCTGCTGGGCGGCGTCAGCGGCCTCATCATTGCCAAGGGCAAGGTGCAGGCATTTATCGCCACCCTGGTCACCATGACCGCCCTGCGCGGTATCACCATGGTCTATACCGAGGGTCGCCCCATCTCCACCGGTTTCAGTGACGGCGCCGATCACTTCGCCTGGCTGGGTACCGGCTATCTGCTCGGTCTGCCGGTGCCCATCTGGCTGATGGCCATCGTCTTCCTGCTCGCCTGGTTCATGCTCAACCACACCCGCCTCGGTCGCTACATCTACGCGCTGGGTGGCAACGAATCTGCTACCCGCCTCTCCGGTATCAATGTGGATCGGGTGAAGCTGGCGGTGTATGGTCTGTGCGGCGCGCTCTCGGCACTGGCAGGGCTTATCGTTACCTCTCGCCTCTCCTCTGCCCAGCCGACAGCGGGCATGGGTTACGAGCTGGATGCCATCGCCGCGGTGGTGCTGGGTGGTACCAGCCTGATGGGCGGCAAGGGCCGTATCATGGGTACCCTGATAGGGGCGCTGATCATCGGCTTCCTGAACAACGCCCTCAACCTGCTCGATGTCAGCTCCTATTACCAGATGATCGCCAAGGCCAGCGTGATCTTGCTTGCCGTGATGGTCGACAACAAAAGCACCCGATAACAACGTAAAACACGCCACACACAAGGAATGAAATGATGAAAAAGCTCAATACCCTGCTCGCTGCCGCCATCATGTCCGTGCTGGGCACCGCCCAGGCTGCTGACCATACCCTGGCGATGGTGGTCTCCACCCTCAACAACCCCTTCTTCGTCACCATGAAGGAGGGTGCCGAAGCCAAGGCCAAGGAGCTTGGCTACGAGCTGGTGGTGCTGGACTCCCAGAATGACCCGGCCAAAGAGCTCTCCAACATGGAAGATCTCACCGTGCGCAAGGTCAACGCCATCCTGATCAACCCGACCGACTCCGAAGCGGTGGGCAACGCCATCCGTCTGGCCAACCGCGCCAACATCCCGGTACTGACTCTGGACCGCGGCGCCGCGCAGGGTGAGGTCAAGGCTCACATTGCCTCCGACAACGTGGCGGGCGGCAAGCTGGCCGGTGACTTCATCACCGAAAAACTGGGTACCGGTGCCAAGGTCATTCAGCTGGAAGGGATTGCCGGTACCTCCGCCGCCCGTGACCGTGGCGAAGGCTTTGCCCTGGCCGTGGCGGCCAACAAGCTGCAGGTGCTGGCTTCCCAGCCGGCCGACTTTGACCGCACCAAGGGTCTGAACGTCATGGAAAACCTGCTGGCGGCCCACCCGACCGTTCAAGCAGTCTTTGCCCAGAACGACGAGATGGCGCTGGGTGCCATCCGCGCGGTGCAGGCTGCCGGTAAAGAGGTGATGATCGTCGGTTTCGACGGCACTGACGATGGCAAAACCGCCGTGGCCAAGGGTAAACTGGCCGCCACCGTGGCCCAGCAGCCCGCGCTGATCGGTGCCATCGGCGTCGAGACTGCCGACAAGGTGCTGAAAGGTCAGCCGGTCGAGAAATCCATTCCGGTACCGCTGCAAGTGGTCAGCAAATAAATCACAAGGGGGAGGCTCGCCTCCCCTTTTTCCCCTCAATTACGGTGCCTCCCGGCTTGAACTCACTCAGTCATCGTGTTCAAGCCAAGATGCATCAGGAGTAGTCAACATGAATCGTCTCGTCGTTCTGGGCAGTGTCAATGCAGACCACGTGCTGCGCGTTCCCCACTTTCCGCGCCCGGGTGAAACCCTGACTGGCCACAGCTATCAGGTCGTGCCCGGTGGCAAGGGGGCTAATCAGGCAGTCGCTGCCGCCCGCCTTGGCGCCCCCGTCTCCTTTATCGCCCGCATCGGTGATGACGCCATCGGCCACCAGATGAAGAGCGGTTTTGCCAAAGACGGTATTGACGTGAGCGCCGTCGAGCTCGATCCCACGCTCCCGACCGGTATCGCCATCATCTATGTGAGCGATGAGGGGGAGAACAGCATAGGTATCTCCGCCGAAGCGAACGGTGCCATCACCCCTGCCGTGGTGAAAAACCATGAAGCGATGATCGCCGACGCCCACACCCTGCTGTTGCAGCTGGAAGTGCCGCTCGAGAGCGTTCATGAAGCAGCACGCCTGGCTCGCGCCCACGGCACCCGGGTGGTGCTCAACCCCGCCCCTGCCCGTCCGCTCTCAAGCGAACTGCTGGCGCTGGTCGACCTTATCACCCCCAACCAGACTGAAGCCGAGCTGTTGACCGGCGTCAAAGTCACCGACGAAGCGAGCGCCCGCGAGGCGGCCGCCCGCTTCCACAAGATGGGCATTGCGGACGTGATGATCACTCTGGGGTCGCAGGGGGTCTATTGCAGCAACGCCCAGCAGCAACAGCTGATCCCGGGCTTTCGGGTCAAGGCGGTGGATACCACAGCCGCGGGCGATACCTTCAACGGCGCCCTGTTGGCGGCGGAACTGGCCGGAGCCGATTTCCACAGCGCGGTGCGCTTTGCCCACGGGGCGGCGGCACTCTCCGTGACCCGATTCGGTGCCCAAAGCTCGATCCCGAGCAAGCAGGAGGTCGACACCTTCCTGCTTGAGCAGACTGCGCAGGGGCACTGATGGCCAATATCAAGGAGGTGGCGGCACTGGCGGGGGTCTCCACCACCACCGTCTCCCATGTCATCAACGAGACCCGCTTTGTGGCCGAGGAGACCCGTGAGCGGGTCTTCGCTGCCATGCGCGAGCTCAACTATGCCCCGAGTCTGGTGGCCCGCAGCCTTAAGGTGAAGGAGACCAACAGTATCGGCATGCTGGTCACCACCTCCAGCAACCCCTTCTTTGCCGAAGTGGTGCGCGGGGTGGAGCGTTACTGCTTCGAGCAGGGCTACAACCTGATGCTGGGCAACACCGAGGGTCAAGCCGAGACGGCCCTCTCCTACCTCAAAATGATGCTGCGCAAGCGGGTCGATGGCCTGCTGATCATGTGTAGCGAAGGCCAACAAGAGGTGTTCAATCAGCTCGACTGGCTCAAGAGCCTGCCGGTGGTGGTGATGGATTGGGGGCTGGTCAGCGAGGATGTGGATCTTATCGCCGACAACTCCTTCCATGGCGGTTATCTCGCAACCCGCCATCTGATTGAGCTGGGCCATACCGCCATCGGTTGCATCACAGGCCCCCACAGCCGCGCCCCCGCCAACCAGCGCCAAGCTGGCTTTGAGCTGGCGCTGCAGGAGGCGGGTCTCACGATCAATCAAGAGTGGATCCAGGAGGGGGATTTTGACTGCGCCAGCGGCCATCAGGCGATGACACGTCTGCTGGCATTGCCAGATCGCCCCACCGCCCTCTTTGTCTGCAACGACATGATGGCGATGGGGGCCATCAGTGCCGCCCATCAGGCGGGACTGGTGATCCCGCGCGACCTATCCATTGTCGGCTACGACAATGTGGCGCTGGCTGAATTTATGTCGCCGCCACTCACCACCGTCAACCAGCCCAAGGAGGAGCTGGGGCGCCTCGCCGTCACCCGCCTGCTGGCCCGCATCAACGGTGAAGCGGTGGAGAACCACCTGATCACCGTCGACCCGGACCTGGTGATCAGACAATCCTGCGCGCCCGTCCCTGACGTTCAGGGGCAATAAACGAACAAGGCGACCCCTGGGTCGCCTTGTTTCATTTTGTCTCTTGCCGATGCAATACCGCGTTTTGCCCTCAGGCCAGCGACCTTGTCTCCCTGGCTGCCAGCACTTGCAGTGGCACCAGCCCCAATCGTCTGGCCAGCGGTTGCAGCAACTCGCCATCTTCATCACCCTGCGGCAACCAGTAGCGGACAGGCCAGCCGGCTGCCAGCTGCGCCGCGGTGGTGCTGCCAATCTCTCTGAGCGCCAGAGTGCAACCCTGCTGCCGCAATCCCGCCAGCAAGGCACCATCCGGCTGTAGCGTCGGTACCAGCAACACTAGCGGCGTACGGGAAGCCTCCGGCAAATAGGCCAGTAGATGGGTCAGCTGGGCCTGATTGTCGAGCGGGACCAGCAGTGCCCGACCATCGTTATACTGCGCCTCGTGCGCTTGCAGCACACGGGCCAACACGGGCCCCAGCACACCGCACTCCTGCAGCCAGCGCATATAGCAGGGTACTCCCTGCTCACGCCACTCAAGCGCCAATTGCCACATCTCGTTGCCCTGCCCGTCTGTGAGCTCCTGCAATGCCACTCGCAGCGGTGCAGGCTCGCGCCCAACCAGCCACTCTCGCAGCTGATGAAGCTGCTGCTGACTCAACTGCAACTGCTGCAGCATGGCCGGCTCAAACCAGCTGATCGCCCCCTCCTGGCTACGCTTGGCCTGGTTGAGGGCCAGGATCGCCTGATCCAGCAGCCGGGCGGCATCCTGTTGCTGCGCCTTGGCGACCCCGAGCCGACAGGCCAGATCGAAGCTGCATTCCCGGGTCACGAACTCGAAATGGAGCAGATCCACCAGCTCATGAATGGCGGTTTCCAGCGCATCATCCGCTTTGGTCAACACCACGGCAAATTCATCTCCGCCGAGCCGGTAAGCGTGGCTGCCATGGGCCTGTTGCAGCTTGTCGGCCACCATCTGCAACAGCCGATCACCGACCTGATAACCCAGTAGATCATTGACCTGCTTGAAGCGCTTGAGATCGAGCACCACCAGGGCGCTCACATCATCGGCATGCAGAGCGCGAGAGAGCTGCTCCTGCAGGGCACGGCGGTTGCCAAGCTGGGTCAGGGGATCGAGCAGGGCAAGCCGACGGTTCGCCAGATTGGCGCGAATGAGGGCTGCGACCAGAGCGCCACCGGTCAGCAACAGGATCAGTTGCCAGATCTGCAGCCAGAACAGGCTGTTGCGGATCTGGCTGACCGAATGCTCCCGCTCCTGGCCGGAGAGGATCTGATCCCCTATCTGTTCGATGAGACGGGTCTGGCTGGCGATCGCCTCCTGCAAGCGGGCAAGCTCAGCCCCCTCGCGAAGCGCACCAGCCTCCATCTGGGGTTCGAGCTGCTTGATCTGCTCGAACAGTGTGGCCAGCACTTTGCCGAGCCCGTGCCGCTGGCGCATCTCGGCGGTTTCACTGCTGATGAGGAAGATATCGAGCCGGTTCCACAGCAGATCGTAATCGAGGCTCAGGGTCTCCATCGACTGTCTGCCAGCCCGGTAGAGCTGCAGATCGTAGAGGAAACGCTGGGATTCGAGCATCACCTGGCTGATGTTCCAGTGGACATTGCGGTAGAAGGTATCGACCAGCTGCTCCTGCCGATACTGCAGATAGAGGCTGCTGCCCGACGAGAGCAGAAACAGCAGCGACACCGCAACCAACAGCAGATTTTGGCGGGATAGCCCCATCAATCGACGATCTCGATGCGGGTCACCTGCCACACCATGCAGTTATGGATGGCGGGCACGTCCAGCTTGGGATAGGTGGTGAACGGGATGAGCAGCCAAAGCGGCCCCTTGTTGCGCCGGGTCAGCGGTTTGCCGTCCTCCTGACGCACCAGGGTCAGCGGCACGCCGTCGAACAGGGCCAGATCCACCACCTGCTGATAGCCGTTGAGGGCCGAAACGGCGATCTTGCGAGCATCCGGGATCCCTTGCGACACCAGCACGGTTGACAGGGTCGGCCCGCGATAGTGGTGAGCGCCCTGAGTCCAGGGGGTAGTGGTGGTGAATTCGGTCTGTGGCAAGGCGGAGAGGGCCGCCTCATCGAGGCTCACCTGCTGGCCATCTGGCAGTACCAAGGTCATCAGGGGGATGGAGGCCGATGCACTGGCACTGGCCAGCATCAGGAGAAAAAAAGCGATCCATTGCTTTACTGCGGTCATGGTAATTTGCGCCAACTGCGTCCCATTTTTTAAATGGTTGCCAGTGTGGCGATTTCACCGAACCATTGCAACTGTCCCGTCGCACAGTAGCTCAGGGACCGCGCATCTCCATCCAGTTGTGCCCCTCGACTTGCCTCGGTTGATGAATGCCACACGCCTCCAGCAACTCATCGACATAGGCGGGTACCAGCAGGGAGGCTGGGCCATAGCGTTTTTCGTCAAACTGGCTACCCACCTCGCTCGGTTCGAGATTGAGCTCGATGGTGTGCGCCCCGTTCAATCCCGCTTCATGGACAAACCCGGCGGCCGGATAGACGGCGCCAGAGGTGCCGATGGAGATAAAGAGATCGCACTGGGCCAGCGCACTATAGATGCGATCCAGCCCGAGCGGCATTTCGCCAAACCAGACCACATGGGGACGCATCGGCTGAGGGAACTGGCAGCAGGAGCAGAGCTCGTCCTGATGGAGATCACCGCGCCACTCGATCACCTGACCGGACTCGGGGCAGCGGACCTTGAGCAGCTCCCCGTGCATATGGATAAGGTTCTTGCTGCCAGCGCTCTCGTGCAGATTGTCGATGTTCTGGGTGACCAGGGTGACCGTGCCGGGCAGCAGTCGCTCGAGGCGGGCCAGCGCATAGTGGGCCGGATTGGGGTGAACCTGGGGCTGTTGCAGCTGTTTGCGGCGGGAGTTGTAAAAGCGCAGCACCAGTTCGGGATCCCGGGCATACCCCTCGGGGGTCGCCACGTCCTCGACCTTGTGCTCTTCCCACAAACCGTCGCAGGCACGAAAAGTCTTGATGCCGGATTCGGCAGAGATCCCCGCGCCGGTCAGGATCACGATATGTTTATATGACTGCGCCATAAGCTGCTCCGTCTATCCCCGCACAATAAATGTGACCTTAGCACAGGGAAAAAAGTGTCACTATTCGCCCTTGGTCTTAAGCGGCGCCGCTGGCGGTGCGGGCAACCAGGCATCCAGTACCGACAGATCCAGCCTGACAAAGACCATCTCCCGCCCGGTTACCAGGGTCAGCGGCAAGCCAAGGCGCTTGAGCAGGGTCAGCATCGGCCGGTTCTGGGCCAGCACTTCCGCCGTCCACTCCCGGATCCCGTCCGCCCTGGCCAGCAGTGCCAGCGCCAGCAGAATGCGCCTCCCCGCCCCCTTGTGCTGGAAGTGATCCGCTACGATGCAGGAGAACTCCGCCCGATCGGGATGAAGGCGGCGGCGGATTGATTGCGCCTGAGCCAGCGGCTCACCAGCCAGATCGGTCAGTAGCAGCGAGATCTGTTGTTCGGGATGGTAATTGAGAAATTGGGCCACCTGTTTCGGTGGCGGTGTCCGTTTCGGACGCATAAAGCGCAGATAGATGCTCTCTTCACTCAATGCATCGTAAGCGGCCAGCATGCGGGCAGGCGCCACACCATGCAGCTCGCGCAGCAGGCACGGCACCCCGGAGACCTCCATAGCCAGTGGCAACGCGGTCCGGGAAGCCGGATGAGGCCAGCCCTCCAGTCCTTTGCCAAGGCGCTCCCGGTGCATGGGCCAGCAGAGGTAGCGCGGCATGGCTTACCAGCGCCCCGTCATACCGCGCTCTCGCCACACCTCGACGTCGAGCAGGTTGTAAGGATCATCCAGATAGACGGCGATCCCCAGCTCCCGAACCCGGGCCATAAAGCGTCCCAGCAGGGAGTCACCGGTCAAGGACTCCATCTCCGGCAAGATCCCCTGCCCCAGCAGCAAGGCTTGCAGCGGCAAACGCTCCAGCAGATCGAATGGCAGATGCTGGCTGTTATCGAGCAGCAGCGCCAGCTTGCTCCCCGCCAGACTGGCTTGCAGCACCAGCGCGAAGCGATCGGCATTGCCGAGCAGGTGGTCACGACGGTGGATCAGCAGGGTCAGTTCGGCTGGGGTACGCGACTGCTCCGTCAGCCAATCCTTGAGCGCCTCCCAGCGGCTGGGCAAGCCTGTCACCGCCAGCCAGACCGGATGAGGGGTCGCGGGACTGGAGAGCAGCCCTAGCTGACCCTGCACCTCCCCCTGCCACCGGCGGATGGTGCGGCGTTGGCCGCTCAAGCGCTGTTGACGCAGCGGGCCCAGATAGAGTCGACGCAGCAACCTGAGCAGCTCGTCGCAATCAAGCGGCTTTGCCAGTGCAGCCAGAATATTGAAACCGGCATCGTGCAGCAGGCGGCGGGCACCGTCGATCAGCGTCTGCTCATGGGCCGAAAGCAGCACAATGGGCAGCCCGACCTCCTGCAACTGGGGCTGGTTCATCAACAGACTGATGGCATCTTGCTCCACCAGACTGAGATCGCACACCAGCAGGCTGATGTCGCCCGCCGACAATGCCGCAAGGCAGGCCGATTCATCCTGTACCCACTGACAGGAGAGCCCCAACCCGGCGATGGTCTGTTGCAATTGCATCCCCTGAAACGGGTGATCCTCGAGCAGCAGCACCTTGTTAGCGGCCAGCCAGTTGCACCAGTTATGGTAACTGGCGGCAAGCCCCCCCAGCCAATCCTCGCCGATAGCGTAGATCCCCTCATGCTGCTGCAACTGGGGGAAGTAGTCCGCCTGCTGATGAGCGGCGGGGTCGTAAAGGGCAATGGCACCGGCCGCAAACAACCCTTCCCACTGCCAGCAGGCATCCGGTCGGGTACGGTGCAGCGTGACATAGGAGGGCAATGTCATGGTGCTGGCCAACTCATGGACGGTGCTGTCGAGGGCATAGAGCACAATGGGGCAAAATCCTGCCGCCTCATGCTCTTCCGAATCGAGCAACGCCAGTAATTCTTCATCAGTGATGATCATCTTGAGCCCTCTTTGAAAACTGCTGGCTGAACTCATCCAGTGCCCGGTTCAATCTGGCTTGCAGCATCGGATGGGGCGCCTGTTGCCACTCTTCAATGACCGCCACCAACGCAGTCGCCCCTACCATTCTGGCGGCCCCCTTCAACTTGTGTAAAGCAGCATTCACGCCAACTTCATCTTCTTCTGTGCTGCAGCGCTCAAGTTCGGCCAAATCATCACGGGTAGCCTTCAGATAAAGGGCGGCCAGTTCATCGGTCAGCAGCGAGGCAACCGGTGTCGGGACGACAGCATTGCTCCCCTCTTTGGCAATATGGCGCAGCAAGGTCGCCAGCTCCTTGAGAGCGACCGGCTTGTCCAGATGGCCATCGCAACCGCAGGATTGCAGCTCCCTTGCCGCCTGATCACTGAGATCTGCGGTGATCACATAGACCGGCAGACGGGCCCAACGGGCGGATTGGCGCAACTGCCTGCACAGCTCGGCCCCGTTCATCACCGGCATCTGCAGATCGGTCAGCACAAAATCCACCTCCTGCTGCGCCAGCATCTCCAGCGCCAGCTGCCCGTTGGCGGCAGTGATAACGCTGGCACCAAGTTGGCCTAGTTGCAGGCTGATCAGCTCGCGATTGACATCGTGATCTTCAACCAGCAGTACCCGCATGCCAAGCCCTGGCTGGGTGCCGGCGACAGGTTGATCCGGGGTCAACCGTGGCTGCAGCAGGGTGATGATGGTCCCGGGCACCCAGGACTCCCCTTGCCAGGCCCAATAGTAGAGCTCCTTCTCGTCCACCTCCGCTTGCAGCGTATCAACGGCGTTGCTGACGGTGGCGATCCCCAATCGACTGAGCCAGGGCGACAGTGCTTGCGCCTCATCGTGGGGTAAAGAGAGCGCCAGCTGCCGCACATTGGGCTGCCAGTCCGGCTCCTGCTGCACCCGCTTCAGGGGCAACTCGCAATAGAAGCGGCTACCACCGCCGACGCGCCCCTCGACATCGATAAGACCCCCCATCTGCTCGACCAGCTGCTTGCAGATCGCCAGACCAAGACCTGTGCCCGGCGCCCGCAGCTGCCCTTCAACGGCAAACTGCTCGAATGGCATAAAGAGCGTGGTGCGCATCTTGGCGGTGATCCCCGGCCCCTGATCATCCACACCGAAGCGCAAGGTTGATGCGACCACCTCGGCCCACAGCACCACTTCCCCACGCAGGCTGAACTTGATGGCATTGGAGAGCAGGTTGTGGAGCACTTGCCGTACCCGGTGAGGGTCGAGGGTCTGCTGGGCTGGCAGAGCCGGGTCCAACTTAAGGCGCAGTTGCAATCCCTTGGCCCGCGCCTTGGTCCAGTGCACTGCCGCCACGTGCTCGCACAACTCGGCAAAATCGGTGGGCTGGGGCGAGAGGGAGAGTTTGCTGTTTTCGTTGCGGCTAAAGTCGAGCACATCGTTGAGCAGGCCGAGCAGCTCATCCCCCGCCTGACGCACCCGCGCCAGCGCCGAATCCTGCTCTCTCGACAAAGGAGTGCTGGCCAGCCACTCCAGCAAGCCGAGCATGGCGTTCATCGGCGTGCGGATCTCGTGGCTGATGGCGGCCAAAAAGCGCCCCTTGGCAAGAACTGCCTGTTGCGCCTGCTCATGGGAGTGCTGCAGTGCTTGATCCTGCTCGACACGGGCAGTGGCATCCTGCATCACCGCATAAATTCGCCAACCCTGCGGTTGACTGCGGCCACGGCCATAGAGCTGCAACCAGCGCAGACCCTTGGTCGGATGGTGGTAGCGCATGGTGAATGCGAAGGGTTTGCCAGCCTGCAACATGGCGAACATCTCACGGCGTACCCGGCGGCGATCCTCGCGCTCCAGCATAGTGAGCACCCGTTTGGGCTCACGACGGATCTGCTGACTCGCCAGCCCCAGCAGCTCGTAACAGCCCCGGCTGATAAACTCGATACCCCCCACCCGTCCCCGCTCGAACATAAACTGCAGCACCACGCCGGGAACGGTATTGGTCAGGGCGCGCAGGCGGCGCTCTGCCTGACGCAAAAAACGGGCCTGCTCACGCAGCACACTGATATCCGACAGGGCGATGAGATCGGTGGCAGGTGCTTGCTTGTCCAGTCGCAGCGGATGCTGGACATAGGCGAAGACCTGATCCCCCAGCACCAGCTCTCCTTCACTTTTTTGGGACTGAACCGGCGGCAGCATCAACTGCTGCGAGTAGCGCAGGGCCAGACGTCGCCCCTGTTTATTGGATTTGATCACCTTGCCCTGGCTGTTGCGCAGATAGACGGGCACCGGCAACGCCTGAAACATGGTTTCCCGCAGTTCGCTCTCGATGGCCAGCGCCTTCTCGACGGCGTGACGCTGGGCCACTTCCCGTGCCAGTTGCTGACGAGACCGCCAGATCCCGCCGATGACGATACCGCTGATCAGCAGTGCCATGGCAATGGAGCCAAACCAGGCGGCGTAGCTCACGCCGGGCTGCTGCACGACGAGCAAGCGGCGCCAGCGCTGGTTAAGTTCGTCAATCTGGGTGCTGGTCAGCGCCATCAGGTTGCGATCCATCACCCCGGCCAGTTCGGTCTGACTCTTGTTGATGGCAAAGCCAAGACTGAAGCGATCTTCCAGCTCCTCGATATCGAGCCCTTCCAGCAAGTTGGTACGCTGGGGATATTGCAGCTGATATAGCTCGCTCAGCATGGCGTCAGCCTTGCCTTGTTTGATCGCTGCCAGCCCCTGCTCGAGGCCGTCGGTGCGAACCCACTCCTGATCACCGAGCTGGGCGAGCAAGGAGGGATCGTAGAGGGATTCCGGCACCAGAATACGCTGCCGCTTGAGTTGGGTGATGCGATCGGCAGCCAGCTTGCGCTTGCTGATCAAGGCAAACCGGTTGGTGGAGATCGTCCGACTGAAAATGAACTGATCCGTCAATGATGGGGATTCCGGCAAGCCGGCCATCATATCCGCCTCACCACGGCGCAGCTTTTCTACGGCCTCCGCCTTGCTGGCGGCAGGCACCAGCTTGTATTTCAGGCCGGTCTCCTGGGTGACCCAGCGCAGCACATCCGCGCTCCACCCTTTCGCCTCCCCCAGATCATTGACGCCGCTATAGGGCATCAACTCGGGATTGACCACCAGGCGAATGGTGCGACCGCGGCCGGATAACCAGGCCTGCTCGGTATCGCTGAAGTGGGGCTGGTTGACATATAGCGACCCCTGATCGAGATAGCGAGCCAGATCGGTATAGATAGTACCGGCCGGCATATGACGGATCAGGGTGTCCACCAGATTGGCCAACTCAGGCTGATCACGCATCATCAGGCGATAGCTGATAATCCGATCCTCACCAAACAGGCGGCGCAGACGCAAACCATCGGCCGGAAACTCGCGCATCAGATAGCGCAGTTGCAGATAGTCCCCCAGATAGGCATCACCCTTGCCACTCTGCAGCGCGTCGTAGACCTTCTCTCCGCTTTTTAGGGAAATAATGCGCGCCTGAGGATAGAGCTCGTGCAGCAGGCGGGCTGAGTCTGCCACCGAGTAGACCAGAAAGCGGGCCTGTTTGAGATTTTCACCCTTGTAGAGGATGGCGGCATCGGTCTCCATCATCGGACGGCTTAACCGCATGCCCTCCACGGCCTTCTTGCGGGTTCCGACATAGGGAATGATGTCGCATTCCCCCTCTGCGAGCCCGTTGCGCAATGTCTGCCAATCGGGCAGCTCTTTGAGCACAAGCGGAATCGGGAACAGCTCCTGCAACCGGGCGAGACGATCCTTGAGCAGTCCCCCCTCGGCCATCAGGTATGGTGGAGGAAGCGTCGCAGGATAGCAGAGCGAAAGCTGGCTCAGTGAATTCACATAAGCTTGGGTCGCCGGCGCCAACGGCAGCACTGTGGTCTGCAAAGGCTTGGCGTGCAATGGCAGTGCCAGTACGGCACCCAGAAGAAAAACGGGGAATTTGGTCATCTGAAAACAAAAGCCAGGCATCTGCCTGGCTTTTTATCACTCGTTGGGTTCAACATTTTCTACCCTGGCCTTGAGCTTCTGGCCAGGCCGGAAGGTCACCACGCGGCGGGCGCTGATAGGAATATCCTCGCCCGTCTTGGGGTTGCGTCCGGGACGCTGATTCTTCTCACGAAGGTCAAAGTTACCGAAGCCTGAAATCTTGACTTGTTCACCACGCTCAAGCGCCTGTCGGATTTCCTCAAAGAAGGCTTCCACCATATCTTTGGCTTCACGCTTGCTCATCCCGAGCTGGGTGAACAGGTGCTCTGCAATGTCGGCTTTGGTAAGCGCCATAGATCAATCCCTCAAGGATGCATTCAACTCTTCACCAAGGGCCCGCACGACATTGTCTACGGTCTCGGCAATCTCTTTCTCCTCCAGGGTGCGCTGGGTGTCTTGCAATACAAGACTGATGGCCAGGCTCTTCTTGTCCTCTGCCATACCAGCACCCTGGTATACGTCAAACAAGTTTATTCCAACTACCTGATTTCCGCCAACTTTTTTAATTACCGCAAGCACATCACCTGCCAGAACCTGACGATCGACCACGACGGCGATGTCGCGACGGTTCGCCGGGAACTTGGAAACTTCGGCTGCCACAGGCACCTTGGCCGGGGTCAGCTTGTCCAGCTCCAGCTCAAACATCACCGCGCGGCTCTTGAGGCCCAGCTTCTTCTCGAGGCTCGGGTGGATCACGCCGATGTGGCCGATGATCTCGCCATTGCGCAGGATGGCTGCGCTCTGGCCCGGGTGCAGGGCGCTGTGCTCGGTGCGCTCGAAGGTAAAGGTGGCCCCTTCGGCGGTCAAGTCCAGCACCGCTTCCAGATCCCCTTTCAAATCAAAGAAGTCGGCTGCGCGGGTTTTGATATCCCAGTGCTCGTCGCTCTGGTTGCCAGTGATGATACCGGCCAGCATCGGCTCCTGACGGATGCCGTTCTCGGCGCTTTCATCCTTGATGAAACGCAGACCCTGTTCAAACAGACGCACACGCGGTTGCTGACGGTTCTGGTTGTAAACAACGGCCTGCACCAGACCCGGAAACAGAGAGACGCGCATGGCGGACATCTCGACCGAGATCGGGCTCGGCAGTACGATGGCATCGCTCTGCGGGAACAGGGTTTGCTGGGTCTTGGGATCGACGAAGCTGTAGGTGATCGCTTCCTGGAAACCGCGGTCCACCAGCAGGTCGCGTACGCGCTTCAAGGTCACCTGCCCTTCTGCCTGCTCAACCATCGCCAGAGAGGCAGCCGGTTTCAGGTTCGGGATGTTGTTGTAGCCGTAGATGCGGGCCACTTCCTCGATGAGGTCTTCCTCGATGGCGATATCGAAACGCCAGGAGGGTGCCAGCGCAGTCCAACCGTCAGCATCCACAGTCACCTGCATGCCAAGGCGGGTGAGGATCTCGACCACCTGAGCGTCAGCCACGCTGATACCGATCACCTTGTCGAGCTTGCTGCGACGCAGCTTGATGGGTGCCGCTTTCGGCAGATGGGCATCGGATTTGACCTCGATGACCGGACCCGCTTCGCCGCCGCAGATGTCCAGCAGCAGGCGAGTTGCACGGTCCATCACCTTGGCTTGCAGCTGCGGATCCACCCCGCGCTCGAAGCGGTGGGAGGAGTCGGTGTGCAGACCGTAAGCACGAGCACGGCCAGTGATGGAGAGCGGCGCAAAGAAGGCGCACTCCAGCAGGATGTCGGTAGTGGTCTCGGATACACCGGTGCGGTTGCCACCGAAGATACCGGCCATGCAGGCAGGACCTTTGGCATCGGCAATCACCAGGGTGGTCTCTTTGAGCTTCACTTCGTTGCCGTCGAGCAGGGTCATCGGCTCGTCAGCGTGGGCGCGACGTACCACCAGTTCCCCTTCCAGGGTAGCCAGATCGAAGGCGTGCATCGGCTGACCGTATTCCAGCAGCAGGTAGTTGGTGATGTCGACGATGGCGTCGATGGAGCGAATGCCGCCACGGCGCAGCTTCTCTTGCATCCAGAGCGGGCTCTGGGCCTGCAGGTTCAGCCCCTTGATAACGCGCCCCAGATAACGGGGGCAATCGGCGGTTGCTTCAACCCGGATCGGGAAAGTTGCATCAATGGTGGCAACAGCTGGTGCCCAGATCGGCTCGACCACGTCCACGCTGTTGAGCACGCCGATTTCGCGGGCCAGACCGGCGATACCGAGGCAATCGGCACGGTTCGGAGTCAGATCCACGTCGATGGAGACGTCGTTCAGATTGAGGTAGTCACGAATATCGGTACCAATGGGAGCATCGGCCGGCAGCTCGATGATGCCATCGGCTTCAACGTCGATACCCAGCTCGCAGAAAGAGCAGAGCATGCCGTGGGACGGTTGGCCACGCAGTTTGGCTTTCTTGATGGTGAAATCACCAGGCAGGGTCGCCCCTACTTTGGCCACACACACTTTCAGGCCCTGGCGGCAGTTCGGCGCGCCGCAGACGATGTCCAGCAGCTCGGCTTCACCCACGTTGACTTTGGTCACCCGCAGCTTGTCGGCGTCAGGATGCTGGGCGCACTCGACCACTTCACCCACGACCACATTGTTGAACTGGCCAGCCACCGTTTCCACGGCGTCCACTTCCAGACCGGCCATGGTGATCTGCTCGGCCAGCGCATTGTCACTCAACTCGGTGCGGACCCACTCCATCACCCAGGATTTACTGAATTTCATGTTCTCTCGCCCTTACTTGAACTGCTTGAGGAAGCGCAGGTCGTTTTCGAAGAAGGCACGCAGGTCGTTGACCCCGTAACGCAGCATGGTCAGGCGCTCAACGCCCATGCCGAAGGCAAAGCCGGAGTATTTTTCCGGATCGATGCCGACCGAACGCAGTACATTCGGGTGCACCATGCCGCAGCCCAGCACTTCCAGCCACTTGCCGTTCTTGCCCATCACGTCCACTTCAGCGCTCGGCTCGGTGAACGGGAAATAGGAAGGACGGAAGCGAATGGTCAGGTCTTCCTCGAAGTAGTTGCGCAGGAAGTCGTGCAGAATGCCCTTCAGCTCGGTAAAGCTGGCATGCTCGTCAACCAGCAGACCTTCAACCTGATGGAACATCGGGGTGTGGGTCATGTCGTAGTCGTTACGATAGACGCGGCCCGGTGCAATGATGCGGATCGGCGGCTGTTGCTGCTGCATGGTGCGGATCTGCACACCGGAGGTGTGGGTACGCAGCATCAGGTCAGGATTGAAGTAAAAGGTATCGTGATCGGTACGCGCCGGGTGATGAGCCGGAATGTTCAGCGCATCGAAGTTGTGGAAGCCATCTTCAATCTCGGGGCCACGGGCAACCTTGAAGCCCATCTCGCCAAACAGGCGCTCGATGCGCTCGATGGTGCGGGTTACAGGATGCAGACCGCCATTCTCGATGCGGCGACCCGGCAGGCTGACGTCGATGGTCTCGGCTGCCAGCTTCTGGTTCAGCACGGCAACTTCGAGCGCTTCACGACGCTCGTTCAGCGCATCCTGAACCTGTTGTTTTGCCTGGTTGATCACAGCGCCCGCGGCGGGACGCTCTTCGGCAGACAAGGCACCCAGGCCCTTCATCTGCTCGGTAAAAAAGCCCTTTTTACCCAGATATTTGACCCGGATTTCGTCGAGGGTCGCGATATCGCTCACGCCCTCTATTTCGGCTCTGGCTTGGCCGACTACTTCTTCAAGCTGTTGCATGTCTTCCTCGTCACCACTCCCGGTACAGGAGCCTTTAGGCTAAATAAGGTCAAGAGGGGAATAATACAAAAAAAGCCCCTTCGCTGACCATAGCTAAGGTGGGCTTTTCTCCCTACAAATCATTTTGTTATATCAAGCGAGTCTCATCTGTTCACCGCCACTTCTGAAATACTAGAACAAACACGTAGTTTGTTGGCATATAAACCCATTTGTAGAACAGGTCATCTCGCACATATCGCCTTGTGTGGAGAAAACTGTAGCGCGTGTAAAACAGTGGACAGAATATGGATGGGAGAAAGGGAAAAGTAATGTGAAACCGTGAATGACAAACGCAAAAAAGGAGGCCTGAGCCTCCTTTTAGCGTTTATAACAGAACTGGATTAAACCAGAGCTGCTTTAGCTTTTTCAACCAGGGCGGTGAAAGCCATTTTGTCGTGAACGGCGATATCGGACAGGATCTTGCGATCGATCTCGATAGAAGCCTTCTTCAGACCGTTGATCAGACGGCTGTAGGACAGACCGTTCTGACGGGCTGCAGCGTTGATACGCGCAATCCACAGCTGACGGAACTGACGCTTTTTCTGGCGACGGTCACGGTAGGCATACTGACCAGCTTTGGTTACCGCTTGTACCGCTACGCGGTAAACACGGGAACGGGCGCCGTAGTAACCTTTGGCGGCTTTCATTACTTTCTTGTGACGAGCTCGAGCAGTCACACCACGTTTAACTCTTGGCATTTTTCACATCCCCCCTTATGCGTACGGCAGACAAGCGACAACACGTTTGTGGTCGGCAGCAGAAACCATGAATTTCGGTCCCAGCTGACGCTTACGCTTGCTGCTCTTCTTGGTCAGGATGTGACGCAGGTGGTTGTGCTTGCACTTGAAGCGACCCGAGCCAGTCTTTTTGAAGCGCTTTGCAGCACCCCGGTTGGTTTTCATCTTCGGCATTTCATACTCCGCATTGTGAGTGACAACAAAATCGCAAGGCGAACCGACTTATGGGGCTTGCCCCATGAGTCAATTTCTTGTGGGCCTTAAGATTTCTTCTTAGGTGCGAGAACCATCACAGCTTGACGGCCTTCGACTTTCGGGAACGACTCGACTACGGCCAACTCTTCCAGATCGTTCTTGACGCGCTCCAGAACCTTGATACCAAGATCCTGGTGGGCCATTTCACGACCACGGAAGCGCAGGGTGACCTTAGCCTTGTCCCCGTCTTCCAGAAAGCGAACCAGGTTGCGTAGTTTTACCTGATAGTCGCCTTCGTCAGTGCCAGGACGGAATTTGATTTCCTTGACCTGGACGACTTTCTGCTTTTTCTTCTGTTCTTTGGTTGTTTTGCTCTTTTCGTAGAGGAATTTGCCGTAATCCATGATCCGGCAAACGGGCGGCTCAGCATTTGGACTGATCTCTACCAGATCAACTCCGGCCTCTGCGGCCAAGTTCAGAGCATCCTGAATGGAGGTGATGCCAATGGCTTCACCATCCAGACCAGTCAGACGAACTTCTTTCAGACGGATCTCTTCATTGATCCGGTGAGCGCGGGCTTGCGGTTGCTTGCCCAGTTTTTTTCCGCCTTTTATAGCTTATTCCTCCACTTTCTTTTGTCCGCGGGTCTGAACTTCCTGGGTCAACAGAGCGATAAACTCTTCAACAGGATAAGTGCCCAGGTCAGCCCCTTTACGAGTCCGTACTGCAATCTTACCGGCTTCAACTTCTTTATCGCCGCAGACCAGCATGAAAGGTACTCGCTTCAAAGTATGCTCGCGGATTTTAAAGCCAATCTTCTCATTTCTCAAGTCCGCTTTTGCGCGAAGGCCCGCATCATTCAATGCTTTGGCTACTTTCACCGCATAATCGGCCTGATTGTCCGTGATATTCATGACCACAGCCTGAGTCGGTGCCAACCAGGTCGGGAACAGACCGGCGTACTCTTCAGTCAGGATACCGATGAAGCGCTCGATAGAACCCAGGATGGCCCGGTGGATCATCACGGGTACGTGGCGATCGTTATTTTCGCCCACATAAGTGGCACCCAGACGACCAGGCAGGGCAAAGTCGAGCTGCACGGTACCACATTGCCACGCACGATCAAGGCAATCGTGCAGGGTAAATTCAATTTTGGGACCGTAGAACGCCCCTTCACCCGGCTGCAGATCGTACTTCAGACCGTTGAGTTCCAGCGCTTCGGCCAGGGCTTTCTCGGCACGATCCCACATCTCGTCGGAGCCGATACGCTGCTCGGGACGAGTGGAGAGCTTGACCACGATGTTCTCGAAGCCAAAGGTACCGTAAACGTCATAGACCATACGAATACAGCCGGAGACCTCTTCCATGATCTGCTCTTCGGTACAGAAGATGTGAGCGTCATCCTGAGTGAAGCCGCGCACCCGCATCAGACCGTGCAGGGAACCGGACGGCTCGTTGCGGTGGCAGGAACCAAACTCGGCCATACGCAGCGGCAGATCGCGGTAGGACTTCAGACCCTGGTTGAAGATCTGGACGTGACCCGGGCAGTTCATCGGCTTGATGGCGTACTCGCGGTTTTCAGACTGGGTGGTGAACATGGCCTGGGCATACTTCTCCCAGTGACCTGAACGCTCCCACAGGACGCGGTCCATCATGAACGGACCTTTCACTTCCTGATAGTCGTACTCTTTGAGCTTGCCGCGGATAAAGGTTTCCAGCTCACGGAAGATGGTCCAGCCATCGTTGTGCCAGAACACCATACCGGGTGCTTCTTCCTGCATGTGATACAGGTCGAGCTGCTTGCCGATCTTGCGGTGGTCGCGCTTGGCGGCCTCTTCCAGGCGCTGCAGATAGGCCTTGAGCTGCTTCTTGTCAGCCCAGGCGGTACCGTAGATACGCTGCAGCATCTTGTTGTTGGAATCGCCGCGCCAGTAGGCGCCGGACATCTTCAGCAACTTGAAGTGGTGGCAGTGACGCATGTTGGGCACGTGCGGGCCGCGACACATGTCGATGTACTCTTCGTGATGATAGAGACCTGGCTGGTCATCACGGGCAATGTTCTGATCTAGGATTTCGACTTTGTATGACTCGCCGCGCGCCTCGAATACATCGCGCGCTTCTTGCCAGGAGACTTTCTTCTTGATGACGTCGTAATCCTTGGCTACCAGCGCCAGCATGCGCTCTTCCAGGGCAGCCAGATCTTCATCGGTCAGGGTACGGTCAAGATCAACGTCATAGTAGAAGCCGTTGTCGATGACAGGACCGATGGCCATCTTGGTCTGGGGCCAGAGTTGCTTGATAGCATGACCCAGCAAGTGGGCGCAGGAGTGGCGCAGGATGTCCAGACCTTCTTCGTCTTTGGCGGTGATGATGGCCAGCGAGGCATCGGCTTCGATCAGCTCGCACGCATCCACCAGTTCACCGTTTACCCGACCGGCAATGCACGCCTTGGCGAGACCGGGACCGATGTCCGCAGCCACATCCATGACGGAAACAGAGTGGGCAAATTGACGTTGGCTGCCGTCAGGCAGAGTAATGATTGGCATTATGTGTTTCCTTATACAGTGGTGACCCCTACCAAAGGTCACATGCGGGATGGAAAAGAGATTCAAATAAGGTGATGTTCTGGTTCTCCACAGCACTTTGCGAAGACGGCCTGACACGCAAACAGCGTGTCTAACGTGACAAACCAAGCCAAAACGGCTCCATGCTACCAGAAGTTGGGCGTGCTGTATCGGATTTGCAGATATTTTCTACAGTCAAATGAGTCGCCTGCCGACTATTCACCAAGCAGGGATTGCCAGTTGAAGTCAAAGTCACTGCTCCCCTCCTCGGCCAGCGCCAGCTCTTGAAGCACCTGAAGCGCCAGCTTGTTGCCCTTTTGTGCCGCCTGATAGAGCCACTGTTTCGCCTGAGGCAGATCGACCCTGCCGCTGACCCCCATCAGATGAAGGACGCCGACTTTCAGCATGGCTGGGACATCACCATTGCGGGCAGCCTGATCCATCCAGTGAAAGGCTTGGCGCAGATCCCGCGTCACCCCCGCCCCCCGCAAATAGGCATCCGCCAACCGGTACTGGCCAAAGGGATCGCCCGCTTGCGCCGACTGACGATAGAGCATGATGGCCTGGTTCATATCCTGCTCGCTCCCCTGCCCCACTTCATGACTCCAGCCCATCAAGGCTTGCGCCCGGGGTTGCCCCTGCGCCGCCAGTGGCGACCAGATCCGGGTCGCCTCATCGAAGTGACCGGTACGCCAGGCACGGTTGGCGGCAGCCATCTCCTGCTCGTTGGAGAGCGGAAGCAGACGCCAGATAACGAGGGCAAGCAGACAGATAAACAGCCAGCGGGAAGTGGTGGGGCTCATGATGATTTCCGTGATCCAGTTCTCATTTCGTCTATGTAAACGAAATGTAACGCCGCGATCAAGCAAGAGATCCCTGCGACAACCCTTTTTGCACCCGGTCTATCAGCAGTAGTTGTCATTTATCCGGGGCTCCTGCAAAATAACTGTATATATAAACAGTACTGGTGCGCACCATGGCAGGACGAGGCAGCCCCCACAATATCGATCACCGTTTTAGCGGCCCCCTTGTCGAAGCGGTCGATGATGGCTGGCAATCGTCCGATTGGGATGCCGCCTTCACCCCCTCTGTGCCTGGCACCGAGGTGCGGGAGATCGATGCACGCAGCATCATCAGCTACAACAGCTCGCCGGATGTCCCCTTTGGTCGCTCCATCAACCCCTATCAGGGGTGCGAACACGGCTGCATCTACTGCTATGCCAGACCCAGCCATGCCTATCTGGAGCTCTCCCCCGGCCTCGATTTCGAGAGCAAGCTGTTTGCCAAACGCAATGCAGCCGACCTGCTGCGCCGGGAGTTTGCCAAACCGGCCTATCAGCCACAGACCATCTTCATTGGCGCCAATACCGACCCCTATCAACCCATCGAGCTGCGCTATCGCCTCACCCGGCAGTTGCTGGAAGTGATGCTGGCCCACCGCCACCCGGTCGGGCTCATTACCAAGAGCGCCATGATCTTGCGCGACCTCGATCTGTTGACCGAGCTGGCCAGAGAGGGACTGTGTCAGGTGATGGTGTCGGTGACGACCTTGAACGAAACCCTGCGCCGACAGCTGGAGCCCCGCGCCAGCACAGGTGCAGGCCGCTTGAAAGTGATCGAGAAGCTGGCCAACGCTGGCGTGCAGGTGGGGGTACTGGCCGCCCCCATGATCCCGCGGCTCAATGAACCGGAGCTGGAGCAGATCATCAAATCGGCCGCCGAGGCTGGCGCCAGTTGCGCCGATTACATCCTGCTGCGCCTGCCCCACGAGCTGGCGCCGCTATTTGGGGACTGGCTCGATACCCACTATCCGGGCCAGAAGGAGGCTATTTTGAATCAGTTGCGAGCCAGCCGCGGTGGCGGGCTCAACAGTACCGCCTTCGGCACCCGCATGCGCGGTGAGGGGCATTTTGCCGATCTGCTGGCCCAGCGCTTTCGCCTCATCAGCAAGCGCCTTGATCTGGGCAAACGCCATATTCAGCTCAGGCTGGATGGGTTTATCCGCCCCGGGGAGCAGCTGTCGCTCTTCTAATCCCCCCTTTTACGTCCTGCATACATCAGATGCACAACCCTTGCCTGCCAAGAGGTTGAGAGGAAGACCTGCTGCGACACATCCTGTGGAAACCCCGCTTTTCAGAATTTTCCAACGAAGTAGCCATGTCGCCACAAGAAAGCGCTACCCGGTAAAGAGAGGGCTAACGCCTTAGCCTGCGCGCAGATCCCGCCCCTGCTGCACCATTTCAACCGGTAGTCGCGAGGGTTCATGAGCCACTTCGTGCTCATCCTCTTCATACTGCGGCACCTCTGATTCGCCCCATACCCGGCTCCACCAAATTTCCCACGTGATCCAACTGGTCATATGCAGCTCCTGACGGTGAAGGTGATGGCAACAACGCACCACTCGCCCGGCAGGATAGCGACTGGGAATGACAGGGAAATGACAAAAAAATCACTTGTAAAAAGGCAACTGGCGGTGGCGAGGAAAAGCCGAAACAGTTCACATATTCGGCGAAATCATCCTGAAAGCGGTCACAAATCTGCAGGTTGTGGATTGCAGCTCACTCTGTTCCCGCCAAAGCTGGCTTGCCCATTCAGGCATCAATAAAAACAGGGACACAATAATGAAACACACAGCGGGAATATGGGCGATCGCAGGCATGCTGATCGCCCCCTTGGCGCACGCCGACGTCATACTTCACGCCTTCAACTGGAAGTACAGTGAAGTGACCGCCAAAGCCGACCTTATCAAGTCGGCCGGTTACAAACAGGTACTCATCTCGCCGCCTCTCAAGTCATCAGGCAACGAGTGGTGGGCTCGTTACCAGCCGCAGGATCTGCGTCTTGTCGACTCCCCTCTTGGCAACAAGCAGGATCTCGAGCAGCTGATCGCCGCCATGAAGGCGCGGGGCATCGCCGTCTACGCCGATGTGGTGCTCAACCACATGGCCAACGAAAGCTGGAAACGCCAGGACCTCAGCTATCCCGGCAACGAGCTGCTGCAAAGCTACGCCAGCAACCCGGCCTATTTCGAGCGCCAGAAACTGTTTGGCGATCTGGGGCAAAACTTCCTCTCCGGTCAGGATTTTCATCCCGAAGGGTGCATCAGCGACTGGAGCGATCCGGGTCATGTCCAGTATTGGCGACTCTGTGGTGGCGCCAGTGACAAGGGGCTGGCGGATCTGGATCCCAACAACTGGGTAGTGAGTCAGCAACAGGCCTACCTCAAAGCACTCAAGGGGATGGGGATCAAGGGTTTTCGGGTCGATGCGGTCAAACACATGAGCGATTACCAGATCAATGCTGTGTTCACCCCCGAGATCAAACAGGGGATGCACGTGTTTGGCGAGGTGATCACCACTGGGGGGGCAGGCAGCACCGATTACGAGCGCTTCCTCAAACCCTACCTCGACAGCAGCGGCCAGGGAGCCTATGACTTTCCGTTGTTTGCCTCCCTGCGCGGCGCCTTCAGTTACGGTGGCAGCATGAACCTGCTGGCGGATCCGGGCGCCTACGGTCAGGCACTACCGGGCAGTCGCGCCGTCACCTTTGCCGTGACCCACGACATCCCCACCAACGACGGCTTCCGCTATCAGATCTTAAGCCAGACTGACGAGAAGCTGGCCTATGCCTACCTGCTCGGCCGCGATGGTGGCTCGCCGCTGATCTACTCCGATCACGGCGAGACCCAGGCCAAGGATGGACTGCGCTGGCAGGATTACTACCAGCGCGCCGATCTCAAGGGGATGATCCGCTTCCACAATGCGGTGCAGGGTCAACCCATGCAGCTGGTCGGCAGTGGCGACTGCTTCGTGCTGTTCAAACGTGGCAAACAGGGGCTGGTCGGCATCAACAAGTGCGACTATGAGCAGGAGTACTGGCTCGATACCGCCAGGTTCGAGATGAACTGGTATCGCAACTATCGGGACGTGCTCGACCAAGGGGCCGTAGTCAACGTGCAGAGCCAGTGGGTACGGGTCGCCATTCCTGCGCGCAGCGCCAGAATGTGGCTGCAGGAGTGATCCAGCCGTAAGAGCAGCGTAAAGTCATAAAAAGCAGACAAATAAAAAGAGCGACCACCAGGGTCGCTCTTTTTGCTCAGAGACGTTGCTCGGGTAACTGGTGACGATTACTCGTCGCCCGCTTCCCCAGCATCGACCGCATCAGTGCCGGTCGCGGTATCGGTACCTTCAGATACCTCACCGTCAACGGCCAGAGCGTCGTTCTCGTCTTCGTCGCTCTCGGCGATGCGCTGCAGGCCAACCACGGTCTCGTCTTCACCGGTACGGATCAGACGGACACCGCCGGTGTTACGGCCAATGACACTCACCTCGGCAACACGGGTACGCACCAGAGTACCGCCGTTGGTGATCAGCATGATCTGGTCGGTATCTTCGACCTGGATCGCATCGATCACCTTGCCATTACGCTCATCCACCTTGATGGAGATAACGCCCTGGGTACCACGGCTCTTGGTCGGGTATTCGGCCAACGCAGTCCGCTTGCCGTAACCGTTCTCGGTGGCGGTGAGGATGGCACCTTCGCCGCGCGGAACGATGAGGGAAACCACCTTGTCACCGGCGCCCAGCTTGATGCCACGGACACCGGCTGCGGTACGACCCATGGGACGCACACCCTTGAAGGTACCCTTGCTTTCGGTGCCTTCGCCGTTGTCGCTGCCATCATCGTCGTTGCCGGCATCGTCGTCGGTTTCAACGTCATCGCTGACATCGGCATCAGTGCGACCGCTGCCTTCCGCGAAGCGAACGACTTTGCCCGCGTCGGAGAAGAGCATGATCTCGTTGCTGCCATCGGTGATATCCACCCCGATCAGCTCATCACCCTCTTTGAGGTTGATGGCACGAATACCGGAGGAGAGCGGACGGCTGAAGTCGGAGAGGCTGGTCTTCTTCACGGTACCGTTGGCGGTGGCGAAGAACACATACTTCTCGGCGTCATATTCCTTCACCGGCAAGATAGCGGTGATACGCTCACCCTCTTCCAGCGGCAGCAGGTTGATGATCGGACGACCACGGGCGCCACGGGACGCTTCCGGCAGCTGGTAAACCTTGAGCCAGTAGACCTTGCCACGGGTGGAGAAGCACAGAATGGTGTCGTGGGTGTTGGCCACCAGCAGACGCTCCACAAAGTCCTCTTCCTTGATCCGGGTGGCCGACTTGCCACGACCGCCGCGGCGCTGGGCCTCGTAGTCGGAGAGCGGCTGATACTTCACATAGCCCTGGTGAGACAGGGTAACCACCACATCTTCCGGGGTGATCAGATCTTCGATGTTGATCTCGGCACTGGACATGCTGATCTCGGTGCGACGCTCGTCGCCATACTGCTCGCGCACAGCCAGCAGTTCATCGCGGATCACTTCCATCAGACGAGCCGGGCTCGCCAGGATGTGCAGCAGCTCGGCGATCAGATCCAGCAGAGATTGGTACTCTTCCAGGATCTTCTCGTGCTCGAGGCCGGTCAGCTTGTGCAGACGCAGGTCAAGGATGGCCTGGGCTTGCTGTTCGGTCAGGAAGTATTGACCTTCACGGATACCGAACTCGGGCTCCAGCCACTCTGGCCGTGCCGCGTCGTCGCCCGCTTTTTCCAGCATGGCGGCCACGTTGCCGAGTTCCCAGCCCTTGGCAACCAGGCCCGCTTTCGCGTCGGCCGGGGTCGCGCTGTGGCGGATCAGCTCGATGATGGGATCGATGTTGGCCAGCGCAACCGCCAGACCTTCCAAAATGTGCGCCCGATCCCGCGCCTTGCGCAATTCGAACACGGTCCGGCGAGTCACCACTTCACGGCGGTGCAGCAGGAACGCATCCAGGATCTCTTTAAGGTTCATCACCTTGGGCTGGTTGTTATCGAGCGCCACCATGTTGATGCCGAATGTGGTCTGCATCTGGGTGTGCTTGTAGAGATTGTTCAGCACAATCTCGCCGGACTCACCGCGCTTGATCTCGATAACGATGCGCATGCCGTCTTTGTCAGACTCATCGCGCAGGGCACTGATGCCCTCGATCTTCTTCTCTTTGACCAGCTCGGCGATCTTCTCGATCAGTCGAGCCTTGTTCACCTGATAGGGGATCTCGTGAACGATGATGGTCTCGCGACTGGTCTTCTCGTCCACTTCCACTTCAGCTTTGGCCCGCACATAGATGGAGCCACGACCGGTACGGTACGCCTGCACGATGCCGGAACGACCGTTGATAATGCCGCCGGTGGGGAAATCCGGGCCGGTGATGTAGGTCATCAGCTCGTCAATGGTGAGGTCACCGTTTTCGATCAGCGCCAGGCAGCCATTGACAATCTCGGTGAGGTTGTGAGGCGGAATGTTGGTCGCCATGCCCACCGCGATACCGGAGGAGCCGTTGACCAGCAGGTTGGGAACCTTGGTAGGCATGACAGCCGGGATCATCTCGGTGCCGTCATAGTTCGGCACCCAGTCCACGGTCTCTTTGTCCAGATCAGCCAGCAGCTCGTGGGAGATGCGGGCCATCCGCACTTCGGTGTAACGCATGGCCGCGGCGCTGTCGCCGTCGACTGAACCGAAGTTGCCCTGACCATCGACCAGCATGTAACGCATGGAGAAATCCTGCGCCATCCGGACAATGGTGTCATACACAGCGATATCGCCGTGCGGGTGATATTTACCGATTACGTCACCGACCACACGGGCCGATTTTTTATAGGGCTTGTTCCAGTCGTTCCCCAACTCGTTCATAGCAAACAGAACGCGGCGGTGAACCGGTTTCAAGCCATCACGCACATCCGGCAGAGCTCGTCCTACGATCACGCTCATGGCGTAATCAAGATAGGAACTCTTGAGCTCTTCTTCGATGTTGACCGGCGTGATCTCTCTGGCCAGATCGCTCATAGAAAGCCTTATCCCTAATTAGTTGTTCTTTGGCTTAAACAGCGCGACATGGTAACACACTGAGCCAAATACCTTAAGCCACAAATCGGGTATCAGATCGGGCTGGTGTGACAAAGTCCGTCCGTTATAATGCCCGCCAGGACAATAGATTGCGCCCATGACTCAGAAGCGGGCGCCCTGCCACAGGATCTTCGAAAAATGAACAGTGATGCCAATGTCGATCTGACAGAAATCGCCAAGTTTGAAGCCATCGCCTCCCGCTGGTGGGACATGGAGGGTGAATTCAAACCCCTGCATCAAATCAATCCGGTACGCCTTGACTGGATCACCGACAAAAGTGGCGGCCTGTTTGGCAAGCGCATTCTCGATATCGGATGTGGTGGCGGCATCCTCTCCGAGAGCATGGCCCGCCGTGGCGCCAAGGTCACCGGCATCGACATGGGCAAGGAACCCCTCGGCGTCGCCCGCCTGCACGCCCTTGAGCAGGGTGTTGAGCTCGAATATCGCCAGATCACCGCCGAAGCCCATGCCGCCGAAGTGCCGGGCCAGTATGACGTGGTCACCTGCATGGAGATGCTGGAGCATGTGCCGGACCCCGCCTCTGTGTTGCGCGCCATCGCGACTCTGGTACGCCCGGGCGGCCGGGTGTTTGTCTCCACCATCAACCGCAACCCCAAATCCTATCTGATGATGATCATCGGGGCCGAATACCTGATGAAGATGGTGCCCAAGGGTACCCACGATCACAAAAAATTCATCACCCCGGCCGAACTGTGTCGCATGGGGGAAGCAGCTGGCCTGCTGGTGCGGGATATGAGCGGCGTCCACTACACCCCCCTCACCAACCAGTTCAAGCTCGGCAAAAATGTCGACGTCAACTATATGGTGGAGTTTGTCCGCCCGGAGCACGGTTGATGAGTGCCTCTCACCCTCTGCCCCTGCGCGGTGTGCTGTTCGATCTGGACGGCACCCTGCTCGACACCGCCCCGGATCTGGGGGCCGCCGTCAACCATGTACTGATCAGCGAAGGCTTTGCGCCGCTCTCTGACGACATTATTCGTCAGACCACCTCCCACGGAGCGCTCGGGCTGCTGAAAGCGGGCCTCGGCGATGAACTGCTCGAAGAGCTGGGGGCCACGCGCCTGCGCAATGCCCTACTCGACTACTACGCGGCCAATCTCTGCGTCGGTACCCGCCCCTATGAGGGAATGGTGGATCTAATCGAGTGGCTCGACGAGAAACAGCTCCCCTGGGGCATCGTCACCAACAAGCCGGGCTTTCTCACCAAACCGCTGCTGGCAGCCCTGCCAGAGCTTGCCAGTTGCGGCGTGACGGTCAGTGCCGATACCCTGCCGGTACGCAAGCCCGACCCCGCCCCCATGTTCTTTGCCTGTGAGAAGCTGGGGGTCGAGGCGGCTCACTGCCTCTATGTGGGGGATCATGTGCGGGACATCGAAGCGGGCCGCAATGCTGGCATGCGTACGGCCGTCGCTGGCTGGGGCTATCTCAATGATGAGGAAGATCCCGCCCAGTGGGGCGCCGACCTGCACTTTGATACCGTGCAAGCCCTGCACCACTGGCTGCGCTATGAGTTGACGGCCAAAGCGTAACGCGCAGCCTTACCGGCAGATATGCGATAACGGGGCGAAGAGACTCTTCGCCCCTTGCATCTCTTCCTTTACGCTCCCGCGTCCTGCGCCACCATCACGCCTCTATTCATGGATAATAAAGGCAGCTTTCTGCCTGTTGGATACCCATTTGACAAGCTCGCAGCCGTCACAAAGCGGCCACAAACCACCGTCATCTGATGCAAAGCCCTTGCCACGCTGAGCCCGCGGCTGCGACAACTGGACAGCTTTTGACCCTTGTTGCATAAGGGATAATCAGCCGCCGTTTGCTAGTAAAAAGCCCCCCGTTTCGCAAGCAAAAAAAGTTATTTAAATTTTCCATCTTCGATCGGGAGACTTGCATTTAGCGGAGCGGACGAATGAAAACCCGCTCACTGTGAGCGGTCACTAACTGATGGGGCAAGACTCACAATTTATCCACAGCTCGTCACTTATCCACACATTGCAATGGCGGGCTGACCTCACTATCTTGTAGCTCGAACTTAAAATAACACTACATCTTGTGATTCATCGCACAATCTCTACCCAACCCCCGCACACCGCCGGGGCCAGGGTGGCACCATTGTGCGATGGTTTTTCGGGAATCAACTGAAGGTCATCAGCCAATGAACTTGTTTGTGACGAAGCGTAACGGACACAAAGAACCCATCGATCTGGATAAAATTCACCGCGTGCTGGACTGGGCCGCCGAAGGGCTCGACAACGTGTCGGTCTCCCAGGTAGAGCTCAAATCCCACATCCAGTTCTATGACGGTATCCGTACCGCCGACATTCACGAAACCATCATCAAGGCGACGGCTGACCTCATCTCCGAGCAGACCCCTGACTACCAGTACATGGCCGCCCGTCTGGCCATCTTCCACCTGCGCAAGAAGGCCTACGGCCAGTTCGAACCGCCCCACCTCTACCAGCACGTGGCTCGTCTGGTGGACATGGGCAAGTACGACAAGCACCTGCTGGAAGACTACACCCAGGCCGAATTCGAAGAGCTGAACACCCATCTGGATCACTGGCGCGACATGGATTTCTCCTACGCGGCAGTCAAACAGCTGGAAGGCAAGTATCTGGTCCAGAACCGCGTCACCGGCGAGATCTACGAGAGCCCGCAGTTCCTCTATATGCTGGTTGCGGCCTGCCTCTTCTCCAAGTATCCGAAAGATACCCGGCTGGACTACATCAAGCGCTTCTATAATGCGGTCTCGACCTTCAAGATCTCCCTGCCGACCCCAATCATGAGCGGCGTGCGCACCCCGACCCGTCAGTTCAGCTCCTGCGTGCTGATCGAGTGCGACGACAGTCTGGATTCCATCAACGCCACCGCCAGCTCCATCGTGCGTTACGTTTCCCAGCGCGCCGGTATCGGCATCAACGCCGGTCGCATCCGCGGTCTGGGCAGCCCCATCCGTGGCGGCGAAGCGTTCCACACCGGTTGCATCCCCTTCTACAAATACTTCCAGACCGCCGTGAAGTGCTGCTCCCAGGGCGGCGTGCGCGGCGGTGCGGCCACTCTGTTCTACCCGCTGTGGCACACCGAAGTGGAAAGCCTGCTGGTGCTGAAGAACAACCGCGGCGTGGAAGAGAACCGTGTTCGTCACATGGACTACGGCGTGCAGATCAACAAGCTGATGTACCAGCGTCTCATCAAGGGCGGTGACATCACACTGTTCTCCCCGTCCGATGCGCCGGGTCTGTACGATGCCTTCTTTGCCGATCAGGACAAGTTCGAAGCGCTCTACGTCAAGTACGAGCAGGATCCGGCCATTCGCAAGAAGACCCTGAAAGCGGTAGACCTCTTCTCCCTGATGATGCAGGAGCGTGCCGGTACCGGTCGCATCTACATCCAGAACGTGGATCACTGCAACACCCACAGCCCGTTCGACCCGAGCGTGGCGCCGGTACGCCAGTCCAACCTCTGCCTCGAAATTGCGCTGCCGACCAAGCCGCTCAACAACATCGACGACGAGAGTGGCGAGATCGCCCTGTGCACCCTCTCCGCCTTCAACCTCGGTGCCATCGAGAAGCTGGAAGACCTGGAGGAGATGGCCGATCTGGCCGTGCGTGCCCTCGACGCCCTGCTCGACTATCAGGACTACCCGATTGCCGCCGCCAAGAAGGGCAGCATGGGTCGTCGCACCCTGGGGATCGGCGTCATCAACTACGCCTACTACCTGGCCAAAAACGGTGCCCGTTACTCCGACGGCTCCGGTCTGGCCCTGACTCACCGTACCTTCGAGGCCATTCAGTACTATCTGCTGAAAGCCTCCGTGCAGCTGGCCCGCGAGTTCGGCCCCTGCCCGCTGTTTGGCGAGACCACCTATGCCCAGGGCATCCTGCCCATCGACACCTACAAGAAGGATCTGGATGCGCTGTGCAACGAGCCGCTGCATCTGAATTGGGAAAGCCTGCGTGAAGAGATCAAGTCCGTGGGCTTGCGCAACTCTACCCTGACCGCCCTGATGCCGAGCGAGACCTCCAGCCAGATCTCCAACGCTACCAACGGCATCGAGCCGCCGCGCGGTCTGGTGTCGGTCAAGGCCTCCAAAGACGGCATTCTCAAACAGGTGGTGCCCGAGTATGATCGCCTGAAAGATCAATACGAATTGCTCTGGAAGCAACCGAGCGTTGACGGCTACCTGCAGCTGGTCGGTATCATGCAGAAGTTTGTGGATCAGGCGATCTCCGCCAACACCAACTACGACCCTGCCCGTTTCGAAGGCAACAAGGTCCCGATGAAACAGCTGCTCAAGGACTTGCTGACCGCCTACAAATACGGCCTCAAGACCCTGTACTATCACAACACCCGTGATGGTGCAGACGATGCCCAGACCGACCTGCAAGATGACGGTTGTGCTGGCGGGGCTTGCAAAATCTAAGTCACGGCAAGAACTGATAACCGGGCGGGAGCATGAAGCTCCCGCACTCCTGTTTTCTCTATTCACATATTCTGGTAACCATGGCCTATTCAACTTTCTGCCAAACCCAAAACGACCAGCTCAAAGAGCCGATGTTTTTTGGCCAATCGGTCAACGTAGCCCGTTATGATCAACAAAAGCACGAAGTGTTCGAGCGGCTGATCGAGAAGCAGCTCTCCTTCTTCTGGCGCCCGGAAGAGGTGGATGTCTCCCGTGATCGCATCGACTATCAGGCCCTGCCGCCGCACGAGCAGCACATCTTCATCTCCAACCTGAAGTACCAGACTCTGCTGGACTCCATTCAGGGCCGCAGCCCCAACGTGGCCCTGCTGCCGCTGGTCTCCATTCCGGAGCTGGAAACCTGGATTGAGACCTGGGCCTTCTCCGAGACCATCCACTCTCGCTCCTACACCCATATCATCCGCAATATCGTCAACACCCCCGCCCAGGTGTTCGACGACATCGTGACCAACGAGCAGATCTTGAAGCGCGCCGGCTCCATCAGCCACTTCTACGACGACCTGATCGAAGCGACCGCCCTCTACAACCTGCATGGTGAAGGGACCCACACTGTCGCGGGCCGCAAAGTGACCATCACATTGCGCGAGCTCAAGAAGAAGCTCTATCTGTGCTTGATGAGTGTCAACGCTCTGGAAGCGATCCGCTTCTATGTCAGCTTCGCCTGCTCCTTTGCCTTCGCCGAGCGAGAGTTGATGGAAGGCAACGCCAAGATCATCAAGATGATCGCCCGCGACGAAGCGCTGCACCTCACCGGCACCCAGCACATGCTGAACCTGATGCGTACCGGCCAGGATGACCCGGAGATGGCCGAGATCGCCGCCGAGTGCGAACAGGCCTGCTTCGAGATCTTCAAAGAAGCGGCCATTCAGGAGAAAGAGTGGGCCGAGTACCTGTTCCAGGACGGCTCCATGATCGGCTTGAACAAGGACATCCTCTGCCAGTACGTGGAGTACATCACCAACCTGCGCATGAGTGCGGTCGGCCTGCAGCCAGCCTTTGCTGGCACCAAGCAAAACCCGATCCCCTGGATCAACACCTGGCTGTCATCCGACAACGTGCAGGTCGCCCCGCAAGAGGTAGAGGTCAGCTCCTATCTGGTCGGTCAGATCGACAGCGAAGTCAATGCCGACGACCTGGGTGATTTCGAGCTGTGAGTGACGCCACCAACACGCAGACCCCTGCCCCGCACGCACCTGCCGAACAGCATGCGGTCGTGGCACCACGGGTACATACCCGGGATGGTGCCGTGCTGCACGCCCATCCCGGCGAAAGCGTGTTGGAGACCCTGGAGCGCCACGGTCATCATGTGGAATTCCAGTGTCGCAGCGGCTATTGCGGCGCCTGCCGCACTCCGCTGATGGCTGGCAAGGTGCACTATCCTGCGGTGCCGCTGGCATTCGTCGCCCAAGGGGAGTGCCTCCCCTGCTGCTGCAAACCGGTCGGCGCCATCCGGCTGGATATCCAGAAGAGCTGACGCAGCCACAGACTGGCAACTCGCACAAAATAGAAAGCCGCCGGAGCAATCCGGCAGCTTTTTTTGTCTCTTCACATTGCCTGGGCGCCCGATGACAGACGCCCAAACCCTCAGAGGATTACAACCAGGGGGCGGCAGTCGGCCCGTGGTGCAGGCCCAGCTTCCAGACCCGGCCAAAGTGCTTGTAGTGACCGGCCGCGACACCGGCCTTCTCACCCATACCGTGGTAGAGATCTAGGTGCCCCTTCTTCACCGCCCCGCCCACATCCAGCGCAATCAACAGCCGCAGCTGGTGCTTGCCGGTCCAGTTGCCCTCTTTATCGAGCAAAGGGACTTCAGCGAGGATCGGGGTCCCCATCGGCAGCAGGGTCTTGTCGGCAGCGACAGCCGCCAGCGGCAGCAGCGGGATACCGGCGGCGCCGATCACATCATTGGTGGGTCGACGCTCGAAGAAGACATAGGAGGGGTTCTGCTCCACCAGCTCCTTGACGGTCTCCTCCGGTTGACGGTTGGCCCACTCCTTGATGGCCTTCATCGACATCTGCTCTTTGGGCACTTCACCGCGGTCGATCAGTACCCGGCCGATACTGACGTAACCGTGGCCGTTCTTGCCGCTGTAACCCAGATATTGCAGCCGATCGTCATCCCCGTAGTGGACAAAGCCGGAGCCCTGCACATCCATCAGGAAGTTGTCGATAAGGGATTTGCTGTAACCCAGCTCCAGCCCGCGATTGGCCAAGGCCCCCTGATGGATCTCGGCCCGGGTCGGACAGCGATCGCCACATTTGGGCATGGCATAGATGGGATATTTGTACTTGGCATCCGGGCGGTGGCGCACCTCCAGCACCGGCGAGTAGTAACCGGTAAAGAGCACGTTACCCATGCGATCGGCACCGCCCAACTGGGCCAGGCTGATACCGTAACGGGTGATGTCGGCAGGATTGCCGCCGCCCGCCACCCAGCGGGAGAGCTGGTGATAGAGCTCGCCATAACGGCGGGTCATCTTGCCGGAGCGCTCCAATACCAGTCTGCTTTGCGGGCCAAACTTGCTGTAGTCGGCACGCGCACGGCTATTGACCCGCTCCACCCTCACCAGATCCTCTGGCAAGGTCCCGTCCAGATACTGCTTGCCCAGATTTTCCGGCACCTCGCAGTTAAGAAAGCATCTGTTGTCGGTCTGTTTTTTGGGCACTTCTGATTTGTCAGAGTTGCCCGCACAACCGGCCAGTCCCAGCACTGCGGCGGTCAGCCAGTACGCGTGTTTGTTCATATGTCCTCATATAACGCCAAGAGCCATGCTCGGCGGGGAAGATGCCAAATTTGCAGGGGGAAAGCAAACGACATCAATCACTTGAAGCAGGATTTCTCCAAAGGGGATCCGCTGGGTTATAACAAGGTGACAGGATGTGCGAGGTGATGGATGGAACAGCTCGAAATATTCCCGCTGCAGAGCCCCTGCATCGGGGTCTGCGAAGTGAACAACAAAGGCTACTGCAAGGGGTGCCTGCGCAATCGCGAAGAGCGTTTCAACTGGCTCACCATGACCCCTGCCCAGCAACAAGAGGTGATGCGCTTGTGCCGGGATCGCAAACGCCGGGTCGAGGCTGCGCGGCGCAAGGCTCATGAAGGCGATCAACCCGAACCAATACCGCAATCTGGCTGGGATTTCTGACCCGCTCCAAACATCCCTGCAAGCCATATTCCTGCGCTCACGAGACACGACCTATCCTGCATATAAAAAATGCCGCCCGATCTTTCGACCGGGCGGCATTGTCATTGTGATGCGCGTTATGAACGCGGCAGATCAACCAAACAGATGGTGGCTGATGATGAACAGACCACCGGAGAGCAGCATGGTCAACGGCAGGGTCAACACCCAGGCCATCAGGATGGTCTTGATGGTCTGGCTCTGCAGGCCGGATTTGTTGGCTACCATGGTACCCGCCACCGCAGAAGAGAGGATGTGGGTGGTGGACACCGGCATACCAGTCAGACTGGCAACCCCGATGGAGGTAGCAGCAGTGATCTGGGCCGCAATGCCCTGGCTGTAGGTCATGCCGGTGGTGCCGATCTTCTCGCCCACGGTATGGACGATACGACGCCAGCCCACCATGGTGCCGCAACCCAGCGCCAGTGCGATGGAGACGATCACCCAGGTCGGTGCGTATTCAGCGGTCGCGGTCAGATCCTTGCGCCATTTGGCCAGATCGGTCAGCTCCTTGGCGGGCAGCGGCAGCTTGGCAGCCTTGCGGGCGGTGTCATCGATACAGAGCAGCAGACGACGCACTTCGCGGCGGTCAGTCAGGCTCATCTGATCATAAGTACGCACGGCCCCCAGACGGGCATCCAGGGTGGCCATCGCCTGCAGCACGCCATCTGCGGAGCAGTGAGTCATCAGCTCCTCCTGAGCCGTTGCCGGTGCAGAGAAGTTGATGACGCCAGAGAGGGCGGACTGGTTGCGCTGGTAGATCTCCATGATGCGCTGGTTGGCATCCTGGGTCCGGTCCAGATCATAGGCGCGGCTGTTCATGTCCAGCGCGAAATAGGCGGGCGCCATGCAGATCAGCACCAGCATCACCAGACCGATACCCTTCTGGCCATCGTTGGAGCCGTGCACGAAGCTGACGCCCATGGCCGAGGCCACCAGGGTCAGACGCGCCCAGAATGGCGGGTGTTTCTTGCCATCCACCAGCTGGCGCTCTTCCGGCGTTTTGTGGATCTTGTTGCTGGTCCAGATGCGCTTCATCGCCAGCAGCAGCAGCGCCGCGATGATGAAGCCGATGGTGGGAGAGATGATGAGGGAAAGCATGATGTCGATCGCTTTGCCCACGTTGATCCCTTCTGTCACCGGTTTATGGGTGATCCAGGCATAGGCGCCGCCGACCCCCAGAATGGAACCGATCAAGGTATGTGAACTGGAGGCCGGGATCCCGAAGAACCAGGTGCCCAGGTTCCACACAATGGCGGAAAACAGCAAGGAGAAGACCATGATCAACCCTTGGGTGGAGTCCATCCCAAGCAGCAGGTCGATGGGCAGCAGATGGACAATGGCATAGGCCACACCCAGACCGCCGAACATGACGCCAAAAAAGTTGAAGATCCCCGATGCAACGACCGCCAGGTGAGCTGGCATCGCCTTGGTATAGATAACCGTTGCTACCGCGTTGGCGGTATCGTGAAAGCCGTTGATAAATTCATAGGCAAGCACAAAAAAAACGGCCAATACCAAACCGATTGACCACCACAAACCCAAACCACTAAACATTTCAAACATAAAAAAAAGCCTGTTTATGAGTTGCGGCGGATTATGCCAGATGGCGGCCAACACCATAGCCACCATTGAAATATTTCAGCCATAAAAAAAAAGAGCTTTTTGGAAAAAAATATCCTAGAGCCAGTCATCATGCGGCTTGCCATCGATTAATTAAAGCCGCTAATGATTGCGGGAAAGGGCAAAAATAGCTGACAATTAAGCCAATAATTTCATTTTTATGACGTTTTTATGACAGAAAAACGGGCAAAAGTGGTGATAAAACGTCCCTGCCCCGCCAATCTCATCCGACCAGCACCATCAATCCCATATCCGTTTGATTCCAGATGCAAAAAGGGAGCACCTTGTGCTCCCTTGAATCGTTGCCGTGTTGCCAGTTATCAGTCCTGATTGATGCGACTGGCAACGGCGCCCTGTTGGCTCTTGTACTTGGCATTTTCCCGCTTGTTGTAGGGGCGGGCCGCGACGCCGGAGAGCATCTCGAAGTTCAAGGCGCCGATCTTCATCTTCGGACGCAGCGCCAGCGGCAGTTTACCGCCGTTGTAGAACTCCAGCACGATGCGACCGGACCAACCCGGATCGATCCGGTGCGCCGTCACGTGCACCATCAAACCCAGGCGCGCCAATGAAGAGCGGCCATCCAGCCAGCCGACGATATCGGCAGGCAGGGTGACGGATTCGTAGGTCACCGCCAGCGCCAGCTGACCCGGGTGCAGGTAGAAGGCTTCACCATCGGGGATGTGGATCTCGTCACTCATCACCCGATCGATGGCATCGGCCATCTCGCTGCTCGGGCCGCTCAGGTCGATATAGGGCGCGGTATGATCGCGAAACACCCGAAACTCGTTACCCAGCAGCACATCGACACTGACACCACTGATCCGCTCTACCCCGGGCCGTGGCTCAATGACGATCTTGCCTTCATCCAGATGGCGTTCAATATCGGTATCACACAGACGCATTGGGCGACTCTCCTGACAAATTGTGCTTTTAAAAAAGCCGGGCATCACCCGGCTTGTTTCATCTTAACCAATCAACATGTGGCGGATACGCGCTTTGAGCATGTCGATGGCGATGCGGTTCTTGCCACCACGGGGCACGATCACATCGGCATACTGTTTGGACGGCTCGATAAACTGCAGGAACATCGGACGCACTGTCTTCTGGTACTGCTTGAGCACGGAGTCCATGGTACGGCCACGCTCTTGCACATCACGCACCAGACGGCGCAGCAGGCAGATGTCGAGCGGGGTATCCATGAAGATGGAGGCATCCATCAGATCCCGCAGACGGCTGTCGGTCAGCAGCAGGATCCCTTCCAGAATGATCACCCGGCGCGGCGCAAACGGGGTCACTTCGCTCATCCGGGTGTGTTCAGTGTAGGAGTACTGGGGAATGGCAACCGCGTCACCTTTGACCAGCTGGCTCAGGTGCTGTACCAGCAAGTCGTGATCCAGCGCGTTGGGGTGGTCATAGTTAGTCTTGACCCGCTCTTCCATGGTCAGGTGGGTCTGATCACGGTAGTAGCAATCTTCGGTGATCACACCAATCTGACCTGCGCCCAGTTCGGCCACCAGCTCTTCATAAATGGTCTGGGCTATAAGACTTTTGCCAGACGCAGATGCGCCCGCAATACCGATGATCACACACGAATGTTGAGTATCAGACATGACAAATACCTAAAAGAGAAGAGCAGTGGGGATGGTTTAAACCGATCCATTATATAAAAAAGGGTGGGTCATGCCCACCCTCAATTCCCTTTCAAGTGACCGACCGCTGATTATTCATCCAGCGCCATGGCATAGAGGGGGGTCGCAATCGGTTTTGCGCTGAAAAAGAGTTCAGCCCCTACCCTGCGCGCCAGCTTCAAATAGGCCTGAGCCAGGCTCCCTTCCGGTGCACCGAACACCGTCGGGCAGCCATCATCCATGTGTTGGCGGATGTCGATGTGCAGCGGCAACTGGCCAAGCAGCGCCACTTGATACTGCTCTGCCATCTTCTGACCGCCACCGGTACCGAACAGCGGCTCATGATGACCGCAGGCGCTGCAGACGTGATAACTCATGTTCTCGATGATGCCGAGCACCGGCACATTGACCTTGTTGAACATGGCGATCCCCTTGCGGGCATCGGCCAGCGCCACATCCTGCGGGGTTGTGACGATCACCGCCGCCGACGTCGGCACCTGCTGGGCCATGGTGAGCTGGATATCGCCAGTGCCCGGCGGCATGTCGACCACCAGATAATCCACCTCGCCCCAGCGGGTCTCATGAAGGATCTGCGCCAGCGCCTTGCTCGCCATCGGGCCACGCCAGATGGTGGCATCCTGCTCGGAGACCAGATAGCCGATGCTGTTGCTCTTGAGGCCGCAGGCCATCACCGGCTCCATCAGCTTGCCGTCATGGCTGACCGGACGCTCCTTGAGGGTGCCCATCATGGTGGGAATGGAAGGGCCATAGATATCGGCATCGAGAATGGCGACCCGCGCCCCCTCTTTTTGCAGCGCCAGCGCCAGGTTGACCGCGGTGGTGGATTTGCCCACCCCCCCCTTGCCGGAAGCAACCACGATGATGTTGCGAATGCCCTGCACGGCATTGAGGCCCTGGGCCCGTGGCATGCTGGCGACGTCAATCTCCAGTGCCCAGTCGATACGGGCGGCACCGCTGGTGCTGCGCAGCCTGGCATCGTAGTTCTCTTTGAGCTGATCGAGCAGCGAGAGACCGGCAAACGGCAAGACCAGCCGGATAGTGAGCCCCTGACCCTGATTGATGATCTCGCGAACGAATCCGGCATCCACCAGATCCTTGTGCCAGCCAGCTGGCTTAAATTCGGCGAGGATCTGTTTTACTGAATCAATCACCATTAACTCCTCATTATCTTGTCATTATCTTGAGGTGAACGGTTACCGCACACAAATCAGTGGCTTGCCTGCCATCGTAACAGCAGGTGCTGCCAAGGTTGGCATAGCCACAACCCTAGGCAGGCTACCCCCAATTCGGGTAACATGCACGGCACTCTATCATCCCAACAAGCACATCAAGAACGTAATATGGCAACTGATCCTCGTAAAATGCTGGTAACCTGCGCCCTCCCCTATGCCAATGGCTCCATCCATCTTGGCCACATGCTGGAACATATCCAGGCCGATATCTGGGTTCGTTATCAGCGAATGCGCGGTCATCAGGTGCACTTCATCTGTGCCGATGATGCCCACGGCACCCCGATCATGCTCAAGGCACAGCAGATGGGGATCACCCCGGAAGAGATGATTGCCGCTGTCTCCAAGGAGCACCAGGCCGATTTCGCCGGGTTCAACATCAGCTTTGACAACTATCACTCCACCCACAGCGACGAGAACCGCGAGCTGGCGGAGCTGATCTATGGCCGCCTGAAAAATGGTGGCTTTATCAAGAGCCGCACCATCTCCCAGCTGTTCGATCCGGAAAAATCCATGTTCCTGCCGGACCGTTTCGTCAAGGGTACCTGCCCCAAGTGCAAGTCTCCGGAGCAGTATGGCGACAACTGTGACAGCTGTGGTGCCACCTACAGCCCGACTGAGCTTATCGATCCGAAATCTGCCGTCTCCGGCGCCACCCCGGTGATGAAGGACTCAGAACACTTCTTCTTCGATCTGCCGCAGTTTGAAAAATGGCTGGCAGAGTGGGTACGCGGCTCCGGCGCCATCCAGGAAGAGATGGCCAACAAGATGCAGGAGTGGTTCGAAAGCGGCCTGCAGCAGTGGGACATCACCCGTGACGCCCCCTACTTCGGTTTCGAAATTCCCGGCGCCCCGGGCAAGTACTTCTACGTCTGGCTGGATGCCCCCATCGGTTACATGGCCTCTTTCAAGAACCTGTGCAACAAGCGTGGCGACATCGACTTTGACAGCTACTGGAAAGCGGACTCCGACGCCGAGCTCTACCACTTCATCGGTAAAGATATTGCCTACTTCCACTGCCTGTTCTGGCCGTCCATGCTGGAAGGTGCCAACTTCCGCAAGCCGACCAAGGTTAACGTGCACGGTTATGTGACCGTCAACGGCGCCAAGATGTCCAAGTCCAAGGGCACCTTTATCAAGGCATCCACCTACCTGAACCACCTGGATCCGGAGTGCCTGCGTTACTACTACGCCGCCAAGCTCAACAGCCGCATCGACGATCTGGACCTGAACCTCGAAGATTTCGTGCAGCGCGTCAACGCTGACGTGGTCAACAAGCTGGTCAACCTCGCCTCCCGCAACGCCGGTTTTATTGCCAAGCGTTTTGGCGGCAAGCTGGCTGCCACCTGCGCCGAACCCGAACTCTACGCCGAATTCGCCAACGCCCGTACCGCTATTGCGGAAGCCTATGAGAGCCGCGAATTCAGCCGCGCCATCCGCGAGATCATGGCGCTGGCCGACAAGGCCAACCGCTATGTGGACGACAAAGCTCCCTGGGTTATCGCCAAGCAGGAAGGGGCAGATGCCGAGCTGCAGGCGGTCTGCTCCGTTGGCATCAACCTGTTCCGCGTGCTGATGGCCTACCTCAAGCCCGTCATGCCGCTGCTGGCCGAACGTGCCGAAACCTTCCTGGCCGAAACCCTCAGCTGGGATGGCATCGAGATGCCGCTGGTCAATCACACCGTTGCGCCGTTCAAGGCCCTCTTCTCCCGCATCGAGCCGGCGAAGATTGAAGCCATGATCGAAGCATCCAAGGAAGACCTGGCCAAGGAGCAGGCACCGAAAGTGACCGGCCCGCTGGCTGATGACCCCATCAGCGAAACCATCACCTATGACGATTTTGCCAAGATTGACCTGCGCGTCGCGCTGATCAAGAAGGCCGAAGCGGTACCGGAAGCCGAGAAGCTGCTCAAGCTGCAACTGGATATCGGCGGCGAAACCCGTCAGGTGTTTGCCGGTATCAAGTCCGCCTACAACCCGGAAGATCTGGAAGGCAAGCTGACCGTGATGGTGGCCAACCTGGCCCCGCGCAAGATGCGTTTTGGCATGTCCGAAGGCATGGTGCTGGCCGCAGGCCCGGGCGGCAAGGATCTCTGGATCCTGGAGCCGCAGGAAGGCGCCCAGCCAGGCATGCGCGTCAAGTAAGCGTATCGCTGACTGCGACCACAGCCAGATAGAGAAGAGAGGCCAAACGGCCTCTCTTTTTTGTCTCACCTGTTTGGCCTGGATAGCTTTTGTAGATGCTGGTCGCGGATGACTTTCGTAGATTGCGGCCTCGGGGCTATCCACCACCGGGATTCACGGGAGATGCATTTTGTCCTGAATACCTGACCAGCCGACTTGGCATGTCATCCACGTTGTGGCCTGCCTGCATCGCCAGTTTGAGCGCCACCAGCTCCGCCTGCTGGCAGTCCAGTTGACGCAAACGGGTGGTGATCTTCCCCATCAACTGCTGCCGCAGTTTCGTCTGCTTGTGGGTGCCCCCCTGTTCTGCTCGCAACCTCCGCCGCCATTGACGCCAATCCTGCAACTGGCCGAGTCGCTCCTGCCAGTGAGTCAGAGTGCTCAACCAGCCGGGATCCCCACTCCCCAGATCCAGCAACAGTTCCACGCCATAACGGGCCTGCTTGATCTCGAGGCGTAGCCGATGCCAGCGGCGCAACTGTTGCTGACGGGTGCTGGCCGATTTCCCAACGCAGGGAATAGGTTCATCGAGAGCACTTTGCGCCTCATCAAGGCGCAGGGCCAAATGCTGCTGATAGAGGAACGCCAATGCCCGCGCATCCGGCACCTGCGCCACCGCCGCAAGCCAGCGGGCCAGTCGCCGCGACAACAGGGGCACGCGACAGGCAGATTTGTGGGTATTAACAGTGCTGGCAGGCGGCTTGCCAAAACGCTCGGCGTAGACCTGAGCATCCCGCAGCGCCGAGAGCCGCCCGACCGAGCGCAGCAGACGCCGCTCCAGCTCGGGATGATAGGTGAGTGGTCGCCACAGGGCGAGCAGTGCCAGCAAGCGGCGCGCCGCGATACGGTAGCCATGCACGGCCGGTTCGCTGGCCTCTTCGCGCACCGCCCGCGCCGCCTCCTGATAACGGGCGACCCAGCTTGTTGCCTGAGTCAGCAACAGACCTTCCTTGTCAGCGTCCATCTCGTCTCCGCCCCTTCAGTTGGTGTGAAAGCCCTGACCGGTGGGCGGCAGCGCCTCTTCATACTCCATCCGGGTCACCCGAGCGGTGCGCGGGCCATGCTCCAGCCAGCCCAGCATCATCTGTACCCCCTGCGCGGGGCCGCTGATGAGGATCTCCACCGAGCCATCCTCCAGGTTGTAGGCATGGCCCCGCAAACCCAGTTGCAGCGCCCGCTCACGGGTGAAATAGCGAAATCCCACCCCCTGCACCTGCCCCCACACCCGAATGACAAACGATTGCTCTCCCATTTCTCACACCTTCCGCTTAAGAAAAAATTTCCCGAGACGATAATGTGCCCGACACTCTATCTCTGCAGGATGCAGCTCCATTATGAAAGAAGTTAAATTCCGGTGGGTTGACCGCTATCTCATTCACCTCACCATCAGTGAAAAATTCCATATCGCGTTCTGGTTACCTCTCTTCATCATCGCCTTCCTCAGCTGGTACATGCTGGCGGCCAGCCATCAGCAGGAGATCTCCCTGCGGGTAGCGCAGTTGCAACAACGGGTCGAGACCACGGCGCAGCTGGTCAGCCAGCAGCCCACTCTGGTATTGCCTGCTGATCTGCGTCTGACCCGGCAAGGCAGCAGCGGGTTGCAGCAGCAAGGGGATCACTACCTCTTTACCGCGCCAGCAGGTCAGGCAGGCTACGTCACCGGTGATCTCGATACCGGCAACCTCTCCATGTGGGAGGGTCAGGGCTCGACCCTGCTCCTGATCGGCGCGCTGGCTGCCCTGATGGCACTGGTGATCCACTACATGATGACCTTTGTCTCCGGTGCGCTCTACTCCACCAACAAGGCGCTGCAAACCGTGGCGGACGGGGATCTAACCTTCCGTCTCAACTTCTTCCCGGTGCGGGATGAGTTCTCCACCCTGGCGGGCAGCATCGACCGATTTACCGACCGCCAGCACCAGATCGTCAAACTGGTGGAGGAGTCTGCCGAAGCGCTGACCATGGCCGCCGACGAGTTTCGTGACCATGCCCGCGAAGGCGAGAGCATGGCGCGTTCCCAGCGCCAGCACATGGATTCACTGGCCACTGCCATGGAGCAGATGTCGGCGGCGATCCGCGAAGTAGCGCGCAATGCCAACAACACCCTGCTGCAGACCCGCCAGTCGAGCGAAGAGGCAGCCAATGGCGCCAACCGGGTAGCCCGCACCATCGAAGCGATCCGCACCCTGGCCGACGAGATTGGCAATGCCTCCGGCGCAGTCGAGCGCCTGACCCACAACGCCAACCGGATCAACGAGGTGGTCAACGTCATCAACGCCATCTCCCAGCAGACCAACTTGCTGGCACTTAACGCCGCCATCGAAGCGGCCCGTGCCGGTGAGCAGGGTCGCGGCTTTGCGGTGGTGGCAGATGAAGTGCGTACTCTCGCCAGCCGTACCCAGCAAGCGACGGTGGAGATCCAGCAGATGATCGAAGAGCTGCAGACCGGTACCGGGGCGCTGAACGAGATCATGGAGAAAACCGTGGGGCGTGCCGCCAGCAGCCAGCAGCTCATCAGCGAAGTGGGGCTAGATATCGAAAAACTGAGCAACCACAGCGATGCGGTGCTGGAGATGAGCACCCAGATCGCCACCTCCAGCGAGGAGCAGAGCTCGGTCGCCGCCGAGATCACCCACAATCTGGATCAGGTGCGCCATGAAGCGGCGCAGGTGGAGGAGTCTGCCAGTGCCTCGGTAGCCGGCACACAAGGGCTGAAAGCCACCGCCAGCGAACTGACCCAGGCACTCAAGGGGATTAAACTCTGACCGTATGAGGTGTCAGATCAGGGCAACCCCATCCATTACACAGGGTTGTTTGAGTTTTACCTGCGGGCCACATAGAATGTGGCCCCTTTTCTTTCTACCATCGGCAAACATCCATGAGCGCTTCCATCTATCTCGTCAAAGGCCGCGAAAAATCCCTGCTGCGTCGCCATCCCTGGATCTTCTCCAAGGGGATTGAGCGGGTTCAGGGCAACCCCATTGACGGCGATACCGTCGAGATCTATGCCAACGATGGCAAGTGGCTCGCCCGTGGCGCCTGGTCAGGCAGCTCCCAGATCCGTGCCCGGGTCTGGACCTTCGACAAGGATGAAACCGTCGATCTCGACTTCTTTATCCGTCGTCTCAAATATGCGCAGGAGTCTCGCGATCCGCTGATCAAGCGTCAGGGCCTCACCGGCTATCGCCTCTGCGCCGCCGAATCCGACGGCCTGCCGGGTCTGACCATCGACCGTTATGCCGATTTTCTGGTGTGCCAGATCCTCTCAGCCGGTGCCGAGTTCCAGCGTGAGCTGATCACGCAAGCACTGCGTACCCTCTACCCAGAATGCAGCATCTATGAGCGCTCCGACGTGGCAGTGCGCAAGAAGGAAGGGCTGAAAGAGCGCACCGGCGTCATCTATGGCGAGACCCCGAACGAGCCGGTCGTCATCGAGGAGAATGGCGGCGTCAAGATCCTGGTAGACATTCGCAACGGTCACAAAACCGGTTTCTATCTGGATCAGCGGGACAACCGTCAGGCTGCCGCCAAGTACACCGAAGGCAAGCGGGTGCTCAACTGCTTCTGCTACACCGGCGGTTTTGGCGTTTATGCCCTCAAGGGCGGCGCCAAGGAAGTGGTCAACGTCGATCTATCCCAGAATGCGCTGGATATCGCCCGCCAGAATGCCGAGCTGAACGGGCTGGATACCAGCAACACCCAGTTTGTCCGTCACGACGTCTTCAAGCTGCTGCGTGAATACCGCGAGAAAGGCGAGAAGTTCGACGTCATCGTGCTGGATCCGCCCAAGTTCGCCGAGAGCAAGGCCCAGCTGCTGGGTGCCTGCCGAGGCTACAAGGACATCAATATGCTGGCGTTCCAGCTGCTGGCGCCGGGTGGCGTGCTGCTGACCTACTCCTGCTCCGGCCTGATGGAGCAGAGCCTGTTCCAGAAGATCGTCGCCGATGCGGCGCTCGATGCCGGTCGCGATGCCCAGATCCTGGAGCTGCTCTCCCAGGCCTCTGATCACCCCATCGGTACCGCCTATCCGGAAGGCTTCTACCTCAAGGGTCTGGTGGTACGCGCCCGCTGATCGGCAACCACCCTCCCCTTGTGATCAATCAGGCCCCTTGCGGGCCTGATTGTTTTGCATCGCGCCGTATAAACCTGAGCCTGACGCTCGCCCCGATGACCACCCTCTCTGCTTTATTCGCGTTCCTTCTCCTCCTCTTTTGCTGCCAGCGCCCCACTTCTTCTCTGTTTAAATTACTTTGCACAATAACTGCACATTTATGATTTAAATCACATCCGTATGACTCTCTTTTCCGTAGTGTGATCCCGCCTGCGGCAGCCGAGCCGGGGCAACCGTCCCGTCAGGATTGATGGGCGGTACAACAACAAAATCGATGTCAGGCCAAGCTGAACATCACAAGGGATCCCGTTATGAATCAATCATTGCCGCTGTTAACGCCGCTGCGGGGCATCGCTGCCCTGATGGTGGTGCTGTTCCATGCCCGATTATTGCTCTTTCCCCAGTGGATGGAGCCGATCGCAAGCCACACCCAACTCATCGAGAACGGCTACCTCTGGGTCGATCTGTTCTTTATTTTGAGCGGCGTGGTGCTGGCCCATGTCTATGGCGAGGCCTTCACCCGCACGCCCCGCACCGTGGGCTATGGCCGCTTTCTCTGGCTGCGGCTGACCCGCGTCTACCCCCTCTACCTGGTAACCCTGCTGTTGCTGGTCGGCTGGGAGCTTTACAAGGCGCAGCACGGGGTGGGTTTCTACGCCGGCCCCTTGTTCAAGATGTGGGAGTGGGAAGGGATGCCCCCCTTCGGCTCCCCCTTCACCCCGGCCGAGGCGCTGCCGAGCGCCTTCCTGCTGCTGCAGGTGGTGACCGATCACGGGCTGACCTGGAACTTCGCCGCCTGGTCGCTCAGCGTGGAGTGGATCAGCTACCTGCTGTTCCCGCTGCTGATTCCGCTGGCGGTCACCCGCAGTCGCTGGAGCCATCTCGCCCCCCTGCTGGCGCTGACGGTGCTGGCCTTTATCGTGCACAGTCGCGGCACCCTGGATGTCACCAGCGGCGCGCTGGCGGTGGGGCGCGGGGTGAGTGAATTTGTGCTCGGCCTCTGGCTGCTGCCGAGGGTCAAGGCCGCGCAAGGCTTGCCCATGATGAAGCGAGATCTGCCGCTGCTGGTCGCCTTTGTGCTGCCCTTCGCGCTGATGCAGTTCACTATGACGCCACCACTGACACTGCTGCTGATCGGCTCCTACGTGCTGCTGATCTGGATTGCCGCCTGCCAGGGCGATCGCCAAAGCCCGCTGCTACGCCTCCTGGATAACCGCTTCACCAACTGGCTGGGGGATCTCTCCTACTCCATCTACCTGCTCCATGCGCTGGTGCTGCTCACCGGTTGCGAGCTCATCCACTATCTGGCGCCGGGGATCACCGAGTGGTGGTATGGCCAGACCAACCCGCTGCTGGGGGTGGTAGCAACCTTGCTGATGCTGGCGGTGCTGATCGGGCTCTCGGCGCTGAGCTACAACCTGCTGGAGCGGCCACTGCAACGGCGCCTGCGCCGCTGGGGCAAGGCTCGCCAGCCGGTGCTGGAGCAAGCTGGCTAACCCGTTTTCGCCAACTGATAGCCCCGCAGAGGTCAAGCCAACCTCTGCGGGCAAATCCGCGAGTGCTCTCCCCCTGCCGATAATTGAGTGGCTCAAGCCAGCGCTCTACTCCCTTACCTTTCACCCGCCAATCCCCTTCGCTTTGTGTGAATTCCTGTTCGAACCGGAGGGGGCATTTGTGGCATAATGCCCTGTCCTGTGGCCCTTGGCGGGGCTGTGTTGGCGCATCTGTCGCCTCTTCTTCCCCGTCCTACCCGGCAGCCCTGCGTGACTGCCTGACATCACTGCTTCCAGAAGCAGCCAAGGCCACCTATTTTTGCGGCTCTTTACATGACGGTAGATGGCCGCGCATTGACCAAGATGGCTCCCGCAGAGCCTCTGCACACGGTGCACAAACAAGGGGTAAGTATGTCTTCCATTCGTCTGACCCAATACAGCCACGGCGCTGGCTGTGGCTGCAAAATCTCTCCCAAGGTGCTCGACACCATTCTCAAGAGCCAGATCCCGGGCTTCAACGACCCGACCCTGATCGTTGGCAACAGCAGCAAGGATGACGCGGCCGTGGTCGATATCGGCAACGGTCAGGGCATTGTCTCCACCACCGACTTCTTCATGCCCATCGTCGATGACCCCTTCACCTTTGGCCGCATTGCCGCCACCAATGCCATCAGCGATATCTACGCCATGGGTGGCAAGCCCATCGTTGCCATCGCCATCCTCGGCTGGCCCATCAATACCCTGGCGCCGGAAGTGGCCCAGCAGGTGATCGACGGCGGCCGTCAGGTGTGCCACGAAGCGGGCATTTCACTGGCTGGTGGTCACAGTATCGATGCCCCCGAGCCCATCTTCGGCCTCGCGGTCACCGGTATCGTGCCTCTGAATGCCATCAAGCAGAACGACACCGCCAAAGTGGGTGACATCCTCTATCTGACCAAGCCCCTCGGTATCGGTATCCTCACCACCGCCCAGAAGAAGGGCAAGCTGAAGCCTGAACACGAGCAGCTGGCCCCCAACGCCATGTGCACCCTCAACAAGATCGGTCAACGCTTTGCCGAGCTGCCGGGTGTGCACGCCATGACCGACGTCACCGGTTTTGGTCTGGCTGGCCATCTGCTGGAGATGTGCGAAGGATCCAATGTCAGCGCCCGCCTCGACTTCAAGGCGCTGCCGCTACTGGACGAGGTGGATTACTACCTGAGTGAGGGCTGCGTTCCGGGCGGTACCCTGCGCAACCATGACTCCTACGGCCACAAGCTGGATGCCATGGACGATCGCACCCGCAACATCATGTGTGATCCGCAAACCAGCGGCGGCCTGCTGGTCGCCGTGGGTAAAGAGAGCGAAGCCGAGCTGCTCGCCATCGCGCAAGAGGCTGGCATTGCGCTCTCGCCCATCGGCCAGATCAAGCCCCTTGAGGGCTCCCGCTTTATCGAGATTGTCCAATGAGTGAATTGCCACTGGCCACGGACTACGCCCAACTCTTTTTGGACGATGTGCCGTTGATTGATGTGCGCGCCCCCATCGAGTTCAAGGAGGGGGCCTTCCCCTGCTCGACCAGCCTGCCCTTGATGACAGACGATGAGCGCGCCCAGGTGGGGACCTGCTTCAAGAAGCAGGGGCAGGCCGCCGCCATTGAGCTTGGACACAAGCTGGTGGGGGGAGCAGTACGTGCCGAACGTATCGAAGGCTGGCTGGCGCAGTTGCGCAAGCAGCCCGATGCCGTGCTCTACTGCTTTCGCGGCGGCCTGCGCTCGCAAACCGTACAACAGTGGCTGGTTGAAGCGGGGGTGACTCGCCCCCGCGTCGCCGGTGGCTACAAGGAGCTGCGCCGCTTCCTGATCGACACCCAGGACAAGGCCTCTGCCGAGTGCCGCTGGACTGTGCTGACCGGCATGACCGGCTCCGGCAAGACCCATATGCTGGACCACGTGGCCCAAGCGCTCGATCTGGAAGGACACGCCCATCACAGGGGCTCGTCGTTTGGTCAACTGCCCGGCGGCCAGCCCAGCAACATCAATTTTGAAAACAACATGGCCATCGAACTGTTCAAGCGCCGCCATCAGGGCGAGCATGCCTTCGTGGTCGAAGATGAGAGTCGCCTGATCGGCCGCTGCTGCCTGCCCCTCTCCCTCCATGAGGCCATGAGTCAGGCACCGCTGGTGGTGGTAGATGTACCGCAGATCGATCGGGCCGAGCAGATCCGCGAAGATTACGTGCACGATCTCTGGCTGCGCTATCAAGCCATGTATGGCCAAGAAGAGGGATGGCCGCTGTTTGTTGCCTACCTCACCGATGCGTTGGCCCGTCTCAAGCGCCGCCTCGGCGATCAGGCCCACCGCGAGCTGGATGCCCTGATGCAGACCGCCCTCACCGAGCAGGAAAAAAACGGCGATACCGCGCAGCATCTGGCCTGGATCACCCTGCTGCTGACCCGCTACTACGACCCCATGTATCTCTACCAGCTTGGCAACAAGCAGGAGCGCATCGTGTTTCGCGGTGACAAACAGTCCTGTCTCGACTATTTCGCCGAGCAGCATGCCAGCGCGCTGCGCGGCTGACCCATCCCAAGAGAGGAACTCTATGTTGAAATTCGAGGTGATCCCGGTCACCCAGTTCGCCCAGAACTGCTCCCTCATCTGGTGTGACGAGACCCATCAGGCCGCCCTGATCGATCCGGGCGGCGAAGCGGACAAACTGCTGGCTGCCATCGCCAAGCGCGGCCTGACCCTGACTCATATCCTGCTGACCCACGGTCATCTGGATCACGTTGGTGCCGCCGCCGAGCTGCGGGAAAAAACCGGCGTCGCCATTACCGGCCCCCACAAGGAGGACGCCTTCTGGCTCGACATGCTGCCCCAGCAGAGCCAGATGTTCGGCTTCGCCCATACCCCCGCGTTCACGCCGGATCGCTGGCTGGAGCAGGGTGACAAGGTGCAGGTTGGCCAGTGCGAGCTGGATGTCTACTTCTGCCCAGGCCACACCCCGGGCCATATCGTGCTGCTCTCCCAAACCGAGCAGCTCGCCTGGGTTGGCGACGTGCTGTTTGCCGGTAGCATAGGCCGCACCGACTTCCCCCGTGGCGATCACGCGACTCTGATTAAGTCGATCACCGAGACCCTGCTGCCGCTGGGGGACGAAATCGTCTTTATCTCGGGCCATGGTCCCAGCTCCACCTTCGGCCGCGAGAAGGTGAACAACCCCTACCTGACCCAGCCTATCTGGTGATCAAAAAAGCAGCGGTGTTAGCCGCTGCCTTTTCTATTTTCATTCTTTTTCATTTTCCATTCCGAGCCATCTGGCCCCGCGCTGATTCGTCGTTTTCTCCAGACCGGCATGCCCGTTTGTTTCTCTCGCCCAATAAAAATCCCCACCCGAGGGTGAGGATTGATTTATGGGGTGCAACCGTTTGGTGGCTTATTGTGCCAGCAGGTGACCGACCAGCTCATGACGCCACCCTTGCAGCAGCATCGGTTTGTCGCTGCGGGCCCGCTCTTTGTCGTTCATCCGCCAGCTCCAGGTGAAGTACTGGTGAATGATCTTCTTGCTGGCAATCAGCTCGGGCGGAATATTGCTGGCCTTGGCCTTCTCTTCCACCATGCCCTTGATGCGCTTGAGCTCGGCCTTGTACTGGGGGAAGTCCACAAGCCGGCGAATGGGCTCGGGCCAGCTGTCAGGATCGCTCTGCTGCGCCTTGGCGACAATATCGAGCATCCGCTTGCCGTGGATCTTGATCTCGATGGGCGAGAGGCCGAGCTCGTTGAGATCCCTCAGGGAGGCAGGACGACGCTCCGCCACCTTGAACAGGTGCAGCTCTTTCACCACAAAATTGAGGGCCAGATCCCGGCGCACCGCCTCTTGCTGGCGCCAGGCGGCCAGCTCGCGCAGAATGGCGAGCTCGCGGCGACCCAGTTGCCAAGCGTTGACGATGTCAAGATATGCCTGACGGGGATCGCTGCCCTGGGTCTTGCGGGCGGAGTGGTTCTGACACTCCTGCTCGAACCAGGCAAACTTGCCGCTTTCCCGCAGTTTGGCCATCACCTTCTCGTAGAGCGGCATCAGGTAGAAAACATCCGCTGCCGCGTATTCAAGCTGACGTGGCGTAAGCGGGCGGGCCAGCCAGTCGGTGCGCGCCTGATCTTTTTCCAGCTCGACCCCGAGGAATTCATTCACCAGCGCACCAAAGCCGACCGAAACGCCGTAACCGAGAAATGCGGTAGCCAGCTGGGTGTCGTGCATCTGGTTGGGCAGGTGACCTGCCTGATGCTGGATAAGCTCCAGATCTTCGCCAGAGGCGTGCAGGATGGCGATCTGCCCTTCCCTGCCCAGTCGCTGCCAGAGGGCGGAGAGATCCAGGGTCAGCGGATCCAGCAGCGCCAGATGCTCGCCGTCATAGATCTGGAACAGGCCAAGCTGGGGGTAGTAGGTACGGGTGCGAACGAATTCAGTATCGATAGCCAGGGGAACGTCGGCCAGAGAAGCGAGATACTGCTCAAGTTCGGCTTGCTGAGTGATAAGTTGATAGTGCATCTGTGCCTGCGCGGTTGATCAGGGCCAAAAAGAAAAAACCGTGGGATGACCCACGGTTTTGCATAACGACGGTGCTGGTTTGCAGAAGATTCTGCAGCCGCAGTCCGGTTATTGCTTGGCAATCTCCTCGTCGCGCAGTACGCGGCGCAGGATCTTGCCCACATTGGTCTTGGGAAGTTCGTCACGAAATTCTACCAGTTTCGGCACCTTATAGGCAGTCAGATGTTTGCGGCAGTGGGCAATAATCTCGTCCTCCTGCAATTTTGCATCTTTCTTGACCACAAAGATCTTCACCAGCTCGCCGGAGACCTTGTGCGGCACGCCGACGGCAGCCACTTCCAGCACTTTCGGGTGCAGGGCAACGACATCTTCGATCTCGTTCGGATAGACGTTGAAACCGGAGACCAGGATCATGTCCTTCTTGCGGTCAACGATCTTGAAGAAGCCCTGCTCGTCGCAGACGGCGATATCACCGGTACAGAGCCAGCCATCCTGCATCACTTCGGCGGTCGCCTCGGGACGCTGCCAGTAGCCCACCATCACCTGCGGGCCGCGCACCTGCATTTCGCCCGGGGTGCCGAGGGCGTGGATCACCTGACCGTTGTCATCTACCAGACGGATCTCGGTAGAGCAGACCGGCAGACCGATGGAACCGTTGTAATCAGTGAGATCGTAGGGGCAGACGCTCACCAGTGGCGAACACTCGGTCAGGCCATAGCCTTCCAGCAGCGGGGTATCGGTCAGTGTCTTCCACTTCTCCGCAACCACACGCTGCACTGCCATGCCGCCGCCGATGGTGAGCTTGAGCTTATCAAAGGCGATCCCCTGAAACTCTTCATTGTTGACCAGCGCATTGAACAGGGTGTTGACCCCGGTAATGCAGGTAAAGGGGTACTTCTTGATCTCTTTGACAAAACCCGGGATGTCGCGCGGGTTGCTGATCAGCAGGTTGTAACCACCGATGCGCATAAAGAGCAGGCAGTTCACGGTCAGGGCAAAGACGTGGTAGAGCGGCAGCGCGGTGACCACGAACTCCTTGCCACGCTCCAGCATGGGGCCGTAGACGCCGAGGCACTGCTCGACGTTGGCAATCATGTTGCGATGGGTCAGCATGGCCCCTTTGGAGAGGCCGGTGGTGCCACCGGTGTACTGCAGGAAGGCGAGATCGTCGTTGGTGATCTCTGGCTTGATGTACTGCAGGAAACGCCCCTTGGAGAGGGCCTGACGCATGGTGGTGGCGTGGGGCAGATTGTATTTCGGCACCAGCTTCTTGACGTACTTGACCACGAAGTTGACCAGGGTGCCCTTGGCCAGCCCCAGATTGTCCCCCATCCGGGTCAGGATAACGTGCTTGATCGGGGTGTCGTAGACCACTTTTTCCAGGGTATGGGCGAAGTTGGAGACGATGACGATGGCTTTGGCACCGGAATCTTTGAGCTGATGCTCCAGCTCACGCGGGGTATAGAGCGGGTTGACGTTGACCACGATCATGCCGGCGCGCAGGATGCCGAACACGGCGATGGGATATTGCAGCAGGTTAGGCATCATCACCGCAACCCGATCCCCTTTCTCCAGCTTCAGCTCGTTTTGCAGGTAGGCAGCAAAGGCGCGGGACTGCTCTTCCAATCGGCGGTAGGTGATGGTTTGGCCCATGTTGACGAAGGCGGGCTGATCGGCAAACTGGGTCACCGAGGATTCGAACATCTCGACCAGGGAGCTGTATTGGTCTGGATTGATCTCGGCGGGGACCCCTTCCGGATAACGTTTCAGCCAGACTTTTTCCACAAACTTCTCCTGCATAACTAGCACCTGTGCGCTCACTGTGTTGCCTCCGTCCCGGTTCACATCCATTTTAATCGGTTGTTTTAAGCTGATGCTCTAATGCCGCACATATTTACACAGTGCAACATCAATTAACAGCAAATTAACAACAGAAAAATGTGAGGGAGAAAACAAACCTGGAATTATTGAAAGCTGGCGATTCTACCGAACTTGACAAAACTTTACGATACAAACGGCCGTATCAACCGAATTTTCCATATGAAAATGGTGGTTTCCACCCAATATGACCCGCTCGATCTGCTGGAAGGCATCTTGACGGGCCTGCCATTGGGCTTCAAGCGCAGCAAAGCCCTGCTCCCCCTGAATCAACAGCACAGGACAACGGATAGCCGCCATAAGTGCCCGCGCCTGCCCTTCGCTCATTCTCAGGGGCGACAGATCCCGCAAACGGGGATCGCTGCGCCAGTGCCAGCGCCCTGCCCGCTCTTCAAGCTGCCGCTCACAGATAAGACGCGCCGCCTGCGGCGTGATATCCGCCACTTTGCAACGGGCGGCGACAGCCTCATCGATGGAGGCAAAGCCGTTGGCACTGCGCTCCCGGGTGCGACTACGGTTTAAAATCGCACGTCGCAGCTGGGCAGGTACCTCCTCATCGGGCTGGCTCAGCGGCCCCAGCCCCTCCAGCATGATCAACCGCTCCACCTGTTCGGGGAACACCCCGGCATAGGCGGAGGCGATCAGCGCCCCGAGGGAGTGACCGAGCAGAGTGAAACGCGACCAGCCCGCCGCCTGCACGATCTGGTAGAGATCGTCCAGCCAGTCGACAAAGACATAAGGGGTGGTTTTGTGACCGGAGTGACCGTGCCCCGGCAGATCGACACAGATGAGGTAAAAATCCCCCAGATGGGGCGCCAGCGGCAAGAAGCTGGCGCTATTGTCGAGCCAGCCGTGCAGGGCAATCAGCAGGGATTTGCCCTGCTGAGCCTGATCCGCGAGTTGATTCTCAAGCAGGGCCACCTGCCGACCATCTGCCAAGGTGAGCAGACGTTCGTGCAGAGTGCTTTTGATGCTCTTGATCATGGCAAGCCTTAGCGACGCAGCGGCCGTCTCGGCCAGAAGGGATCATAGAAGGGGTCATAGAAGTAGGGGTCCATATAGCGTACCTCCACCTCTTTGACTGGCGGCCACAGCTTGCTGCCCGTCACATTGAGCACAGAGAAGCGGTACTTGTGCTCGCCAATCTGGCTATCAACCGGTTTGCCTATGGTGCCAAGCACAGTCAGGCTGCGCCCCTTGGCATAGAGGGTCGGGTCGACAAAGCCCTTCATGATGGCCAGAAAACGGCCCGGGCTCTGCTCGGTCTGCTCCGGCACGCCGTTGGATTTAAGCGGCAGATAGACCACTTCAATGACGCTCTGATCCGCCTTGTTGTGCACCGCCGAGATAACGCCGCTCCAGCGGGCCGGTTTGCCCTCCATCCCGCCAAGGGCGGGCTGATAGGCCACCAGCTGGTTTTCTGGCTCATAGGCCAGCTCTTTAGGAACCGAGCTGCAGGCTCCGAGCAGCAGGGCCAGCGCCCCGACCACCAACCCGCGTTTCATCATGTCGCTTCTGGTATTACGCATCATGTCACTCTCCTGTTGCCGGCGTAGCCCGTCGGGCCATCCGCTTGTGTTGCAGCTGATGAGCGGCAAGAGCGACATGCTGTCAGTGCTCCTGCCCTTATTCGCGACCCGGCAGTTTTTTCCAGGTCACCTTGTCACGCAAATAAACCGGCGTAGCCTGCTCAACCGGCACCGCCTCCCCCGCCAGCCAGGCAGCGCGGGCCAGCGGCAGCATGTCCTCTGCCGCCGGGAAACGCACCTGGCTCACCGCCAGCTCATCGGCCAGACCACTCAGGGTCTCGCCATAGGTTTCAAAACCGGTGCCGACGCAGGTCACAGGGCCCGCCTGCTTGCCACGGGCGTCAACCAGTGCCGCGGGCTCGCTCACCACCTCGTCCCCCACCAGCTGCATGCGGCCATCAATCAGCTTATAGCGGCCGAAATAGACCTCGTTCATCCGCGCATCAATGGCGGTCAGCACCTGCTGGGCGCCATCCAGTCGATAGGCGCCTTGCGCCATGGCGGCCAGGGTCGAGATGCCAATCAGCGGCACCCCCGCACCAAACGCCAGACCTTGCGCCACACTGATGCCGATCCGCACGCCGGTAAAGGAGCCCGGACCACGGCCGAACGCGATGGCATCGAGGTCACTCAAACTTATCCCGGCATCCTCTAACACAGCCTGAACCATGGGCAGGATTTTTCGGGTGTGATCCCGTGGCGCCTCCTCCCAGCGGGAGAACAGCTTGTCACCCACCAGCAAGGCGGCGGAGCAGGCTTCGGTGGCGGTATCTACGGCCAGGATCTTCAACTCATTCATGCTTTCCAATCTCTATAAAATCAGTCAATTACATAACCGGCAAGCGAGATATGCTCACCCGTTGTTCAAATCTGTTAGCTGGCGGCACACTTATTCACCGCGATCGAAAAAGCTCCCCAGCGTTCCCAACTCCCGGGTACGGGGGATGGCGGGCAGACTCTTGATAAAGGTGGCACCGTAAGGTTTGTTGACCATGCGTGGATCACAGATCACCAGCACCCCGTGATCACTGCGATCACGAATAAGCCGCCCCACCCCCTGCTTGAGGGCAATCACCGCCTTGGGCAACTGCAACTCGGCGAAGGGATCACCCCCCTTAAGCTTGCAATCATCCACCCGCGCCTTGAGCAGCGGATCATCCGGGCTGGCAAACGGCAGTTTGTCGATGATAACACACGACAACGCCGCCCCTCGCACGTCGATCCCCTCCCAAAAACTGCTGGTCGCCACCAGCACGGCGCGGCCATTCTCGACAAACTCCTTGAGCAACCGCTGCTTGTTGTCCTCCCCCTGCAACAAGACGGTGCGACCGATCTCCCGGCGCAGTACCTCAGCCACCTGACGCATCACCTGATGGCTGGTGCAGAGGAAGAAACAGCCCCCTGGCGTCTTGTTGATGAGGGGGATCATCAGATTGGCCAGTTGCTCGCCACGGCCAAAGGCGTTGGGCTCCGGTAGATAACGGGGCACACAGAGCCGCGCCTGCTCGCCATAGTCGAACGGACTGTCGAGGATCAGCTCGGCGCTGCCCGCCAGCCCCAGCTCGGCCTTGAAGTGGTCAAACCGCATATCCACCGTCAGGGTGGCGGAAGTAAAGACCCAGGCCACTTCCGGTCTTTGCACCTCGGCACTGAATCGCTCGGCCACCGAGAGCGGCGTCAGATTGAGGGTGAAATGAAGCCGTGAGCAGTCGTACCAGTATGAGAAACCGGTCTGGTTGACCGCCAGCACTTCACCCAGGCGGGTGCGCAGCTCACTGATGCGCTCGAAGGCGTGATCCAGCTGCTCGCCACGGCCGAGAGCCAGTTTCAGCACCTCGTAACAGAGCCCGATGGCGTCGTTGAGACGAGCCAAGGCCTGACCCCAGAGCGGCTGGCGCAGCATGTCGCGGGTATTGCCGCGACCGCCATCCACTCCGAAGGCCAGACGCAGATCCTGACTGGCGATAGCGAGCCGGTCCGCCGCCTTGCCAAGCTGGGCCATGTCGTGGGCCTCTGCCCGATAGGCTAGCTGGATATCCTGCGCCAGATCCTGAATCGTTCGGCTGCCTACCGACTTGCCGAAGTAGTTGGTGGCGATCTCCGGCAGCTGATGGGCTTCATCAAACACATAGACTTGTGCTTCCGGCACCAACTCGCCAAATCCGGTGTCTTTCACCGCCATATCGGCGAAGAAGAGGTGGTGGTTGATCACCACCACCTGGGCATCCATGGCGCGGCGACGGGCTACCACCAGATGGCAGTCGTCGTAATAGGGGCAGTCGCGACCGAGACAGTTGTCGTTGGTGCTGGTGACGTGAGCGAGGATCTCGGCGTTCTCCTGCAATCCCGGAATATCCCCCACATCGCCGTTATCGGTGGCGGTGGACCAGGATTTGACCTTCACCAGATCGTTCAGGATTTCAGGCTTTTGCAGATGGGATTCGCTCAAGAGCCGGTTCATCCGCTCGATGCAGAGATAGTTGCTGCGCCCCTTGAGCAGGGCCACCGGCGGGGTGTAGGAGAGCGCCCCTGTGATGGTCGGAAGATCCCGATAGAAGAGCTGCTCCTGCAGGTTCTTGGAGCCGGTGCTGATCACCACCCGCTTGCCGGATTCCAGCGCAGGAACCAGATAGGCGTAGGTCTTGCCGGTACCGGTTCCTGCCTCCACCAGCAGACGGCCACCACTTTTGATGGCGCGCGCGACCGCTTCGGCCATCTCCAGTTGGGGAGCGCGGGCTTTGAAACCGTCGATATGGCTGGCCAGAGGGCCATCTGGCTTGAACAGGGTCTGGATGGTCAAAAGGGCGTCCCGCAGCAAAAGCGGCCATTATGCCAAAAGCGCGGCAAAAGCGGGACAGATAATCTGCCTAGACGAACAGATCGATCTGATGCTCGGGATCCGGCTTGTGATCGCCCTCCTCCGCCTTGGGCTGATCACGCTTGGCGGGCGTGCTATACGCCTGCTGGCGCTGCTGGGAGTCACTGTTGTCAGTGCTGGTCTTGCGCAGCTGGTGCTTTTTGCTGATCTGATTTACTTCCCGCTTGATCTCTTCGCTGCCGGGCGCAGCGGGCGCCCGGGGCAAAATGGGGAACAACAGGTCCTGGCTGGGCATGATGGCGACTCCTGCAGGGGTTATTGTCTAGTTATCGACCAGAAAACCGTTTTCGCCACTTTAATCGATCAAATCACATTTTCGGGTTGCATTTTCTGTCAAGGCAGGTAGTTTAAATCAGGCGTCAATTACGACATCTTATTTTGTAAAGGATTGATTACATGAAGTTCACCACCCTGAAGACTCATCACCACCACCATCATCCCGACTAGTCTTTCAGGAGGTTGACTGCTGGAAGACACTTAACTGGTGACTTCCAAAAGGACCGCAAGATTCATAAACCCTCGGAAGCACCCACTTCCGAGGGTTTTTTCGTTTTTGACTAGAAGGAAATCGAGCAATGGAAACACAACGTCTGCGTATCGCCATGCAAAAGTCCGGTCGTCTGAGCCAGGACTCCCAAGCCCTGTTCAAGAGCTGTGGCCTGAAAATCAACCTGCGCGAGCAGCGACTTATCGCCCATGTCGAGAACATGCCCATCGATATCCTGCGGGTGCGTGATGACGACATCCCGGGTCTGGTGATGGAAGGGGTGGTCGATCTTGGCATCATCGGCGAAAACGTGCTGGAAGAGGTGCAGCTTATTCGCGCCTCACAGGGCCTCCCCTTCGAGGTCAAAACCCTCAAGCAGCTGGACTTTGGTGGCTGCCGCCTTTCGCTGGCGGTGCCGGAAGATGTGAACTACACAGGGCCAGCGAGCCTTGCCGGCAAGCGCATCGCCACCTCCTACCCCGGGTTGCTCAAGCGCTTCTTTGACGACAAGGGGCTCGGCTTCAAGAGCGTGATGCTGGGCGGCTCGGTGGAAGTGGCACCCCGCGCAGGCCTGGCCGATGCCATCTGCGATCTGGTCTCCACCGGTGCGACTCTCGAGGCTAACGGCCTGAAAGAGGTAGAGGTGATCTACCGCTCCAAGGCGGTACTGGTACAGGCCCCCAACCCCTTGTCCGATGCCAAGCAGAAGCTCATCGACAAACTGCTACCCCGCATTCAGGGGATGCAGCAGGCCCGCGAGAGCAAGTACATCATGCTGCACGCCCCCAAGGACAAGCTCGATGCCATCACCGATCTGCTGCCGGGTGCCGAGCGCCCCACCATCATGCAACTGGCCGGTGACACCAATCAGGTGGCGCTGCACGTCGTCTCCAGCGAGACCCTGTTCTGGGAGACCATGGAGCAGCTCAAGGCTCTGGGTGCCAGCTCCATTCTGGTGCTGCCCATCGAAAAAATGATGGAATAAGGAAGGGACAACATGCAGACCCTGATCTGGAAGACCCTCTCCCCCGCCCAGCAGGCCGACGTGCTGACCCGACCGGCCTTGAGTGACGAGGCCGATATCGGGCTCGTGGTGCGAGATATCATCGCCGCGGTGCGCAGCCGTGGCGATGAGGCCCTGCGCGAGCTGAGCCTGCGCTTCGAGCGCGCCCCCCGTGAGCAGTTGCGCGTTAGCGAGGCTGAAATTGAAGCCGCCTGCGCGCGGCTGGATGACGACATCAAAAGCGCCATCGAAGCGGCCATTGCCAACATTCGAACCTTCCATGCCGCACAAGTACAGCCGGTGGTAAGAGTGGAAACCCAACCAGGTGTGGTGTGCGAGCTGCGCACCCAGCCCATCAGTCGGGTCGGCCTCTATGTGCCGGGGGGCAGCGCGCCGCTCCCCTCCACCGTGATGATGCTGGCCATTCCGGCGGCTATCGCCGGTTGCCGTGAAGTGGTGCTCTGCACCCCGTCCCCCGCCAGCGACGAGATCCTGTTTGCCGCCCGCGCCTGCGGCGTCGAGAAGGTGTTCGCCATCGGCGGCGCCCAGGCCATCGCGGCTATGGCTTACGGCACCGAGAGCATCCCCAAGGTGGACAAGATCTTCGGCCCGGGCAACGCCTATGTGACCGAAGCCAAGGGGCAGGTATCCCGCGACTGGCGCGGCGCCGCCATCGATATGCCCGCCGGCCCCTCCGAGGTGCTGGTGATTGCCGACGAGAGCGCCAACCCCGCCTTCGTGGCAGCGGATCTGCTCTCCCAGGCCGAGCACGGCCCCGACAGCCAGGTGGTGCTGGTCACCACCTCGCCGCTGCTGGCCGATGCCATCGCAGGGGAAATCAAGCGCCAGCTGGCCAAGTTGAGCCGCCGCGATATCGCCGCGCAGGCGCTCGGCAGCAGTCTGGTGATCCTCTGTGACGATCTGGCCGAGGCATGTGTCATCTCCAACGCCTACGCGCCGGAGCACCTGCTTGTGCAGACCCGCGACCCCCGTGATCTGCTGGATAAACTCGAGAACGCCGGTTCCATTTTTCTGGGAGCATGGACCCCCGAGTCGGTCGGCGATTACGCCAGCGGCACCAACCACACCTTGCCCACCTACGGCTATGCCCGCACCTGCTCCAGCCTTGGCCTCGCCGATTATCAGCGCCGCTACACGGTGCAGGAGCTGAGCGCCGAAGGTATTCGCGGCCTTGGCCCTATCGTCGAGCGCATCGCAGAGGCCGAGGGGCTCGATGGCCATAAAAATGCCGTCACCCTCAGATTGAACGCCCTGGCCGCCGTGCCCCAACCAACAGCACAGCAGAAGGATTTGTCATGAGCATTGCCAATCTGGCGCGCCGCGTGGTGCGGGCCCTCACCCCTTATCAATCCGCCCGCCGCATCGGCGGCAAGGGCCACGTCTGGCTCAACGCCAACGAGGCGCCGCAGGCCTATCCCTTCACCATCGAGGGGAGCCGTCTCAACCGCTACCCCGAGTGCCAACCGGCCGAGGTGGTGAACGGCTATGCCGCCTACGCCGGGGTTAATCCGGATCAGGTGCTGGTGAGCCGCGGCGCCGATGAGGCCATCGAGCTGCTTATTCGCACCTTCTGCGAAGCGGGTGAAGATCAGATCCTCATCTGTCCGCCCACCTACGGCATGTACGCCATCAGCGCCGAGACCTGTGGCGTGGGCATCGTCGAGCAGCCGCTGACCGCCAGCCGCCAGCCCGACTGGCCCGCCATCGCCGATCGCCTCGGCGATGTGAAGCTGGTGTTTCTCTGCTCCCCCAACAACCCCACCGGGGATCTGGTGGGGCGCGATGGCCTCATCGCCCTGCTGGAGAAGGCCAAGGATCGCGCCATCGTGGTGGTGGACGAAGCCTATATCGAGTTCTGCCCGGAAGCGTCCGTAGTGGACCTGCTGGCCCGCTTCCCCAATCTGGTGGTGACCCGCACCCTCTCCAAGGCTTTTGCGCTGGCGGGGATCCGCTGCGGCTTTACGCTGGCAAGCCCCGAGGTGATCGCCATGCTGGCCAAGGTGATCGCCCCCTATCCCATCCCCGAGCCCATCGCCCAGATCGCGGCGCAGGCCCTCTCCCCCATGGGGCTGGAGCTGATGCAGGAGCGAGTGATGGAGCTCAACAAGCAAAAGGCCGCCTTCAAGGCAGAGCTGGCCAAGCTTGCCTGCGTCAAAGCGGTGTTCGAGGACAAGGGCAACTTCGTGCTGGTGCGCTTTGTGGATGGCGCCGCCGTCTTTGCCGCCATGAAGGCCGCTGGCATCATACTGCGGGATTTCTCGACCAAACCCGGCTTGGATAACAGCATTCGCGTCACCATCGGCTATCAGGGCGAGATGGATGCCGTGCTGGCGGTACTGCGTGATCTGCCCTCTCCCACTTTGTAAGACAAGGATGTAGCGATGAAGACCCCGTTTTTGTTTATCGACCGCGACGGCACCCTGATTGAAGAGCCGGTGACCGACAAGCAGGTGGATAGCCTCGCCAAGCTTCGCTTCGAGCCCATGGTCATTCCGGTGCTGCGCGAGTTGCAGACCGCCGGCTACGTGCTGGTGATGGTGACCAATCAGGACGGGCTGGGCACCGCCAGCCTGCCGCTGGAGAACTTCCAGCCCCCCCACGACCTGATGATGCACCTGTTTGAATCGCAAGGGGTGAAGTGGGAGCAGGTGTTGATCTGCCCGCACTTCCCCACCGACGGTTGCAGCTGCCGCAAGCCCCACCTCGGGCTGGTGAAGGAGTATCTCGCCTCGGGTCGCATCGACTTTACCAACTCCTTCGTGATTGGCGATCGCCAGACCGATCTGCAACTCGCCGAGAATATGGGCATTGGCGGTATTCGCTACCACCCGCAGGATCACGACTGGCTCGCCATCCGTGATCAGCTGTTATCCAAAGGACGAGTAGCCGAAGTAGAACGTTACACCAAAGAGACCCGCATTCAGGTAGCTGTTGACTTGGACAAGAGCGGCGGCAACCAGATCGCCACCGGTATCGGCTTCTTTGATCACATGCTGGATCAGATTGCCACCCACGCCGGTTTCCAGCTCAAGCTGAACGTCAGCGGCGATCTGCATATTGACGATCACCACACGGTAGAGGATGTGGGACTGGCCCTCGGTCAGGCGCTGCGTCAGGCCCTTGGCAACAAGCGCGGCATCGGCCGTTTCGGTTTTGTGCTGGCGATGGACGAGGTGCAGGCAGTGATCGATGCGCGCCCGCTGACCGAGCAGGAGGTGAGCACCGCGCTGGATCTCAGCGGCCGCCCCTACTTCGTGTTTGACTGCCCGAGCGGCTTTGGCCGTGACAACGTGGGCGCGATGGCCACCGAAATGGTGCCCCACTTCTTCCGCTCCCTCTCGGACGCCATGGCCATCACATTGCAGATGAAGGTGGGCAGCGGCAATACCCACCATCAGGTGGAGGCGCTGTTCAAAGGCTTTGGCCGCGCCCTGCGTCAGGCTATTCGGGTGGAAGGAAGCGAGCTTCCCTCCAGCAAGGGAGTGCTGTGATGGATGTGAGCAAGCAGAAACTGGTCATTATCGACACCGGCTGTGCCAATTTGGCCTCGGTCAGGATGGCGTTCGAGCGCCTCGGCGTGCAGCCGCTGGTCTCAAGCCAGGCAGCCGATATCGAGCAGGCGGACAAGCTGATCCTGCCGGGTGTCGGCACCGCGGTGGCCGCCATGAAAAACCTCAACGAGCGCGGGCTGATACCGCTAATTCGCGCCGCCAAGCAGCCGCTGCTGGGCTTTTGCCTCGGCATGCAGATGCTGGCGGAGGCCTCCGAAGAGAGCATGAGTACGGATGACCCGTCAGAGCGGCTTATCGACTGCCTTGGCATTGTGCCGGGCAAGATCCGGTTGATGGAAGTCGGCAATCTGCGCCTGCCCCATATGGGTTGGAACCAGATTGAGCATGACGAGACCCATCCTCTGCTCAAGGGGATCCCGAGCGGCAGCTACTTCTACTTCGTTCACTCCTATGCGCTGGAGGTGACCGAAGCGACGCTGGCGACCTGTGACTACGGCCAGCCGTTTACCGCCATCGTCGGTGGGGTTGCAGAGCACAGCAACTTCTTCGGCGCCCAATTCCACCCGGAGCGCTCAGGCGCAGCCGGTGCCCGTTTGCTGCAAAATTTTCTGGAGCTGTGACTAGCATGATCATTCCCGCAATTGACCTTATCAACGGTCAGGTAGTTCGCCTCTATCAGGGGGACTACGAGCAGAAGACCGAATACAGCAGCAGCCCGCAGGCCCGCTTCGACGAATATGTCTCTCAGGGGGCGGTGCAGCTCCATCTGGTGGATCTGGACGGTGCCAAGGATGCCAAGGCGCGCCAGCTCCCCCTGCTGACCCAGCTGCTGTCGGCCACCGAAGCACCGGTGCAAGTCGGTGGCGGCGTGCGCACCGAACAGGATGTGGCAGACCTCTTGGCCGCCGGTGCCAGCCGGGTGGTGATTGGCTCCACCGCCGTCAAATCCCCGGATCTGGTGGCGAGCTGGATGGAGAAATATGGCCCCGAGCAGATAGTGCTGGCGCTGGACGTCAATATCGATGAGCAGGGCAATCGCCATATCGCTGTGGCAGGCTGGCAGGAGAACAGCGGTGTGACCATTGAAGCGCTGATCGAGCGCTTCCTCCCCGCCGGGCTCAAGCATGTGCTCTGTACCGACATCAGCCGTGACGGCACCCTGGCTGGCACCAACGTCGAGCTCTATCGGGATCTCTGCGCCCGCTACCCGAGCGTCGCTTTTCAGGCTTCCGGCGGCATTGGCGGCATCGCGGATATCGAGGCGCTCAAGGGCTCCGGCGTCAAGGGGATCATCCTTGGCCGCGCCCTGCTGGAGGGCAAGTTCTCGGTAGGTGACGCCATCGCCTGCTGGCAAGCCCCCGCAGCCGACACCACAGGAGGCAACTGATGCTGGCAAGACGCATTATCCCCTGCCTCGACGTGAAAGATGGCGTGGTGGTCAAAGGGGTGCAATTTCGTAACCACGAGGTGATGGGCGGCATAGTCGAGCTGGCGCGCCGCTACGCCGAAGAGGGCGCTGACGAGTTGGTGTTCTATGACATCACCGCCTCCAGCGATGCCCGGGTGGTGGACAAAAGCTGGGTGAGCCGGGTGGCAGAGGTGATCGATATCCCCTTCTGCGTCGCCGGTGGCATCAAAAGCGTTGAGGATGCCCGCCAGATCCTCGAATTTGGCGCCGACAAGGTCTCCATCAACTCCCCTGCGCTGGCCGACCCGACCCTGATCAGCCGACTGGCCGAGCGCTTTGGCGTGCAGTGCGTGGTGGTGGGCATTGACTCCTACTTCGACGCCGACACGGGCCACTATCAGGTCAAACAGTTTACCGGCGACGAGAGTCGCACCCGCACCACCGCTTGGCACACCCTCGATTGGGTGCAGGAGGTGCAAAAACGCGGCGCGGGCGAAATCGTGCTGAACGTGATGAATCAGGACGGCATGCGCCAAGGTTATGATCTCGACCAGCTCAAGCTGGTACGCAGCGTCTGCAAGGTGCCGCTGATTGCCTCCGGCGGCGCCGGTGCCATGGCGCACTTTCGCGATGCCTTTACCCTCGCCGATGTGGACGGGGCGCTGGCTGCCTCTGTATTCCACAAGGGCCTTATCCCCATTCCCGAATTGAAACGCTGGCTAAAAACCGAAGGAGTCGCCATCCGTGAATAACTTCTCAGATAACACACAAGCAACCGCCAGCGCGCGCCCCCTCGCCGAACAACTCGACTGGGAAAAGTGTAAATGCGCCATGATCCCCCGCCCTGAGTGCCGGTCTGATAATAGAGGAGCCGATACCCGTGCATAATTCCAACTTATTAATTGAAGAGCTCGACTGGGAAAAGTGTGACGGCATGATCCCCGCCATCGTCCAGCACGCCGCCAGCGGCGAGGTGCTGATGCAGGGCTTTATGACCCGTGAAGCGCTGGAAAAGACCCAGACTACCGGTCAGGTCACCTTCTTTAGCCGCAGCAAACAGCGGCTCTGGACCAAGGGTGAAAGCTCGGGCAATATGCTCCAACTCGTGGCCATCAGCACCGACTGCGATCAGGATTCCCTGCTGATTGCCGCCAACCCCGTCGGCCCCACTTGCCACAAGGGCACTACCTCCTGCTTTAACGGCCACCCTCTGCCACCGCTCGGTTTTTTGGCAGAGCTGGAGCAGGTGCTGGCTTCTCGCAAAGGGGCCGATCCAGCCACCAGCTACACCGCCAGCCTCTACGGCAAAGGCACCAAGCGCATCGCCCAGAAGGTAGGTGAGGAAGGTGTCGAAGTGGCGCTGGCCGCCATGGCCAAGGATCGGGAGGAGCTCATTAACGAATCCGCCGATCTGCTCTACCACCTGACCGTGCTGTTGCAAAACGAAGGGCTGGGATTACAGGATGTCGTTCAGCGGCTTTATGAGCGGCATAATAAATAACTGCATATTGATAGATGGGCGTTTAGCCCATCTATCATAATAACAAAGTTGATAATTCGACCAACTCTATATAGTCAGAATTTCCCAACCCTTTACTTTTCAGACATACTTGATAATACACACCGCTGTCATCACACCTGACATCTGATTTTATAACAGTTATCTGATTCATTTCATTCAGCGCATACTTATTACTAGATAAGTAGTAATCATTGAGTGTTTTGTGAACCTGTATTATATATGCATAAAAGTCATCCACTTTCCAAACCACCTTTTCATTGCATCCTGACTGAACACCAGACCAATAACTAATCGTTAATGGCAGTTTAGCCTTACTTTTAAATGACAGCACAGTATCTTTATTCAGACTAATATTAGCAATCTCAGCATCTAAGAGAATACCACCATTACGAAGAATCATATATGCCGTAGAAACTTTTGAGTGCATAATAAGTAAGGCCGATAAATAGATAATGTCTATGGAATTCTCCGATACTGAATGCAATATAGCAAACAAAGTATCTAGGAATGACTCAACCTCTCTTGCAGAGAGATGGTATGCATCAACAATTTTTGCAAGTGTTTTAGAAAAGTCATTAGCATCTGAAAAGCAATGAAATGTTTTACTACATAAAAGCTCAAACCGATCCGCAACAAACTCTTCTATGAGAAAATGACTAGGGCATTTATTCAAATAAAAACGTCGTTTGAAAAATCTCCCCAAGTAAGTCTGGGCATCAAACCCACCGCCATAAATTACCTTGATGGCATGTTGCAACTGCTCGGTATCCGTTGCCAATACAAAAACAACTTTGGGAATGTCGAATATATGCTTGATTGTTTCCAGCATTTCTACCGCATAGGAGGGGCGGCAGCGATCCAGTTCATCAATCAAAATAAAAGCGGGATAATCCAGCTCTCCATTACCTAAAACAACAGCACCTTCAACCCATTGCCGTATCTCTTGTTTAAGATACTGGATAGATTCATAACGCTCTTTCTGATTGCTGCATAAGGCATCGACCAGCAGATTGGCATCCTCCCCTTCCAGAGAGAAATCATCTTCTTCCAATCCAGCTTTTTTGATTGCCGCTTTCAGGGCCAATTTGCCACCCACTTTAAACAATCCCAGCAGCCGCTGACGCATTCCTTCTGGAATCGGGTTTTCTTTTCCCGCAATCATTTTTAACTGGTCGATAATCGATGAAATAACCGTCAATAAGGGATCATCGGAAAAATCCTGTTGCCAAGCATCGATATAGACGGTGGGATAGTGCGCTTTGAGCTCCATATACCAGCGCTTGATAAACCAGGTTTTACCCGCCCCCCATTCGGCATTGAGGTTAAGCACATAGTTGCGCTGCTTGCCTTCGGCGGCCAGGTATTTAGTCAGAAATTCGGCATAGCGGGCGCGATCCAGCCGATCGGCACTCAAGATCTCTTCGCTACCCGCAATGGCCCCCGGCCCGTCCCACTGAACTGCGTCATCCCAATTAAACGGTGCCACTGCCATCTCGTATCTCTCCATATTGCGTTGCTGAGGATGATATCAGGGGCACAGTAAAAATAGTTTGATTAAAGACCTGTTTGTTGCCCTTTCTGCCACTCGGGCTGGCGTATTTGACTGCCGGTTAATTTCTCCGCTGCTGGCTCACGAAGCCGGGCCGATATAGGGGGACGGTTATCTAAATAGCCACGGACTCAGCTGATTTCCTTTGACCACGCCAACGATGACAACCGTGTGACATGGCGCAGAACCTGCAGAAATAAACGCGAAATCTGGCTTGTTCGGTGCTTAATTTAAAGAAGATGATGCACGTTGGTTATCTCTGTTCAACCAACCCATCGCAGCGACCCAAGGATGGCTAGCCCCATGAAGGAAGAACCCTTCTCGACCCGATTGCAGCATGAGCTGGATCACCTCAAAGCCATCTTCAACGAGACGGACGCCTACATGTTCACCAAGGATCTGGCGGGCCGTTACACCTATGCCAATCAGGCGGTGCTGGATCTCTTTGGCTGCACCCTCGCCGAGTTGCAGGGACAGGATGATCGGGCTTTTTTTGATCTCGAATTCTCGGATGCGATTCAGCGCAACGATCAACTGGTACTGGAGCAGCAGCTTGCCCTCGCCCAGGAGGAGGTCAACTACCTCAAAACCACCGGGGAAAAGCGCTACTACTGGACTGTCAAAAAGCCCATGTATGACAGGGATGGCAACCTGATCGGCCTGTGCGGCATCTCCACCGATATCACCGAACACAAGCTGATTGAGGCCCGCATGGCGGAGCAGCATCAGCTGCTGGAGCTCATCCTCGCCAATGTGGATGCCCATATCTATATGAAAGACAGCCTGCACCGCTTTCTCTACGTCAACCAAAAGGTCGCCGATCTGCTGGGCCTTCCTGCCGAGCAGATCATCAACCGGCGCGATGACGAGGTGATCCCGGCTGCCAGCGCCTGCCAGCTGTGGCGGTTGGACAACCGGGTATTCGAAACCGGCGAGCTGCAAGCCGGGGAAGAGATGTTGACCGATCCCGAGGGAAATCAGCACTACTACTGGTCGGTCAAGGTGCCCTTTCTGTTGGGGGATGGCACTCCCACCCTGATCGGTATCTCCTCCGACATTACCGAACTGCACCAGCTCAAGGAGCAGCTGCACCAGCAGTCGGTGCGCGATGGCCTCACCGGTCTCTACAACCGCCGTTTCTTTTTCGAGTTGTGCGAGAAGAACCTCAGTCTGGACATGCGCCACCACCTCACCTCGGTGCTGATGGTGCTGGATGTGGATCAGTTCAAGTGCATCAACGATCGCTTCGGGCATCCCCTTGGGGATAGCGCGCTGATGCATCTGGGCAGGGTGATGCAATCGGTGCTGCGCAGCGAAGATGTGCTGGCTCGTATCGGTGGCGACGAGTTCGCCATTTTACTGCCCAACACTACCCTCCAGGCCGCCGCATCACTGGCCGAACGGCTGCGCCTGCAGGTGATGCAAAGCCCGCTGCCCCTGCCCGATGGGGATAAGCTGGTCATCACCATCAGCGCCGGACTGGTGGAAAATGGCGAGGGGGAGCAGATGGAGAGCCTCTACGCCCGCGCCGATCAGATGCTCTATCAGGCCAAACAGAGCGGCCGCAACTGCGTCGCCTGCAAGGCTCCCTAGCCACACAATGGGAGGGCCAGCAGCCCTCCATGCTCCCTCGTTTCTCGCTTCTATGAAAGTCTGTGCTGGTTCCTTACGAACAGGCGGCTACCCCAGCTGTTTGCGCAGCACGAATTTTTGCACCTTGCCGGTAGAGGTTTTCGGCAGCGGGGTGAAGATGATGCGTTTGGGGGCCTTGAAGTGGGCCATCTGCTCCCGGCAAAAGGCGATCAACTCCGCCTGGGTAGTCTCTCGCCCCTCTTTCAGTTTCACGAAGGCGCAGGGTACCTCCCCCCACTTCTCATCAGGCATGGCGATCACCGCCGCTTCGTCCACATCGGGATGGCGATAGAGCACATCCTCCACCTCCAGACTGGAGATGTTCTCCCCGCCGGAGATGATGATGTCCTTGGATCTGTCCTTGATCTCCACATAACCATCCGGGTGCCATACCGCCAGATCGCCACTGCGAAACCACCCCTCCGCCATCGCCTCGGCGCTGGCCGCCGGATTTTTGAGATAGCCTTTCATCACCACATTACCGCGCAGCACTATCTCCCCCATGGTTTTGCCATCCTTGGCAACCGGCTCGCCGCTGACCGGGTTGATAACCCGCATCTCCCCCTGCAGAGGTGACGCAACCCCCTGCCGCGCCTTGAGGCGGGAGAGCGCCGTGGCATCCTGACCTTGCCAGCTTCTTTGCGGTTCGCACAACACGCAGGGGCCATAGGTTTCGGTGAGGCCATAGACGTGGGTCACGGCGATCCCCATCGCTTCCATACCGGCGATCACGGTGGCGGGGGGCGCAGCGCCAGCGGTCATCACCTTGATGGGGTGATCCAGCCCCCGCTTGAGCGCCGGATCGGCATTGTTGAGCATATTGAGCACGATGGGCGCCGCGCAGAAGTGGCTCACCTTGTGCTCGTGCAGCGCCTCATAAATAGCGTCTGCCTGCACATGGCGCAGGCAGACGCTCACCCCGGCGGTGGCCGCCAGCGTCCAGGGGAAACACCAGCCGTTGCAGTGAAACATCGGCAATGTCCAGAGGTAGACGGGATGTTTGGGCAGCTCCCAGGAGAGTACGTTGTTGATGGCGTTGAGGTGAGCGCCGCGATGGTGATAGACCACCCCCTTGGGATTGCCGGTAGTGCCGGAGGTGTAGTTAAGGGAAATGGCCTGCCACTCATCCTCTGGCAACCAGCCGGGTTCATCGCCGTTACCAGTGGAAATAAAGGTCTCATAGTCGAGGTCACTGACAAGCGCCCCTTCCCGGTAGAGGGGATCGTCGATAGCGATGACCAGAGGTTGGCTCTTCAGCAGATCCAGCGCCTTGCGCACCACGGTACCAAACTCCCTGTCCACCAGCACCACCTTGCTCTGGGCATGCTGGAAGATAAAAGCCATCGACTCGGCATCGAGGCGGGTATTGATGGTGTTGAGCACAGCGCCGCTCATGGGCACGCCAAAGTGAGCTTCAAACATCGCCGGGATATTGGGCGCAACGATGGAGACGGTATCCCCCTCCCCGATACCGCTAAGCCGCAGGGCCGAAGCCAACTGGCGGCAACGGCGGGCGGTCTCGCCCCAGCTCTGGCGCAGCGAGCCGTGGATCAGCGCCGGATAGTCAGGATAAACCCGCTCCGCCCGCCCCAGAAAGCTGATGGGGGTCAGGGCCTCGAAATTGGCGGCGGTTTTGGCAAGGTCGCGCTCATAGATGTTCTGCACTGTCATCGGATTCCTTCCTCACAGGTGGCACAAAACGGGCAGTTTCGGGATCAATCAGAGATCAGCAAGCGACATGGGCATCCTGCCCGTAACTGGTCTCTTATGGGGATGACAGCCTAACAGTGAGCCTGCGGCGGCAGGTATTAGCAAAACGTCTTAGACAGGGGCAGCCTGCTACCAACAGGGGCCTTCTGTTTTCGTTGCAAAAAATATTTCGTTACTGGAAAGCGTGCCATTTTTTTCACAGGCTGTTTTTGGCGAACAACGAAAAATGACAATAGTGGAATATTATTCCATCAAAGCTGATTTATATGTCATTTCATTCATCTCGGTACACACTATTTTCATGACCTTTATTTAAAGTAAGCCGCGTAAAACGAAAGCTGAAATAGTTATTGCATAATAACTTTTATTTCATATCAGCTGTTAAATCCATGGAAAATAAATTTTGTGAGCCATCCCATAAAGCGAGCATGGCGCCATGTTCATCCAGCCACGCACGGGTTACGGTTACAACTTGAAACAATCTACCGGATGTTCAATATCAGGCCAGATTTCTCGCCAATCACTACGCAATCCACAGTGAGTTTGCGTACCTTAGATGTATGACGCAGAAACCCTATCGACCCGATATTCCGCCGAGCCCAAACCTGCTTTATCAAGGAGCATTTTATGAGTGCCGTGCCGAATACCACACCACGCAGACAATTCCCTACTGCATTTACCATTCTGTTTCTTATTATGTTGCTGGCCATTGCGCTGACCTGGATAATTCCGGCGGGCGCCTATGCCAAGCTCTCTTATAATCCGGCCAGTGAAAGCCTGATGGTCAATAGCCCACAGGGGGAAATAAGCCGACTTCCCGCAACCCAGGATGCCCTGGCAAAACTCAATATCAATATTGCGGTGGAGCAATTTACCAACGGCACCATCCGCAAGCCCATCGCCATTCCCGGCACCTATGCACGGCTGGAGCAAGCGCCCAAGGGGCTCGGTGACGTGGCAGTCAGCATGGTCAAGGGCACCATCGAGGGGGCGGATATCATCGTCTTTATTCTGGTGCTCGGGGGGCTGATCGGCGTCATCAACAAGACAGGCGCATTCAGTGCGGGGCTGGTGGCGCTGTCGCACAAGACCCGGGGCAACGAGTTCCTGTTTGTGGCGCTGGTCTGCTTCGTAATGGCGCTGGGAGGCACCACCTGCGGACTGGAGGAAGAGGCGGTCGCCTTCTACCCCATACTGGTGCCCATCTTTCTGGCGCTCGGCTATGACTCCATCGTCTGCGTGGGAGCCATCTTCCTCGCTGCCTCCATGGGCACCACCTTCTCCACCATCAATCCCTTCTCGGTGGTGATCGCCTCCAATGCCGCCGGCATTCCCTTTACCGAGGGGCTGATCTTTCGCGCCATTGGCTGTCTGGTGGGCACCTTGGTGGTGATCAGTTATCTCTACTGGTACTGCAAGAAGATCAAGGCCAACCCTGCCTTCTCCTACACCTATGAGGACAGAGAGAGTTTTCGCGCCCGTTTTCTCAAAGAGGGCTCTATGGACGAAGGGGTGCCCTTCACCCTGCGCCGCAAGATCATTCTGACCCTGTTTATCCTCGCCTTCCCGCTGATGGTGTGGGGCGTCTCCATGGCCGGTTGGTGGTTTCCGCAGATGGCGGCCTCCTTCCTGACCATCGCCATCATCATCATTTTTATCTCGGGTCTCAAAGAGAAAGAGGCGGTCGAAGCCTTCACCCAGGGGGCGTCGGAGCTGGTGGCGGTCTCCCTCATCATCGGGCTGGCACGGGGGGTCAATCTGGTGCTGGATCAGGGGATGATCTCGGACACCATTCTGGCCTACGCCTCCGATCTGGTCTCCGGCATGCACGGCGCCGTGTTCGCGGTGGCGCAGATGCTGGTGTTCACCCTGCTGGGGCTGGTGGTGCCCTCCTCCTCGGGGCTCGCAGTGCTCTCCATGCCCATCATGGCGCCGCTGGCAGATACCGTGATGATCCCCCGCTATATCGTGGTGTCGGCCTACAACTGGGGCCAATACGCCATGCTGTTCCTGGCCCCCACCGGACTGGTGCTGGTCACCCTGCAGATGCTCGGCATCCAGTTCAACAAGTGGGTCAAGTTCGTGCTGCCCATGGTGGGCTTTGTGCTGGGATTTGGCGCCCTGATGCTTGTGGCGCAAGTGATGTTGGCCTGATGGGCCTGTGATACATGAGTGACAACACCCCGTGCCTGGCGCGGGGTGTTCTTTTGTCAGCCTTAGTGGCGTACCCGCCCCTGCTGGCGGAAGCAGTAGAGCTTGAGGCTGATGTCGGCGATATCGGCGGTAAGCTCCTCTCCCTGCTCGGCAAGGGGCTGGTAGAAGGATGAGAGCAGACGTTCGGCCTGCTGCACCGTGATGATGTTGGCCTGGATGGCCGGGGTGATCCAGCTGGGTAACATTGACATATCTCCCCCTCGTTGATCCGGTGATCTCGGGTGAACATCTTCATATCAGGTCTTACGCAGTTGTCTGCCGACCCGTTCACCCTTTGCTTCACTCAATCAAAGCAAAATGCTTGCCGTGATCTCTTATCGGCCAACATCCGATGGGGCTGGAGCCATTTATCAACCACTTACGTGGCCATCTCAAAGAACAGCGCGCCCGTTCAAAACCTATCCCTTGACCTGCCACCGCCAACGCCTTGCCACTCTGGCATTCTGCTCACCGCCCGCCTTGCAAATTGCGACTCGAATTGCTCCTTATCACACTGGCAAAGCCCGCCATGTGCCGGAAACTGGTCACTTTTAGTCCGTTGTCGCCAAAGCCAGACACTTTTTCATGGTGGCTGTTTTTTGACCTTGCCAGCGCCTGTCGCAGGCCCATCCCCCTCGCCTTGTCCGGCCAACCGGTTATGACAAGATGGCGCCAGATTGGAACAGCCCGTATGGGTATGCAGGAGAACAACAAGATGAACAGATCCATGATGGCAGGTATCGGTATTGGCATCGCCTCGGCCCTGGCGCTCTCGGCGGCGGCCAGCGGCTCCCTCTTTACACCCCAACCCACCTTTGCCGAGGTGATAGCCAGCAAGCCGATCACCGAGACCATCAAGACCCCCCGCCAGGAGTGTCGCAACGTCACCATGACTCACCGCAAGCCGGTACAGGATGAGCACAAGATCCTCGGCACCGTGGTGGGCGCGGCGCTGGGTGGCGTGGTCGGCCACCAGTTTGGCGGTGGCAGCGGCAAGAAGGTGGCTACTGCCGCCGGGGCGGTCGCGGGAGGTTATGCCGGCAATCAGGTGCAGGGCAATATGCAGGCGGGCGATACCTACACCACCACCGAGCAGCGCTGCAAAACCGTACAGGATACGAGCGTCAACACCATTGGTTATGACGTGACCTATCGCCTCGCCGGTCAGGAGGGGGTGATCCGCATGAAGCAAGCCCCGGGCGCCACCATTCCGGTCAAAGATGGCAAATTGGTGATCGACCAGCCAAAAGTGTGATTTCTCCTGACCCCACTCAGCAGCAGGCCCGCCTCTTTCGAGGCGGGCCTGTGTTTTTGGGCGGCTTGATTTCCTTTTTTCAAATAACGGCACGCACCACTCACGGCACCCGAACTATCACCCTTTGCAGCACTTCTTCACCGCCCGTACCACGTTCTGATAACCGGTACAGCGGCAGAGGTTGCCCGACAGCCCGCGGCGGATCTCCGCATCGGTCAGCGGACGACGTGCGGTCTTGTCGAGCAGGGCGGCACTCGCCATCACGAGGCCCGGGGTACAAAAACCGCACTGTACCGCCCCCTCGTCGATAAAGGCCTGCTGCACGTCGGAGAGCTCATTGCCTTTGCGCTCCCCCTCCACGGTGCGAATGGATTTGCCATCGGCCCAGACCGCCAGATAGAGGCAGCTGTCGATGGCAGTGCCATTCACCCGCACGGTACAGGCGCCGCACTCACCGACACTGCACCCCTCTTTCACACTGATGAGCCCCTGCCCGCGCAGGAAGTGGAGCAGCGACATGGTGGGCGGCACTGCATAGGAGTAAGGCTTGCCGTTGATCTCGCACTGGATCTCCACGGCGGGACAGCTTTGCGGTTGCATCATAGGATCTTGCCTCCGGCACGTTCGACTGCGCAGGCGACCACCCGCAGCGCCAGGGTTTTGATAAGGTGCAGGCGAAACTCTTTCTCCGCCCGCCAGGAGGATCGTGGCGCCACATCGGCCACCACCGCCTCGGCAATGGCGGCCAGTGTGGCGCGAGTCAGGGGTTGCCCTTCGGCCGCCGCTTCCGCGTGAGGGGTGCGCACCGGCGTCGGTGCCGCCACGCCGTAAGCAAGCCGCAAGCGCTTGAAGTGACCATCCTCAATCTGGCAGTAGGCGGCGCAGCCGATGGTGGCGATGTCCATGGCATCGCGCATGGCGTATTTGAAGTAGTGGGAGCCCACCTGGGGGTGAGTATCCGGGGCGAAATGAAACGCCACCAGGATCTCCGCAGGTTGCAGCGCCACCTTGCCAGGGCCGGTATGAAAACCGGCGATGGGGATGCGGCGCGTACCATCGGGGCCAGCGATTTCCAGCTCTGCTTCCAGCGCGACAGTCGGCGCCGCCGAGTCAGCACTGGTGGCGCCGTTGCAAATATTGCCGCCATAGGTGGCGACGTTGCGGATCTGCGGGCCGGCGATGGTGGCGGCCGCTTCGGCCAACATCGGCAGGCGGCGCTGCACCAGCTCGTTTTCGATGAGCTCGGCAAAGGTGGTACCGGAGCCGATGCGGACCGATCCATCAGGCAACTCGCTCACCCCTTTGAGCTCGGGCAAGTCGTGAATATCGACGATATGGCGATAGGCGGCGTTGAGGTGATGCAGCTGGATCATCACATCGGTGCCACCGGCCAGGAGGCGCGCCTCGGGGTCAGCCTGACGCAGGGCGACCGCCTCGGCTACACTGTGCGCCTTGTAGTAACGGGCAATATCAAACATGGTGTTGCTCCTCCCCTGATCCCTCGCCAATCAAACCCGCCGCGACAAACTCCCGGAACAGGGTTTTGGGGGTGATGGGCAGCTCGTTGATGGCCACCCCGGTCGCCATGCGGATGGCGTTACGGATCGCCGGGCCCGGCGAGATGATGGGCGGTTCCCCCAGGGATTTGTGGCCATAGACCGATTGGGGCTCGTAGGTCTGCACGAAGTCGCATTCAAGCTCCGGCAAGTCCAGCATGGTGGGGAACTTGTAGTCGAGCAGGTTGGGGTTGCGCACCACGCCAGTTTTGGCGTCGATGATCATCTCCTCGAACAGGGACCAGCCGATCCCCATCCCCATGCCGCCGTGCACCTGCCCCTCCGCCAGCTGCGGATTGAGGATCTTGCCCGCATCGTGCAGGTTGATGATGCGATTGATGGTCACCTTGCAGAGATCGATATCAACGCTGAGATCGACAAAGGTACAGCCGAAACTGGGCGGGTTGGTGGTGGTCTTGTGGGAGACCTCGGAGGTGATCTGACCGCCGATGGTGAGGTGGTAGTAGGCGTTGACCGACACCTCGGCGACGCTGATCAGCACCTTGTCCGGCGCACCGGCCAGCACCACGTAACCGTCGATCAGGGTCAGGGATCCTACATCCTGATGGCAGAGCTGGGCCGCCAGCGACAAAATGCGGGCCCGCAGTTGCAGCGCCGCCTGATGGATGGCGGGGGCCGCCACATAGCTCTGACGCGAGGCGAACGAGCCAGGATCATAGGCGGTGATGTCGGTATCCTGAGTCGAGATAACCCGGATCTGCTCAAACGGAATGCCCAATGTCTGGGCCGCCATCTGGGCAAAGACAGTGTCCGACCCCTGCCCTATCTCGGTGGCGCCGATCTGCAGATTGACGGTGCCATCCTGATTGAGCAGCATGCGGGCACCGGCGATCTCCACCCCCACCGGATAGGTGTTGGAGCCGTAGCTAAAGCACGCAACCCCAATGCCGCGCCGCACCCGGCTTGCAGGATCCTGCGCCAAGCACTCGGCCTTGAGTCGATCCCACTCGAATATCTCGCGGCCACGCAGCAGGCAGTCGGGCAACCCGGCGCTGTAGATGGTCTTCTGGTTGACCTGGTTGACATCCCCTTCCCGCGCCACGTTGGCGATACGTACATCAAGCGGATCCAGCCCCAGTTCGGCGCAGGCATCGTCCAGCATACACTCGAGGGCAAAAATCGCCTGCGGCGCGCCGTAACCGCGCATGGCACCAGCGGTGGGCAGGTTGCTGTAGAAGGTCTTGGCGTCATAACCGAAGGCGCTGCGCGGATAGAGGTAGCTGATCTTGTTGCCACCGGCGCTGGCGATGGAGTGGCCGTGAGAGGCATAGCCGCCGGTGTTGGAGAGCACGTCGAGCTGATAGCCCTTGAGGATGCCATCGCGGTTGAGGCCCATCTTGCCATCGATGGCAAAGCCGTGGCGGGTGCGGGAGGCAAAAAAGCACTCCTCCCGGCTCAGAGTCACCTTGACCGGCACACCGCCGAGTTTGTAGCTCAAAAACGCCGCCATCGGCTCTTCCAGCACATCCTGCTTGTTGCCAAAACCGCCGCCCATATAGGGTTTGATCACTCGCACGCTAGACCAGGGCAGGCCGAGGGACTTGGCCACCCGGCTACGCACTATCTGGGGGATCTGGGTGCTACTGACCACGATGATGTGGTCCGGTTGATCCATGTAGGCGTAGCAGGTCACCGTCTCCAGATGGCAGTGCTGCACCACCGGCGTCCGGTAGTGCGCCTGAAATTGCAGGTCAGCGGAGGCAATGGCCTGCTCCGGGTCATTGGCGCGAAGCTGGCTTTGGCGCAGCAGATTGCCGCTCGGGTGGATGGGATAGGCACCGTCGGCCAGCGCGCTTTGGGCATCCGTCATCACCGGCAGCGGCTCGTAAGTCACCTTGACCAGCGCGGCAGCCTTCTCGGCCACCAGCGGATCACGGGCTACGACTATGGCGACCCCATCGCCAAAGTGGCGTACATGGTCGGTGAGCAGACGCCGGTCTTTCACATCCCGTTTCGCCTCATCGAGGGACCAGGCGTGACCGGCGGTGCGAAAACAGGTGGTGGGCACATCCTCATGGGTAAACACGGCTTCGACCCCATGCAGGGCCAGTGCCTCGGTCGCATCGATGGCAAGCACCTTGCCGTGGGCAATATTGCTTCGCACGTACTTGGCGTGGCGCATCCCGAGCATGATGTTGTCATCGGTATAGCGGGCGCTGCCGGTCACCTTGGCCTCGGCATCCACCCGCTTGAGCGGTAATCCTATGGACATATGCAAGTCCTTTTTTCGAAGGGAAAAATCTGGAACCGGTATAAAAAACAGCAAGATATGCGCCTGATTCCCGCCATCGTCAGGACAATGGGGAGAAGTGTGAAGGGGATCCCATCTAGCCCGCTTTTGTTGGCTCGCAGCGACAAGCCAAGGGCAGCCCCTGAGCAAACGGGGCACATTTGCGGTGAAAAAAACGGCAGAGCGAGGAGAGCAAGGGTGGGAGCCTATCAATCTGGTAGGAGGATTTATCAAAATGGTATCGCGATGCCCCCCCAACTGCGGAGACAGCCGAGACGTGATAGTCAGCATGAGCGGGCTAAAAATAACAGGCATAAAAATGGGGCCGCCAGAGCGACCCCAAACGGGCGGGTTATCCCTAAATAGCCCACCCTCCAGCATAAAAGAGCACCAGCGCCAGGGCGATGACCACGGTGCCGACGTTGAGCTTGTGCCACTCCTTCGAGCAGATGCGGCCGATCACCAGCGAGCTGAAGCCGAGCATGATACCGGTCACGATGTTGCAGGTGAGCACGATAAAGACGGCGCACACCAACCCGGACATGGCCCCGACAAAGTCATCGAAATCGAGTTTGGTGACGTTGCTCAGCATCAGGAGACCCACATACATCAGGGCCGGTGCGGTGGCATAGGCGGGCACCAGATAAGAGAGCGGCGAGAGGAACAGCATCAGCAGGAACAGGCCGCCAACCACGGTCGCGGTCAGGCCGGTTTTGCCTCCCGCCGCCGTGCCCGCGGCCGATTCGATATAGACGGCAGCGGGGGCCGCCCCCACCAGACTGGAGAAGATGCTGCTGACCGAGTCGGCACTGAGCGCCTTGCCGCTGTTGATGATGTGACCATCCTTATCGAGCAGGTTGGCCTGCCCCGCCACGGCGCGGATGGTACCGGTGGCATCGAATACCGCCGTCATCACCAGCGCCAGCACGCTGGGCAGCACCAGCGGCGAGAGGGCCCCCATGATATCCAGACTGAAGATGAGGGACTTGCCCTGATCGTCCGACAGGCTCGGCAGGGCGAACAGCCCCTGATATTTCACCGCCGGATCGAAAATCAGGCCGAAGATGGAGATGGCGATAATCACCAGCAGGATCCCCCCCGGTACTCTCAGCTTCTCCAGCCCGAAGATCACCGCAAGGCCGATCAGGGACATGATGACCGGCATGGAGGTGAAGGCCCCCAGCGCCACCGGCAGCCCCTCCAGCGGGTTCTTGATCACCAGCCCCACCCCGTTGGCGGCGATAAGCAGCAAGAAGAGACCAATCCCGATGCCGGTGCCGTGGGCAATCCCCATCGGCAGGTTGTCGAGGATCCAGCTACGCACCCCGGTCACCGAGATGGCGGTAAACAGCACCCCCATCAGGAAGACGGCGCCCAACGCCACCGGAATGGGGATCTGCTGCCCCAGCACCAGACTGAATGCAGTAAACGCCGTGAGAGAAATAGCGCAGCCGATGGCCATCGGCAACTTGGCCCAGAGCCCCATCAAGAGCGAACCGAACCCCGCCACCAGACAGGTGGCGACAAACACGGCGCCGGGGGGAAAGCCCGCCTTGCCGAGCATGCTCGGCACCACGATCACCGAGTAGACCATGGCAAGGAAGGTGGTGAGGCCCGCCAGCACCTCCTGTCTGACGTTGCTGCCCCGCTCGCTGATCATAAAGTAGCGATCAAGAGCCGTGAGCGGCTGTTGCTTTGCTGCGCTCTGGCTGGCGTCATCATTGGCCAGCTGTTCCACGCTGTTTGTCCTGCTGTTTGCTTGGGTCATACCCAACTCCTTCACACGCGCCTGAATGTTCCATGACGAAATGGCGACAGGATCTGCGGGTCTGCCTCGCGCCAGTTTGATAAAAAAACAGGCGATGGCGGCAGAGGATGCGACAGACAGACCAGGGCAGGCAGCCTTGACTCAAACGTTTGCCTTGCTGGTCAAAAAAAACCGGGCCATTTCACGTTCTATGCGGGGAGATCCCCTGTGGTGCGGCAAGACTGGCGCCCCTGTGGGGCACGCCAGCCGCCGTATTCGTTGGGGCTGCGCCGCGGCAGCCCACTACAAGCCCTACCCCCGTTCATGCACCAGTTGGCCATCCACATAGGTGCGGTAGATGGATCTGTCATCCCCCAGGGTCAACAGCACAAAGAGCTTGTCCCGCAGGGTGGTGGAGTTGTCATAACGCAGCTGCTGCAGCGGGGTGGCGACCGGGTCGAGCACCACGAAGTCCGCCTCCTTGCCCACCGCAAAGCTGCCGATCTTCTCGTCCAGCCCCAGCGAATGGGCGCCGCCCAGGGTCGCCAGATAGAAGGCCTGATAGGCGGAGAGCCGCTCACCCTGCAACTGCATCACCTTGTAGGCCTCGTTGAGGGTCTGCAGCATGTTGAAGGTGGTACCGGCGCCGATGTCGGTGCCCATCCCCACCTTCACCTGCTTGCGCCACGCCTTGTGCAGCTTGAACAGGCCGCTGCCGAGATAGAGGTTGGAGGTGGGACAAAACGCGATGGTGGAGCCTGTCTCCTTCAAGCAATCCCACTCCTGCTCTTCCAGATGGACGCAGTGGGCAAACACGCAGTTGTGGCCGGTGAGCCCATGCTGGTGATAGACATCGAGATAACCCTTGTGCGCCGGGAAAAGGGATTTGACCCAGGCGATCTCGTCCTTGTTCTCGCACAGATGGGTGTGCAGATAGGTGGTGGGAAACTCTTCGCGCAGCCGCCGCGCCATCTCCAGCTGCTCGGGTGTCGAGGTGGGAGCAAATCGTGGTGTGATGGCATAGAGCAGTCGACCGTTGCCGTGCCAGCGCTCGATAAGCTGCTTGCTCTGCACATAGCTGCTCTCGGCGGTATCGAGCAGATAATCGGGGGCATTGCGATCCATCATCACTTTGCCCGCGATCATCCGCATATTGATGCGGCTGGCCGCCTCGAACAGGGCATCCACTGACTCGGGGTGCACTGTGCCGAACACCAGCGCCGTGGTGGTGCCGTTGCGCAGCAGCTGCTTGATAAAGAAGGTGGACATCTCACGGGCATACTCGAGATCGTTGTAGCGCCGCTCGGCCGGGAAGGTGTGGCGGTTGAGCCACTCCAGCAGCTGCTCGCCATAGGCCCCCACCATTTCACTTTGGGGATAGTGAATGTGGGTATCGACAAAGCCCGGCACTATCATCTTGCCGCGATAATCGCGCACCCGCACTTCGGCCGGAATGCGATCTTTCCCCTCCTCCCACTCACCGAACCAGTCGATGCAACCGTTGCGAATGATCAGCAGACCATCCTCGATAAGACGGGCGTTGGACTCAATCTCCTCGGGCTGATCCACCACCCGGGTGATATCGAAGAAGCTGCCGCGTACCGCTTTGACAGAGTTGTCGTTTTTCATAACCGTTTCCCTGTTTTTCTTGTTCTGTTGACGTTTTTTGCCGGTTTAACCGTCAGATCCGTTCCACTTGTGGCGCCACCGCCTCCCCGGGTACTGGCTCTGGTGAACCCTCACCCTTGCTGGCCGATGGCTGGCCCGCACTGCGGGCGGTAAAGATCACATCCGGCTTGTCGCTCAGCTGGATCACCTCCACCGCCTCGGCATCCCTGACGGCTGCCTTGCGCTTGCGGCTTTGCGGCAGCACCAGATTCATGATGATGGCGGTGATGCCGCCGGCGCAGATGGGGTTCTCCACCAGCATGTAGATACCCGCCGGCAGCACCTTGAAGACGTTCGGGTCATAGGAGACCCCAAGCCCAAGACCCAGCGAGGTGGCGACAATCAGGGTCTCCCGCCGATCGAAACCGTGGCTGATGATGATGCGACCACCGGCGATGGCGATCATGGAGAACATGATGACCATGGCGCCCCCCATCACAGGTGACGGTATGGTGGTAAAGAAGCGCCCTACTACGGGGAAAAGCCCCAGCAGCACCAGGATGACGGCGATAAACTTGCCCACATGGCGTGAGGCCACCCCGGTCATCTGGATGACGCCGTTGTTCTGGGCAAAGGTGGTGAGCGGCAAAGAGCCGAGTGCCGAGGCAATGACCGAGACCAGACCGTCCGCCAGTACGCCGCCGGAGAGCCGTTTTTGAAACTCGGGGCCCTGAATATCCCGGTGGGAGACCATGGCGGTGGCGGTGATGTCCCCCACCGCCTCCAGCACGCTCAACAGATAGATGGTGCCCGCCAACATAAAGGCGTGAAAGTCGAAGGAAAAACCGTACTTGAACGGGATAGGCACCGTAATAAGCGGCAGGTTCTCAAGGGCGGAGAAATCCACCATACCGAGCATCAGGGCCACCGCATAACCCACCATCAGGCCGATGGCAATGCCGCTCATCCGCAGCAGTGGGCTTCGACTGCAGTTGAAGGCGACGATGACGCAGAGCACCAAAAGCCCCAGCCCGATGTGCTCGTATTTGCCAAAGGTGCCGCTGCTCATGGCGTAGAAGCCGCCGCCAAAGTCGATGATCCCTACCTTGATAAGGCTCAGACCAATCATCAACACCACGACCCCGCTCACGGTCGGGGTGATCACCCGCTTGAGGTAGGGCAGCACGAAGGAGGAGCCCATCACCAGAAAGGCACCGACAAAGGAGACCCCGAGCAGGGTCGAGACGATCAGCTCCTCGTGGATGCCATCTTTTTTCATGGCGCCGCCGAGGGCGATCATCACGGTGACGAAGGAGAAGTTGACCGACTGGATGGAGAGCAGCCCAGACCCGATGGGGCCATAACGGTTTACCTGCAGCCAGGTGCCGATACCGGAGGCGATCATCGCCATGGAGACCAGATAGGCGGTGATCTCGGTGGATAGGCCCAGGGCGCCGCCGACGATCAGCGCCGGGGTTACCATGGGGACAAAAATGGCCAGCAGATGGGTCACTGCGCCCATCAGGGTTTGATAAAACGGGGGTTTGTCTTCCAGCTCGTAAATGAGATCCGAGTGCTTGCGTGTTGTTTTAGACATCGTGTTTGTCCCATCACACAGAATGTAGGCGGAGTACTCATTCCGCCGTCAGGCGCTGGGGGCGAGCTGGCGCCCGCCCCTCACCTTTTCTTTTGTTATGCCGACACTTTTTGCTCCAGCTTGCCCAGCTCGCGCAGGATCTGCTCCGGCGTGAAGTGCCACTTGCGCAGCCAGACACCGCAGGCGTCGTGGATGGCGGTGGCGATGGCAGGCGCCGCGCCGTTCACCCCGATCTCCGAGATGGACTTGGCGCCGTAGGGGCCGACCTTGTCGTCACTCGGCACCAGGAAGGCCCGAAAATCGCGCGGAATGTCGCCAATCTTGGGCGCGCCATAGCTCTTCAGATCCCGGGTGAGCGGGATGCCCTTGCTGTCGTAGCAGATCTCTTCGGTCATGGTGTGGCCGATGGCCCGCATGGTCGCCCCGTAGATCTGGCCGAGGGCCAGCTCCGGGTTGATGGGGGTACCGCAGTCGAGCAGGGCGTAGAACTTGTCGAGCCGGATCTCGCCGGTTCTGACGTTGACCGCCACCTCGGCGAAGTTGGCGCCATACGGGAAGGCCAGCTCAGAGGTGATGTAGCTGGCGGTGCCCACCAGAATGCCGAAGCCGGTACCGGTCTCGGCCTTGTGGGCCAGCTTGGCGAGGCTCACCTCCCCCTGCTTGCCGCGCACTATGCCCGGATGAACCAGCTCCACATCCTCCACCGGCTCGCCCAGCATGGAGGCGCCGTGGAACAGGATCTTCGCCTTGAGGTTCTCGGCCGCCATCTTGGCCGCGTTGCCGGAGAAGCAGGTACCGGACGAGGCGTAGGCCCCCTTGTCGAACAGGGCGTGGTCGGTGTCACCGGAGATCACATGCACATCGCTGAGCGGGCAACCGAGCACCTCGGCGGTCAGCTTGGCGACCACGGTATCGAGGCCGGTACCGATATCGGCGCCACCGGAGTGGACGATAAAGGTGCCGTCCGATTCCAGCTTGACCATGCAGTTGGCCTGATCGATATCCGGGATCCCCGATTTTTGCATGATGATGGCGACGCCACGGCCGATGCGCCAATCCCCGTCGGCGGGTTTGGGGCTATCCCAGGCAATCAGTTCGCGACCCTGTTTGAGGATGGGCTCGAGGGCGCAGCTGGCGGCGTGGGGCACAGAAGTGGGCATCTTTCCCTCGCCGATGGCCCCCAGCACCTTGAGGATGTCCCCTTCGTGCACCCGGTTGTGCTCCACCATGTCGAGCTGATCGATCCCCAGTTTCTCGGCCAGCTCGGCAATGGCCATGGTCAGGGCGAAGTTGCCCTTGGGCGCGCCATAACCCTGATAGGCACCGGTCGGGCAGATGTTGCTGTAGTAGGTGTTGACGGTAAAGCGCACGTTGTCGCACGGATAGAGCGGCAGGGAGAGCGCCGGGCCGTTGCTTGGCACCGTCAATGAGTGGTTGCCGTAAGGGCCGGTGTTGGCACGAAAATCCATGTCGATGGCAGTGATGGTGCCATCTTTCTTGGCCCCCACTTTCACCTTCACCTTGGCCACGTGGCGGGAGGTGTTGCTGATGAACTCCTCTTCACGGGTGTAGCGGAAGGTGACGGGACGGCCGGTGACCCTGGTCGCCCAGGCGCACACCTCTTCCAGCAGGATATCCTGCTTGGAGCCAAAGCCGCCCCCTACCCGCTCCTTGATCACATGCACCTGATGCTGCTTCATGCCGACGATGCGCGCCACCTGACGGCGCACGTGCCACGGCACCTGGGTAGATGCGTGAATAACCAGACGATCCCCATCCATGTAGGTGAAGCAGATGTGCGGCTCGGTCGGGCACTGCTGGGCCTGGGTCGATTCGTAGGTGCGCTCGACTATCTCGTCCGCCTCGGCAAAGCCCTTGGCCACATCGCCGATCTGGCCATGGACGCTGGCGGCCAGGTTCTCGTGCGGGCGGGAGCCGATGGGGAAGTTGATGATCATGTGCTCGTCGCCACGGCGCACCGAGCAGGCGTTCTGCTGCTCGAGATCCGCAGGTGCACCGGCCATGTAGACGATGGGCTCGTCGTGCACCAGCGGCGCATTGGGGGCCATCGCCTCATCGATGTTCATGACCGCTGGCAGCACCTGATACTCGACCTCGATGAGCTTGAGTGCAGCCAATGCGATGGCTTCGCTCTCGGCCACCACGGCGGCCACCCGGTCACCTACGTGACGCAGCTTGCGGCCAAACATGCGGCGATCGAGCGGTGACGGCTCGGGCGCGCTCTGGCCACCCGGGGTGTAGTAAATATCCGGGCAATTGAGGTGAGTGATGACGTGCACCACCCCCGGTATGGCTTCGGCGCGGCTCACGTCGAGTTTGGTGATCACCGCATGGGGATGGGGGCTGCGCAGCATCTTGATGACCAGCGCATCCTCGGTGACCCGATCCTCCACGTAGCAGGGCTTGGCCTGCACCATCTTGGCGGCGTCAACCTTGGGACAGCTCTTGCCGATGTGGCGCAGGTCGTCACGAAACTCGGGGGCAATCTGGCACAGATAATCGGGATCCTTCATCCGTGAACTGGCAAGCTCGATGGCCTGATAGAACTGCTGGTAGCCGCCGTCCCGGTGAAAGAGACCCGAGAGCGCGTCATCGATTTGATCACGGGTCGGTTCGGGATGGCGATCAAGCAGGTCGGTGACGATGAGCGCCGCAGCCGGATCGTTGTAGCCGGACTGCACCACGCCCACATCTACCATCGCCTGCTGTACCAGACTGAGCTGGTTCCAGCTGCCCAGCGACTCGGCGGTGCGCACCTCTGCTCCATCCAGTTGTGCGGCGATCAGCAGGGAGGCGTTGATCACCTTGCCGTTGAAGAGAATGGCATCGGAGCCGGCAAAGCCGAAGCCGTCGTCACTGTTGCGCACCGAGTGCATCCGGCACTGGTTGAACAGCACCCGCTGGGCATTGTCACCGGCCTTGCAGATGACAGTGCGCAGGGCACCGTTCAGGGTAAAGTTGAGTTCCATCATGCTTGCACCTCCTGCTGCTGGCAGTCCACCAGCAGATCCGCCACTACCACGCCGGTGATATACCGCTTGTAACTTATGCTGCCCGCCAAATCCTCACGGGGCGCAATCAGCTCGCTCACGGCGGCCTCCAGCGCGGCATCGTGCAGATCGCGGCGCTCCAGATCCCGCAGGCGCATCGGCTGCGGGGTAACGCCAGCGACGGCTACCCGCCTTTCGCCAATGCTGTCGAGGGCTACCGCGGCGGTCATCACCGCCAAGCCATCGGCATTGCGGCTGATGCGGCGGGTGGCGCAGCGCAGTTCAGGCTCCGGCAGCACAATCCCCAGCACCAGGGCATTGCGCTGACCCGCCAGATAGGCGTCGATGGGTTGCAGCAGGTTGTTCTCCAGCACCACCACTGCTTCAAGCACCAGCAGTACCGGCAACAGCGGGGAGTCTTGCTGCTGGCAGGCAATTTCGCCGCCGAGAGTGGCCTGATTGCGCAGATGGCGGGAGTAGACAAACCCCAGCGCGTCGCACAGGGCGGCCGGGGTACGGGGATCATCTTTCAGGGTCTGCAGGGTGACGGTGGCGCCGATATGGAGCTGGCCGTGCTGCTGCTCAATCTGGTCAAGCCCCAGCCTGTCCAGCGAGATAGCGACCTTTTTGTCGGTGCGAGTCGGAGCGGCGTTAAGCTTGCTGCCGCCTCCCATGTAGACGGCGTCGTTGCCGAAACTGGCCTTGAGTTCCAAAGCCTGACCCAGTTGCTCGGGTCGGAAGAATTGCTCAATCATGTGTCGTCCTTACTCTTGCTGCCCGCCGCCGGGAAAATCCACAGGGCGGGCAATCCGGTCCAAAACTGTGGAAGGTGGCCTTAGGCCAGCTGATCCATCCGTTGCCACAGGCGGCTCGCCACCTTGCTGGCCTGCTGATAAATGGGTTCGACGTCAAAGGCGAACTCGCGATCCTGATAGACCATGCGCCCCTCCACCATCACGCTGTTGACGCTGTTCGATCCCATACCAAAGGCGAGATGGCCACCGAGGTTGCGCGGCGCCAGCGGGGTCGGTGCGGCGTAGTCACAAATGGTGAGGTCGGCCTTGTATCCCGGCTCCAGGCGGCCAAATTTGGCGCCGAAGTTGCGTTCCAGCAGGGTGTTGCCATTCCAGAGGAACCGGGCAAAGCTGTCGGGCCACAGCGCTCCGCCGGCATCCTTGTGTTTGAAGTAGGCGAACTTGAGCTCTTCGAGCATGTCGGAACCGATACCATCGGTACCGAGCGCCAGATTGCGATACTCCGGCAGGTGCATGTTGTAGCCCACATGGTTGTTCATGTTGGAGCGGGCGTTGTGCACCAGGAAGGCATCGCGGCTGTTGAGCAGTTCGATGTCAGCCGGGCTCAGGTAGATGCCGTGGGCGATCAGGGTCTTGCTGTCGATAAGGCCAAACTCGTCCAGCCGGGCGATGGGCTCCTTGCCATAGTGGTGGTGACCGTGAGCCATGTCGTAACGGTCTTCCGCCACATGGATATGCAGCCCGCGACCGGTGACCTGCACCGCTTCGCGCAGCATGGCCAACCCTTCGTCTGGTACGGTGAAGGGGGCGTGGGCGCCGATATGAGCCTCCACCAGATAGGGTTCGCTCCCCTTGGCTTTGGCCGCATCGATCTGTTGGGCGAACAGGATGTTCTCCTCTACCCCGGCCTGCAGTTCGGCGAGGCCGCCGTTGCGATCCGTGGTTTCGAAGCAGGTCATGCCGCGCAGGCCCGCCTCCATAAACCCTTTGCGCAGCACATTCAGGGAGCCCTTGATGAAGTTGGGCGAAGCGTGGTGGTCGATCACCGCGCTGCAGCCGCTCTTGATCGCTTCCAGCGAGCAGATGAGACCGCTGTAGTAGAGGGACTCCTCATCGAGCGCCCGATCGAGCCGCCACCAGAGATTTTTCAGGGTAGAGATAAAATCCGGGCAAGGGGCGATATTGGCCATGATCCCCCGCGACAGGCCGGAGTAGAAGTGGTTGTGGGCACAGACGATGCCCGGCATCACCAGCTTGCCGCCCATCTCCCGATAGTTGGCCTCCGGGTAGAGGGCCCGCAGATTGGGCCCCACCGCTTTGATAAGCGATCCTTCGATGGCGATATCCACCCCTTCCAGCACCCGGGTCGGCTCCAGCTGGACAGCGGTGACGTTCTTCAGAATAAACATGGTTTGCTCCTTCGCTTATTCGTGGTTCGCTCAGGCCTCGACGGCCCCCAGCAGGTAGTGGTGATGAGCATGGACATGGCTGATGATCCGGCACATGTCGCCAAGGGCCACTGGCGCATCCTTGATCCGGCTTTGGGCGTCTATGGTCAGGCGATAGGTCTCGCCATCCTGACGCACCCGCAGCTCACCGCCATCAGCCAGATAGAAACCGGGGTTGCGGCTGTTGTCGAAGTCCTCGGGCAGGCTGAAGATGGTGACCTTGTCCTGATAGGGCTTGCCCTGCCACGGGCAGAACTGGGCGCAGTTGCCACATTCGTTGCAGTAGGCATCCAGGTGCAGGGTCTGGAACTGATCCTTGAAGCCCGGCACCGCAATGGCGACGTTGGCCCGGTTGGGGCAGACATCCACGCACTTGCTGCAGAGGTAGTTGCACTCGAGGCAACGGTGCGCCTCTTGCGCCACGAATGCATCGCGCTCGTTCTTGTCAACCATGGTGACGGCGATGCTCCCCTTGCGGCGGTAGATCTCATCCTTGCCCGACGGCTGGATGGTCACGTCACTCTGCTGGCTGGCGACATGCTCGCGAGAGAGCACCAGATCCGCGGCGCGGCGGGCGCCACCGATGGCACCGACGATGGAGGACGGGCCGCTCTGTACGTCACCGATCAGGAAGACGTTGCGACGGCTGGTTTCGCCGGTCTGGCTGTCCACCTCGGGCCAGCCATCGCTGCCAAGAGGAATGCCCATGGCTTTGAGCACCTCGCAGTCAGGCTGCTCGCCGATGGCGGTGATCAGGGCATCCATCTGCATCACTTCGGTCTGCTCGGTGGGCACCGGACGGCGGCGGCCCTGCTCGTCAGGATCCCCCAGCGCCATCATCCGCACGACAAGCTTGCCATCTTTGTCAAAGCGCTCCGGGTTAGTGAGGAAGCAGAAACGCACCCCATCTTCTACCGCTTCCAGATACTCCTCGCGATAGGCGGGCATCTCTTTTTCGCTGCGACGGTAGATCACGGTGACATCACTCACTCCCGGCACCTTGAGGGCGGCGCGGGCGCAGTCCATGGCGGTGTTACCGGCGCCGATCACCGCCACATGGCGGCCGAGCGGCAGCGGTTTGCCCTGATTGAAGCTGCGCAGGAAGTGGAAGGACTTGTAGACCCGATCATGTCCCCCTTCGAGGCGCATGCCGCCATTCTTGTCGGCACCGATGCCGACGAAGACATAGGTAAAGCCCTGGGCGTGCAGTTTGTCGACGGTGAGCGCCGGATCGCAACCAAACTCGAACTTGACCCCGTGGGCGGCGACAAAGTCGATGTCGTGCTGGATAAGCTCGGCCGGGATGCGGAACTCGGGGATGATGTGTTTGACCACGCCACCGGCATCCGCTTCGCGCTCGAACACGGTGACCGGGTGACCGGCACGGGCCAGGAAGTAACCGGCGGAGAGACCGGCCGGACCGGCGCCAATCACCGCAACCGGGTGCTTGTCACCACTGCCTGCCGGTTTATGCCAGCGAGTCTTGTACCCTTCCCAGCCGCGCTCCAGCGCCACTTTTTTCAGCTCGCGGATATTGAGCGCGCTGTCGTAGTCGAGACGGGTGCAGTTGTACTGGCACTGGTGATCGCAGATATGGCCGGTGATGGCGGGCAAGGCGTTGCGCTGATAAATCAGCTCAAGGGCCGCCACATACTCCCCCTCGCCCATCAGGCGAATGTACTCTGGGATATCCTGATGCACGGCGCAGGCGGTGACGCAGGGCGCCACGTAGCAGTCGGTCAGCGGCAGACCACCGCCCACTTCGATACGATCGTCGGACTTCCACTCCTTCTGGGTGTAATCCATGGTGAGCGCCTTGGCGGCAAGCGCCTCCAGCTTGGCCACATCCACCTGAGTCATGCCCCAGCTGTCAGAGGCATCGATCTCTTTGAGGCACTCGATCTGGCGCAGGTAGCCACCCGGTTTAAGCAGGTCGGTGGCCATGGTGATGGGACGGATACCGGTCTCGAAGATCTCGGCGATGTTGAACTTGCTGGCACCGCCCGAGTAGGAGATGGGCAGCTTGCCATCGAAGGCGCGGGACAGCACGGCCGCCACGTTGATGGAGAGCGGGAACAGCGCCCGGCCGGACATGTACATCTCATCCCCCGGCAGCGCCCCTTTGCGGTTGATGGTGCCAAGGGTATTGGTGAGTTTCACCCCGAAGGTGAGCCCCTTCTCGGCTCCCAGCGCCATCAGACGGGTCAGCATCGCCTTGGCCTGATCCAGCTTGAGGTCGTGATCGAACGACGCTTCGCTCAGACCAATGTAATCAAAGCCACAGGTATCGAGGATCTCGCGCACCCGCGGGTAACCCAGCAGGGTCGGGTTGAGTTTGACGAAGGTGTTGAGCCCCTTCTCTTCCAGCATGTAGCGGCAGATGGCCTCAATCTCGTTGGGCGGGCAGCCGTGCATGGTGGAGAGGGTGACACCGTGCACCAGATTGGCCGGGATGCGATCCACCAGCTGTTGCAGGCGATCGCGCCGCGCCCCCAGTCCCAGCTCGGCGATAAACTGCTCGTCGGCCACGAGGTCACGTACCACCTGCTGGTACTCGGCAAATTTCGGACTTTGGCTTGCATCCATCAGGCTGTGGATGAACTGCTGCATCGGCGGCTGTTTGATGCCATCGAGGTTGTAACCCACGCTCATGTTGAAGATGAAAGACTTGGCATCTCCGTCGAGACGGGGGTCGAACACCTCCTCCAGCAGATAGAGGGCAAACCAGGCTTTAAGATACTCGTCAAACGCCTTGGGCAGGGTGAACTCGGTAGACCACTCGGTGTTGAAGCACTCGTCTTCGGCATCGATGCAGGGCTTTTCCAGTTCGAGACGGTCCAGGATCTGCACCGTCTTGAGCTCGATAAAGCGCCCGCCGGTCAGCCAGGAGGTGACGATGTTCTGGGCCAACTGGGTATGGGGGCCGGCTGCCGGGCCGATGGGGGTCTCGCAGGTTTCACCGAACACCTTGATCTTGCGCTCGTCCTGCTTGCGATAGAATTGCGCGGCGGGAATACCGAAAATGCTCTGACTCTCTTTATATTCCGCAAAAATACGGGTCAGCAGGTTCTTGAACGGAACGGGTCGCATAATATCGCCCATGGCTATCTCCTTGCAGCTGTTCTGCGCATTGGCAGCATGAATAAATGGGGTATCCCGCACGGGTGTTCCCCCTTGGCAAGGAGAAGAGCAACAATCAGGCCACTACAGTTACAAAACTATTTTTTACGGTAAAAGCGTGAGACAGCTCCAATTAATGGAGAGAATTTACGATGCCACCATTATGGGTATTGCGAGTAGTTATCAATCACTCTGAAATTTACTTAATGAGCAGTTCAAAAAGAACTCGCCCTATCAGATCAAGTGCGAGAAATATCACTTTGATACGCCATTTATCTCCCCGTTATCTTTTTTAAACTGGGTTATTTCGTGGGCTCGCTCTCATTTTCAAGAATGCCACCCAGCAGCGCCTGATAGCGCTCCGGGGTATCCACATCAAACAGGATAGCGGGGCTGTCAACTGGCACCATACGGTGTGGATGCCCTTGCAACCAGCGGCGCACCGAACCTTGTGCCGGCGCGGTAGCCAGCTCCCTTGCGATGGATTTTGGCAGCAACACCGGATGACCCGCCTCCCCCTGCCAGGTGGGAAAGAGTGTCTCACAGCCCCGTGTCTGCCAGAGCTGTTGATAGACATCGCGCGGGATACAGGGGAGATCCCCGTGGCTGATAAAGAGGTAGTCAGCGTCACTGGCCGCCAGGGCGCTGCGGATGGAGCTGCCCAGCCCCTGCCGATAGTCGGGGTTGTGGACGACAGCAATATCCGGCCGTGATCCGTAGCGCGCTTGAAGTTCCTCGCCACGATGGCCCACCACCAGAATAACCCGCTGACAAAAAGCCAAGGCATTTTTGAGACTTGCATCAAGCATTGTCCCCTGGCAATAAGGTAGCATCATTTTCCAGGTACCCATTCGGGAAGATAAACCCGCCGCCGTTATTATACAGTCACACTGCACCTGTTCCTGGCAACGTTGTTCCCCACTCCCTTCGATATTTATTTTGGTCGTCATTATGTCGCTACCATATGTTGTTGCTGTCGCATTTCCAGATATAGATCCGCTATTAAACCCGCTCACCAAAAATATTGATAGCCATACCACCTTAATTAGCCTCTGCGGCGCCGGTGGAAAAACCAGCACCCTGTTCTGGCTGGCGGAATATTTTTATCAACAGGGTAAAAGGGTGCTAATTACCACCACCACCAGGATGTTTCTGCCTGCCCCGTCACACTATCGGGAATTGATTATCGAGACGGATCCCGTTCGTCAACTTACCCGCTGTCAGGCGCTACCGGATGGCCCGGCGCTGGTTGCCCTGTTCAGCCATCTCGACGAGCGCACCGGAAAGGTGGCGGGCCCCACGCCCCAGCAGATTGATCTCATCAAGGGGCAGCAGCGCTTCGATCTGATCCTGGTCGAAGCGGATGGCGCCCATCACAAGTTATTGAAAGTGCCCGCTTTGCACGAACCTTGCATTCCCCAGAACAGTGATTGGGTGATCGCCCTGACGGGCGGCGCCATGGTGGGGGCCAAGGCCGACCCGCAGCAGATCCACCGCTGGGCAGAGCTTCAGGCCCTGTGCGGGATAGAGGCCGGTGACCCCCTCGACTGGGTTCTGTTTCACCAGCTGCTCTCCCACCCCGAGGGGCTGTTCAAGGGCACCCCGGCCAAGGCGCGCCGGATCTGGTTTATCAATGGGGATTATCAAAATGAGGCGTCGTGGCTCGATGAATTGATAAAGCTGCATAGCCGCCACCCCGAGATCTATGCCATCTGGCAGGGGGCGGTTCGCGAGCCACAGCCCATTCGCCACGCACTCGGTTACTTCGCTCAGGATGAGGCACAGCCGCCTCGCCCATGATGGTTTCAGGATAAGAAGAGGTACCTTATGAATCTGTTTGCACACGCAGCCCGACTGGAACAGGAGAACACGCCATTTGCCATGGCCCAGATCATCGAGAGCCGTGGCTCCACCCCCCGCCATCAGGCCCAGATGCTGGTGATGGCCGATGGCCAGATCCTCGGCACCATCGGCGGCGGCATGATCGAGCGGCTGGTGATCGAAGAGGCCGTGGCGGCCATTGCCGAGCGCAAGCCGCGCATCTTCCACGGCCGGATGGCCCGCAACGGTGAGCATGCGGTCGGGTCGGACTGTGGTGGCGCCATGTCGGTCTATATCGATATCTACGGTCTGCGCCCCCGTCTGGTATTGATCGGCGCCGGTCACGTCAACCGGGCGCTGGCCCATGCAGCCGCGCCACTGGGTTTTGATATCCATGTTGGCGACTGTTTTGAAGGGAGCCTCAATCCCGATCACTTCCCCGTCGGCACTCACCTCAAACAGGCTGATACCATCAGCGCGGTGATCGAGGCGCTGGCCATCGAGCCCGCCAACTTCGTTATCATCGCCACCAACCATCAGGACAAGGAGGCGCTGGAGCGGCTGATAAGCCGTCCCCTCGCCTATCTGGGGCTGCTCGCTAGCAAGCGCAAGGTACAGACCTTCACCCAGGCGCTGCGCCAGCAAGGGGTGAGCCAGGAACAGTTGCAGCGGCTGCACGCCCCCATCGGTTACAACATAGGAGCCGAAACCCCGGAAGAGATCGCCATCAGCATCCTCGCCGAACTGCTGCAAGTGAAAAACGGCAAATCGGGTGGGCTAATGCAGGATGACGTGCGGCTCAAGCGGGATAAGCTGGTGGTGATGCGTGGCTCCGGCGATATCGCCACCGGGGTGGCGCTGCGCCTGCACAATGCAGGCTTCAAGGTGGTGATGCTGGATCTCGACAAACCCACGGTGATCCGTCGCACTGTCGCCTTCGCCCAGGGGATGTTTGACGGCGAAACAAGCGTCGAAGGGGTACGAGCCAAGCGGGTCGAGAGCGTCGAACAGGCGTTCGAGCAGCTGGATCGGGGCGTCATTCCGCTACTGGTTGACCCCGACTGTGCCACCCTCGCCGAGCTCAAGCCCCACTATCTGGTGGATGCCATCCTCGCCAAGCAAAATCTCGACACTCACAAGGAGATGGCCCCCATTACGGTGGCCCTTGGCCCAGGCTTTGAGGCGGGACGCGACTGCGATGCGGTGATCGAGACCAACCGTGGCCACCATCTGGGCCGGGTCATCTATCAGGGCCCCGCCCAGCCCAATACCGGTATTCCCGGGGTGATCGAGGGGCACTCCGCCCGCCGGGTGGTGCGCGCGCCCGTCGCCGGAGTGATGAAGAGCATTATCAAGCTCGGTGATCTGGTGCAGGAGGGAGATGTGATTGCCCATGTGGGGGATGCCCCTATTATCGCGCCGCTCTCCGGCATGGTGCGGGGGCTGCTCAGCGATGGCATCGAAGTGCCTATCGGCTTCAAGATTGGCGATATCGACCCGCGTGGCGAGCGCGCCGATGCCACCACGGTATCGGACAAGGCACGCGCTATCGGCGGCGCCGTGCTGGAAGCCATGATGCATCTAGCCCAGCGCAGATAAGAGAGTGTTCTTAAAACCAAAAGGGCTCGCCATGATGGCGGGCCCTTTTATCTCTTCGCTGGCAATCGGCTCAGCCGTGCTTGATACGGGTCTCCCCCGCCACCGACACCACGGAGCGTTTGCCCTTGTGACTGATCACCAACAATGCCAGCACGATAAGGGCGATGCCGCTCCCTTCCACCGGCCCCGGGTTTTCCCCGAGCAGCCACCAGGAGAGCAGCACGCCGGTCACCGGCACCGCCAGAGTGCTGAGGCTGGCGATACCCGCTGGCAGTTTTTTCAGCACAAACAACCAGAGACTCCAGGCTATGGCGGTGGCGAAGATGGCGCTATAGGCCAGCGCCCCCATCACGTAGGGCTGCCAGTCGATGGGGCGCTCCGGCACCAGCACCGCCACCAGCGCCATCACTACGGTTGCGTAGATCATCTGCCAGGTGGTGAGGGACATCAGATCCACCCCGGGATGGCGGGCATACATCCGCTTGGCGATGATGGCGCTGATCCCCCAGCAGATGCCGGAGAGGATCGCCAAGAGGGCACTCTTGAGGGATTCAAGATGCAGCAACCAGGGCTGGATCACCAGCAGCAGCCCGCAGGCCGCCACTCCGACCGCCAGATAGTGCAGCTTGCGCATCCGCTCGCCGAGAAAGAGCGCCGCGAAGATCACCACCCAGAACGGCATGGTGTAACTCAAAATGGCCACCTTGCCCGCCCCGCCGCTGATCAGGGCCCACTGGGCCAGCCCCACCATGCCGCAGGTCTGGAACAGGGCGATGGCCAAGGTATAACGAAACGGGGTGGGTTTGAGATAACGGCGGCCGCGCAGGGCCAATACCAGCAACAACACCAATGAACCACACAAGCAGCGCAGGGCGGTGAACTCGAACGCCCCCGCGTAGAGCATCACCTGCTTCATCACGATCCAGCTGTAACTCCAGATGGCGGTGAGCAGGACGAGTCCCCCCAGCGCCGCCATATTGATCTTTGTGCTCATTACTCTGCCTTTTTGGCGCCTGTGCGCCTGCATGCCGGGCTAACCAGCCACGAAAAGGACCATCTTACTCTTGTGGGGGCCGACAGCCCAAACGTGTACGCCCCCTGAAGAGGGGCGTTGGCGAAGAACCTTGCCAAGGTGGGCCTCGAACGACCAACACGCTATATACGTCCCTTTATGACCCCTGGTAAAATCGATTGCCATCATCAAATGCAAATGCTAATACTTCTCACCCCAAAATACTTTCAAGGTTTTCACAAGATGTTTCGTCACCCCCTGGCAAAGTTGCTGCTGCTCGGTCAGCTCGCCCTGATGAGCTGGATGGCGCAGGCAAATCCCCCGGTTGAAGTAGAAGATGTGATGGGCCGCAAGGTCTCCCTCAGACTTCCGGCCAGCCGTATCGTGCTCGGTTTCTATCCCGAGGATTATCTGGCCGTGGCCGGTGAAGGCGGCGCCGATCGGCTGGTGGGCATGTCCCGTGGCTGGTTCGTCAAGTCCCGCCCCGCCATCTGGTCGCTCTATGTGGCCAGCCTGCCGCAACTGGCCAAGGTGCCTGACCTTGGCAATGTGCAGGATCAGAGCTTCTCCATCGAGAAGACCCTGGCGGTCAAGCCCGATCTGCTGATCCTGGCGAAGTGGCAATATGAGGCCCTCGGCCCGGATCTGCCACGCTTCGAACAGGCCGGGATCCCGGTGATGGTCATCGACTACAACGCCCAGACCCTGGAGCGCCACATGGAGAGTACCTTGCTGCTGGGCAAGGTGACAGGTCAGGAAGCTCGTGCCCAACAGATGGCCGACGAATACAAGACCAAGATTGACATCATCACCTCCCGCGTTGCCAACGCGAAGCGCCAGCCCCCTCGGGTCTATATCGAGCTGGGGGACAAGGGACCTGCAGAATACAGCTACACCTATGGCAAGGACATGTGGGGCGCGATGGCCCTGCTGGCCGGGGGTGACAACGTCGCGGCTCCCTTCGTCGAGCGCTGGGGCCCCATCCATCCTGAGCAACTGCTGGCGAGCAAACCCGAGGTCATCCTGATGGCGGGCTACGAGAGCGTGAGCAGCGCAGAGGCGATGCAGGTCGGCCAGGATGTGTCGGCCGAGACGGTGCGCCAGCGTCTGCAGGGTTTTGCCGCCCGCCCGGGCTGGAGCGAGTTGCCCGCCGTACAGCAGGGGCGTCTCTATGCGGTCTATCACGGCGCCACCCGCAGCATCATGGATGCAGCTCTCATCGAGTTCATGGCCAAGGCCCTCTACCCGGATCTGTTCCAGGATCTCGATCCCCTGGCCACCTATCAGGGCTTCTACCAGCGCTATCTGCCCATCCGCCCCCAGGGCACCTTTATGCTGGGCATCAAGCAGGGTGACGCAAACTGAATCCGGTCGTTCGGGCTTTGCCTGTCTAGGCAAAGCCCTCTTCATCCCTCTTTCACCCTTGTGGGCGCCTCTCATGGCGCCCGTTTCAGGATTGTCATCATGAATGATTTGGCTGCCCTCCAGCAGACCCTCGCCCGCCAGCGGCAACGGGAGCGCCGTCGCGGGCACTGGCTCCTGCTGCTCACCCTGGTGCTGTGCATTACCCTGGTTCTCGACATCGCCACCGGCCCCTCTCTGCTGCCACTGGGCGAAGTGGTCGATGCCCTGCTCGCCCCCGCCCAGGCAGATCCCATGACCCGCACCATAGTCCATGACATGCGCCTGCCCATCGCCCTGATGGCGCTGGTGGTCGGTGCGGCGCTGGGCCTTGGCGGCGTCCAGATGCAGACTCTGCTGGATAACCCGCTGGCCAGCCCCTACACCCTGGGGCTCGCTGCCGCAGCGGGGCTCGGTGCCGCACTGGCGCTCTATACCGGCGGTCTTGGGCTCCCTCCTCTGATTGCCATTCCGGCTGGCGCCTTCATCCTCTGCATGTTTGCCGCGAGCCTTTTATTTGGCCTGGCCATGATGCGCCATGTCAGCAGCCAGACCCTGATCCTGGCGGGCATCGCCCTGCTGTTCCTGTTCCAGTCCCTGCTCTCCCTGCTGCAGTTTCTCTCCTCCCCCGAGCTCAACCAGCAGATCCTGTTCTGGCTGTTTGGCAGCCTGATGCGCACCACCTGGGACTCCCTGATCATCACCGCCACCGTCACCCTGATCTGCACCCTGCTCATCTACCGGGATGCCTGGGCCCTCACCAGCCTGCGTCTGGGGGAGGCCCGCGCCCGCAGCCTCGGGGTCAACGTGGACAGACTGCGCATGAAGACTCTGGTACTGGTCGCCCTGCTCACCGCCACTGCCACCAGTTTCGTCGGTGTCATCGGCTTCGTTGGCCTGGTGGCGCCCCATATCGCTCGCATGTTGGTGGGGGAGGATCAGCGCTTTCTTATCCCGCTCTCGGCCCTGTGCGGCGCCTGCATGCTCTCGGCGGCCTCGGTGCTCTCCAAGTCCATTATTCCAGGGGCCCTCTTTCCCATCGGCATCGTCACCGCTCTGATTGGCGTGCCCTTCTTCATCTGGTTGATCCTCGGCAGGGGGCGTAAACGTGCTTGAAATATCCCGACTCACCCTCTCCCTCGGCCAGCAGACCCTGCTGCGAGAGCTCAACCTCACCCTGCATCCGGGTCAGGTCCACGTGATCATCGGTCCGAACGGTACCGGCAAGACCTCCTTGATGCGCACCCTCTTTGGTGAACTGACCCCGGATGGCGGCGATATCCGCCTGGGGGGCCAGAGTGCCCGCCAGATGACGCAGGCCAAGTGGCGCCAGCAGTTTGGCTACATGCCCCAGAACATCCAGCTGGAGCTGGACTTGAGCGTCATCGAAGTGGTGGTACTCGGTCGCCTCGACAGCCTCTCCATGCGTCTGGCGGACGAGGACATCCTGGCGGCGGGCCGCGCCTTGCAGGCGCTCGGCATCGCCCATCTGGCGGATCGCCCCCTCTACTCCCTGAGCGGCGGCCAGCGGCAGATGGTGCTGTTTGCCCAGGTGCTGCTACGCGATCCCCGCATCATGATGCTGGACGAGCCGGTCAGCGCCCTGGATCTGCACCACCAGATGCAACTGATGGAGCACCTGTGTCAGCAGACCCGCGAGCAGCAGTGGATCACCCTGGTGGTGCTGCACGATCTCAACCTCGCCGCCCAGTTTGCCGATCAGCTGATCGTGCTGGCAGACGGCGATCTGCAGGCCTTCGGCCCCCCCGCCCGGGTGCTCGACGCGGCCCTCATCGAGCGCCTCTACCATGTGCCGGTGGAGATAAGCCACGATCAGCGCGGCATCCCCTTCCTCAGAACCGTGCGAAAGGCGTCATGACAGAGCGCAGCACAACCCCTGCGGCCCCCTCCCGACATACAAACGGGAGGCGAAGATGAACAGCGCCTCCTACTGGCGGGACTGGCAGGGCATGAGCCCGGCAGCCCGCCTGCTTATCACCAACGGGCTGGCCTTCAACCTCGGCTTCTACATGATGATGCCCTTCCTCGCCCAGCACATGGGTAGCGGGCTGGGTCTCGCCGGTTGGGCCTGTGGCCTGGTCATGGGGATGCGGGTCTTCAGCCAGCAGGGGCTCTTTCTCTTGGGGGGCACCCTTGGGGATCGCATCGGCTATCACCCAGCCATCGTCTGGGGCTGCCTGGTGCGCTCCATAGGCTTCGTGTTGCTCGGCTGGGCCGAGTCCCTGCCCATCCTGCTGCTGGCCGCCGCCCTCACCGGCTTTGCGGGGGCCCTGTTCACCCCTTGCGCCCAGGCGTATCTTGCCAGCGAATGCCACAACCCGAGCCAGCGTCAGCGCGCCTTTGCCCTGCACAATCTCGCCAGCGAGGCGGGCATGCTGCTCGGGCCCCTGGTTGGACTGACACTGACCCAGCAGAGCTATACCCTGACCGGCTTGTTGGCGGCGAGTCTGTTCGCCCTGCTCGGCGTGCTGCAATACCGGGTGCTGCCCAAACGCCCGGTGAGCCACCAGAGTCAGCGTGGCGCCATTTTGCGCCAATGGAGAGAGATAGTGCGCCAGCGCCCATTTATCGTGTTTACCCTGCTGGCGGGCAGCTACCAGATCCTGTTCCACCAGCTCTATCTCGCCCTGCCCGCCCATATCCAGAGTCTGCCGGACGCCACCCACCTGCTCGGCGGCGTCTTTACCCTCTCGGCGGTGATCGGCGTCCTGCTCCAGCTACCAGCCTCCCGTCTGGTAGAGAGGCGTCTGGGAGTGCCGCTCGCCATGGGGTTGGGTATCGGGATGATGGGCTTGAGCTACCTGGCTCTACCGCTGCTGGCACCTTGGCCGACGGTAGGCGTGTTGACGCAGGTAGCCCTGCTATCGCTCGGATCCATTCTCTGCTTCCCGCTCTTTGCCGCCCAACTGCCCCGCTACGCCCCTCCCGAGCAGCTCGGCAGCTACTACGGCTTCTATGCCAGCGCTGGCGGCTGCATGGCGCTCTTTGGCAACCTGCTCATCGGTTTTATGTTGGGGGATGCGGGCAGCCGCCCCGCCACAGTCATCTGGCTGCTGCTGGCGATGTTTGGTTTGCTCGCCGGTATCGGCCTCTACAAGTTTCTGCCATCCACAAAACCCGGCTGCCACTCCAACTAGCCCCATTGCCACTCCCACAGAGCGGTTCATCTGGCCTGCAGAACACGATCGACAGTGATGATCCGTCACCGCCATCCCAATAAAACTGAGTGTGGAGCCAAGGATCCACACTCTATCAGGGGGCCGGATGCCCCTGTGGATCAGTACGCATGATTACAGGCTGATCACGGTCCCGGTCTTGCCAGCGATCCCCTCGGCTGCCTTGTCCAGCAGGGTGATGAGGGATTTTCGCCCCGGCATGGAGGTCGCGAACGAGAGCGCCGCCTCCACCTTGGGCAGCATGGAGCCCTTGGCAAACTGCCCCTGCTCGATAAAGCACTGGGCATCCTCCACGCTCAGCTGATCGAGCCACTGCACTTCGGGCTTGCCGAAGTTGATGGCCACTTTCTCTACCGCGGTAAGGATGATCAGCATATCGGCGTCGATGAGCTCCGCCAGCTTGGCACTGGCCCAATCCTTGTCGATCACCGCGCTGGCACCGCGCAGGAGATTGCCCTCGCGCAGCACCGGAATGCCGCCGCCACCGACGGTGATCACCACCTGACCAGCGGCCAGCATGGCAGATACGGTCTCTTTCTCGATGATATCGACGGGTTTGGGGGATGCGACCACCCGGCGATAGCCACGGCCGGCATCCTCTTTTAGCCGCTCGCCCCTGGCCATCAACGCCTCGGCCTCCTCCTTGCTGAAGAAACCGCCGATGGGTTTGCTCGGGTCGAGGAAGGCGGGATCGTTTTTATCCACCTCAACCTGGGTCACCAAAGTGGCAACCGGTTTGTGGATGCCGCGTTCAAGCAGTGCCTCGCGCAGGGCGTTTTGCAGGTCATAACCGATATAACCCTGACTCAGGGCCACGCAGACCGACATGGGCAGATGGGGCGCCTTGGAGTCATGACGGGCCGCCACCTCGAACGCCTGCTGGATCATCCCCACCTGCGGGCCGTTGCCGTGGGTCACCACCACTTCATGCCCCTGGGCGATCAGGTCGGCAATGGTGCCCGCCGTGCTCTGCACCGCCTTCATCTGCTCGGGCAGGTTGTTGCCCAGCGCATTGCCACCAAGGGCCAGTACGATTCTCTGTTTCATCTTGTTATCTCCAGTGATGGGACAAGCCGGCGCAATACCGGCCCACCTTTCGTTGTTCACATAACCTTGCTGCTCTGCGTGTTTCGAACGGATTGTCAGCCGGTCACTGTGGGGCAAGGCGAGTGCAGCTCCGGCGCCAACGCCGGATCAAAGGGCGCTCTGGCCAGAAAACGGCCATGCCCCCGTTGTCCGGTAAACTCGCCGTCGCGGGCCACTATCTCGCCGCGACTGAGGGTCATCCTGAGCTGGCCGGGGCAGCGCATCCCCTCGTAGGGGCTGTAGTCGCCGTTGTCGTGCAGCAGTGGATGGGAAATCAGGGTGTCACCGCGGGGATCCATCAGCACCAGATCGGCGTCAGACCCCGCTTGCAGGTTGCCCTTGCGCGGCCAGAGGCCAAACAGGCGCGCCGGGTTGGCGCTGGTGAGAGCTACGAAGCGCGACGGCGAGATGCGCCCGCCCAGCACCCCGTGGGCAAACAGCAGCAGCATCCGGTTTTCGACCCCGGGCAAGCCGTTGGGGCAGCGGCTGAAATCGCCCCCCGAGAGGGTCATGCGCTGGGCGTGAGAGAAGTTGCAGTGATCGGTCGCCACCGTGTCGATGTCACCCGCAGCGATGCCAACCCACAGCTTGTCCTGCTCGCGGCGCGAGCGCAGCGGCGGGCTCAGCAGATAGTCGACCCCGTTCTCCCTGTAATAACACTGCTCATCGAGCAGCAGATATTGCGGGCAGGTCTCCACCCAGACCGGCAGCCCCTGCCGGCGCGCCAGTTTCAGATACTCCAGCCCCAAGCCATTGGAGAGGTGGACGATATAGAGCGGCGCATTGCCAGCGAGCCCCGCCAGATTGATCATCCGGGCCACCGCCTCCGCCTCGCACTCCAGCGGGCGGCTTTGCGGGTGAAACCAGGGCTCACAGTGGCCTGCGGCCAATAGGGCCGCACGGCGCGCCGCGATGGCGGCATCGTTCTCGGGATGGACGGTGGCAAGCGCCCCCACCTCTTTGAGGCGGGCCAGGGCGCGCAACACGTCGTGATCACTCAGCTTGTACTGGTAGGTGAGATAGAGCTTGAAGCTGCTGATCCCCTCCTCCTGCACCATGGCGGCCATCTCGTGGAGGATGGCGTCATCCACATGCTGGACAACGCCGTGAAAGCTGTAGTCGATCACCGCCTGATCGGCGGCATAGTCGTGATAGCGGACCAGCTGGTGATGCAGGTTACACCCCGCCGGGCCAAATCCCATGTGATCGACGATGGTGGTGGTGCCACCACAGGCGGCGGCACGGGTACCGCTGAAAAAGTCATCGCAACTGCGGGCAATGCCTACGTCGATGTTGAAGTGGGTATGGACGTCGATGCCACCCGGCATCACATAACAGCCGCTGGCATCGATCACTTCGGTCTCGCCATCGGGCTGGATAGCGGTGGCCCGCGCGCGGATCACCCCGTTATCGATCAGCAGATCCTGACGATATTCACCCTGTGCATCGACCAGCACACCGTTTTTGATCAGCCGTTTCATCCCCACCACCTCGAACATCACTTCAAACAGCAAAGCCCCGCCTCAATGGAGACGGGGCACTTGCCACACTTGCGACAGCCGGGCGGCGATGGCAGTCACCACCCGGCAGACCCCTTACTTGTCCAGCTCAGCCAGATAGAGCATGGGGATCACGGCGTACATGGCGGCGCACTTGACCAGATGCTCTTTCCAGGTCTTCTCGTTCGGGGCGTGGGCCTCCGGCTCTTTACCCGGGCCAAAACCGATCACCGGAATACCGTGGCGACCCATGATGGAGACCCCGTTGGTCGAGAAGGTCCACTTGTCCACCACCGGCTCCTTGTTGAACAGCTCGCGATAAGCCTTGGAGAGGGTTTTGACGGTGATGTGATCCTCTTCCACCTTCCAGGTCGGGAAGTAGCACTCGGTCGGATAGACCAGACCGGTGTAGGCCGGACGGTCGTACTGGTACATGGAGACCTCGGCCCCGGCAGCTTGCACCGCAGGCAGGGCGCGGATCTCGTCGAGCGCCCCTTGCCAGGTTTCACCCCAGGTGAGGCGGCGGTCGATGGAGACGGCGCAGCTGTCTGCCACGGCGCAGCGGCTTGGGGAGGTGAAGAAGATCTCGGAGACGGTCAGGGTGCCCTTGCCGAGGAAGTCATCATTGCCGAGGTTGTGGCTCAGCTCCTGCAGCTCGCCAAGGATGGGGCCCATCTTGAAGATGGCGTTGTCACCGCGCTCCGGCGCAGAGCCGTGGCAGCTGACCCCCTGCACATCGATGCGGATCTCCATGCGGCCACGCTGGCCACGGTAGATCTGGCAGTCGGTGGGTTCGGTACTGACCACGAACTCGGGGCGGATCTTGCTCTGCTCGATGATGTACTGCCAGCAGAGGCCATCGCAATCCTCCTCCTGTACGGTACCGGTCACCAGCAGAGTGTACTGATCTTCCAGTCCCAGATCCTTGATGATCTTGCCCGCATAGACCATGGAGGCCATGCCCCCTTCCTGATCGGAGGCGCCGCGGCCACCGATGATCTCGTGATCTTCCATCCCCTCATAGGGGTCAAACTTCCAGTTGGCCATGTTGCCGACGCCCACGGTATCGATGTGGGCATCCATGGCAATCAGGTGCGGGCCGTGGCCGATATAGCCCAGCACGTTGCCCATGGGGTCGATCTCGACCTTGTCAAAGCCAACCTTCTCCATCTCCTGCTTGATGCGCAGCACGACGCGCTCTTCATCGCAGCTCTCGCTCGGGATGGCAATCATGTCGCGCAGGAACTGACTCATCTCGGCCTTGTACTGGTAGGCCTTCTCCAACACCATTTCAAACGGAATTTGCTTGCTCATTGTGATTCTCCATAACAACTGAGAGTGCGCGGCCTGTTCGTCGGCAGCGCCCTGTGCCCGTTACCGCGCCCCGTTGGCGAGGCGCGATCAATGCTTCAATTCGTGTCTCTGCTCTCGCAGGGATTACCCACAGCCGGGGTTAATCGCAGGCAGGATGTTTGCCTTCCCACACCACTTCCCGGTAGTGCTTCACATCGGTGTCCCCTTCGGTGTTGATGATGAGTACCACCGAGTTGCTATCCAGCCCCAGACGTTCCATCAGCGCCGCGCGATCCGGGTGGTGGCGCACTGCCGCCAGCACGCCGGTACCAACCGAGCCGGACTCACCGGAGATGATGCGGGGGTCATTGCCAAGAGGGTTGCCCAGCACCCGCATGCCCAATGCCGACACCTTGTCGTGGCAGGAGATAAACTGGGTGGTGCAGCTCTTGAGCAGCGGCCAACCAAGCGGATTGGGTTCGCCACAGGCGAGACCGGCCATGATGGTGCGCATGTCGCCCCCCACGTTGACCATCTCCCCCGCCACGCCGGAGCGGTAGATGCAGTCGGCCTGATCCGGCTCGACCACGATGCTGTGCAGATTTTTCGCCCCGAAGCAGTCCACCAGATAACCGAGCACCCCGCCCGCCAGCGCCCCGACCCCGGCTTGCAGCAGCACGTGGGTCGGCTGCTTGATGCCCATATCCTGCATCTGCTCGACCGCTTCGTCGGCCAGGGTGGAGTAACCCTGCATGATCCAGGTCGGGATCTTGGTGTACCCCTCCCAGGCGGTGTCCTGAACGATGTGCCAACCGCGCTCTTCGGCCATCTTCATGGTCAGGCGCACGGTGTCGTCGTAGTTCATGTCGGTAACGATGCACTCGGCACCGAGATTGAGAATGTGGTCAACCCGCTCCTGGGCGGAGCCCTTGGGCATGTAGACCACCGCATGCTGGCCCACCTGCTTGGCGGCCCACGCAACGCCGCGACCGTGATTGCCATCTGTGGTGGTGGCGAAAGTCATCGGCTCCTTGATGGTGCGTTTGATGAGATCGAAGGAGAAATCCTCGACGGCCACCCCGTACTTTTCACAGAGCAGGTTGGCGATGGCATAAACGCCACCCAGCATCTTGAAGGCGTTGAGGCCAAAACGCTTTGACTCGTCTTTGACCAATATATTTTTCACCCCGATATAGGCGGCCAGATCTTTCAGGTCGCACAATGGGGTCGGTTCATAACCGGCCAGTTTTTTATGAAAAGCGCGAGCCTTTTGTGCTTCGGCGCGAGAAAACAGCGGAGATGGCTCGGCGGTAAAAAAGCGGTTATCGGCAATATCCATCTTCAAAGAAAATTGGGACATGCTTACCTCACTAGGCGTTACCTGACAAAGAGCTGCCTCGCCGGGAGATCCGTTATTCAGATAACACGGAGAGAAAACTCAAAATAATGGGTTCGACAGTGTGGGCAGGATGAATATTCACCCTGCCCTGCCATTATTTATTTCACCCGCTTTTGCGCCTCTTTAATCAGATTTTCCAGGGTTTCTGCCGGGGCGGAGAATTTACGGGCCATGATCATGGCGGCAATAATATAGGGCTTCCAGCTCGCCTCTTTGTAAGTGGCGATACGGTATTTCTCGAATACCCCTTCGGTTACTTCGCCCTCTTTGCAGGAAACGCCGGAAATATCGGCCGGTAGGCAGTGCATATAGAGCGCTTCGCCCCCCTTGGTGAGTTTCATCATCTCTTCAGTGCAGTGCCAATCCTTGTGCTTGGCGTTCTGCTCCAGACAATGTTTCTCCAGCTCCTTGAGGCCGGCGTGGTCATTGGCACGCAGCAGCTCGGTGCGCTGCTCCATCACCTTGTAGGGGGCCCAAGACTTGGGATAGACGATATCGGCGTCCTTGAACGCCTCTTCCATGGAGGTGACCTGACGGAAGCTGCCGCCGGAGGCCTTGGCATTCTCCTTGGCCACTTCGATTACGTCCGGGATCAGGTCATAGCCTTCCGGGTGGGCCAGGGTCACGTCCATACCAAAGCGTGTCATCAGACCTATGATGCCTTGTGGCACGGAGAGCGGCTTGCCGTAGCTCGGGGAGTAAGCCCAGGTCATCGCAATCTTCTTGCCCTTGAGGCTCTCCAGGCTACCGAAGTGCTCCTGTAACCAGGCGAGATCAGCCATCGACTGGGTCGGGTGATCAATGTCGCACTGCAGGTTGACCAGCGCCGGACGCTGGGGGAGCACCCCCTTCTCGAACCCTTCATCCAGTGCGGCGCCCACTTCGCGCATATAGGCGTTACCGGCACCGAGGAACATGTCGTCACGGATCCCGATGGCATCGGCGCAGAAGGAGATCATATTGGCGGTTTCACGGACGGTCTCACCGTGGGCGATCTGGGATTTGCCCTCGTCCAGATCCTGCTGGGCCAGACCGAGCAGATTCAGGGCAGAGGCGTAAGAGAAGCGGGTTCGGGTGGAGTTATCGCGGAAAACCGAGATACCGAGCCCGCTGTTAAACAATTTGGTGCAGATATTTTCGGCGCGCAGGGTCTTGAGGGATTCGGCCAGTTTCAATACCAGCTCCAGCTCCTGAGGTGTTTGCTCCCAGGTCAGCAGAAAATCTTTTTCATGCAGGTTGGATTTGAGTGCTCTGATCTCTTTGATTAATTCGTTAACTGCTTTCATCGTTCGCCCCAATCATTGGATGAGATATGGATAGCTCCCCTTTCACTCACGATGTCACCAGCATCCCGGTTGTGGGTGAGCGCGTCGGTTAGCGTCGATATGAGGCAATCAATAACCGTGCCAAACCAATAAAATGCAGGCAGATATTAATAAATTGCGAAAGTGTGTGATGCCACCCACAAAATCAGCGGCTATTTCAGCGGTTTATTCCATAAAAAGATGGATGGGGTGGCCGAGCGATAAAAAAGCCGGGTGATAATAATCAGTGGCGATATCTCGGCATCGGTGAGAATTATCATCAAAGGTCAGTTTCAGGGGCTGAAATGATATCAGCGGGGCTGTCGTTATCATTATGATAATGCCGTGCAGCACCTTGCTCTTTTGTTACGAGCTCTTCTGCAGAAATGTCTCGGCCATCTCGCCTCCCCTGCACTCCCGTATCACCTCTCGCCTTATCTTCCGGCCACATCGCTGGGCGCGGTTGGCCCAAGGTGCTAACGTGAATACGCCAGCTGCGCATCTTTCTCGGATGCTCAGGAGAGGACGACGTTTACTGCCGCAACTGCGCGGAAGAACCTGCATGACTTACATCTTTGAGGGATTATCTATGTCCAGGAATGCCGCTCTGCTCATCACCCTGACCCTGCTCGGGATCGCCCCTGTCCACGCCATCAGCGCCAAATATGCCGAGCAACTGGAGCGATCCGGCTGCACCCAGGTTACCGAGGCGCAGGGCTGTGACATTCACAAAACCAAAGCGGAAAATGCCAAGGCGGGATTTAGCGCGGCCGCCCCAGCCGCGGAGGGCGGTCTGAATCTGAGCTATGAGCAGAAGCTGGAGCGCTCGGGCTGCACTCAGGTGAGCGAGCTCAATGGCTGCGATATCAACAAAACCAAGGCTGAGAACGCGGCAGCCGGTGTTGGCAATGCTCCGGCCGCGGCAACCAGCGACAGCCCCTATGCGGGCAACTGGATCGCCACCTTCCCCCAAACCGGCGCCACCGTGGCCAATATCCGCATCGATGGCAAGGATCAGGTGTGGGTCAACGACAAGAAGGTCAATGCCAAGAAATCCGATGGCGCGCTGGTGTTCAAGGATGGCATGGTCATCTACACCATTCAGGGTGATCGCCGCATCAAGGGTGAAGACGGCTGGGTCGATAATGATGCCGGCACCAAGGGGCCCATCAACGCCAAGTAAACAGCTGACCACGAAATGACGGGGAGCGCGGGCTCCCCGTTTCACACCTGATTGCCCATCGCTTCCAATGACCAGCTCCGCCAGTGAGGGGCCAGAATCAATACCTCCTGCTCCAGCCAAGTCCCGTCTGTGATCAGTTTATCGAGCCAGGGAACGCCTGTCGGCGTGCCATGATCATCGACCTGATCAGCCTGCGTCGTCACACGCCAGGGCACCTTGCCACTGTCCGTCGCAAAGGTGCGCACCGGACGGGCATAGTGCTCCAGATAAGGTTGCAACTCACAGGGGAGCCAGAGCATGGCAGGACGTTGTAGCTCGCGCGCCAGCTCGATGGCAATATCGATACCCCGTTGATCGAGATCGCCAAAATGGGCCCACTGCACGCCCGCAGGCAGCAGCGGGATCAGCTGTTTGGCCAGGGTGGTATTGCGACCGGGAGCAAAGAGCAGCAGTTGCCCGGGTTGCAGTGGGTAGTCGACAAAGGCCCCCTTGTTCTCCACCGTAATGACCCGCTCCCCTTGCCAGCCGATGGCCGCCAGCGTGCCCAGAGTCCGCTCCGGCAACGCCAATTCCCCCAGCAGCGCCATCATTGCCGTCATATCGTGCTGCTGACCTTGCCGATCGACCAGTGAGAGCGGGTCGAGGGAACGGATGCGGATCACCTCATCCTGCGTGAGCGACAAGTTCGCAAGCTGTGGCGCTGCAAAGGGTGCAGACCGCGGATGCTTGCTGTCCCCATGCCAGAGGGCATAAAAGCAGGCCTGATTGAGCCGTGCAGGCAAACTCACTCCCAGACGTTGCAGCTGCTCCCCCTTGTCCGGTTCGGGGGGCGCAGCCCGTGCCAGTTGTCCGGTCAGAAAAGTCCGCCCCGCGTCGGTCAACACATAATGAGCACCTCGGCCAACCGGCTGGATCCCGCCCACCGCCTGCAACAGCTCCTTCAGCTCCCTACCATGCCGGCTCTCAAGAGAGCAGCCCTTCTCGTTCTGGCTATCGAGCAACCGTGCACACAAATCCTGTACCCGCACCTCATCAAACAGCGACATCCTTACCTCTCCATGTGGCTTCATATGACGAAGTAGAGGTGATTTTCCCTGTCATTACCGTGACCGGCTTCGCAAGCGGTTCTTATCAGCCCCGCCATGCATGGCCCGTTACTGGTAAACCCGCCACAAAGGGAGCAAGCTGGTTTGATATAGAGATACGCTGCGCTCTTCGCGGCACGACAACGCGATACCCGCTTCCACAAGGGCTTGCCATGACCGACGCCACAGACCCCTCGCCATCCTCTTCTTGGCATCTTTCGGATATCCGCGAACTGGCGCACCTGCTGACTCTGGCGCTGCCCGCCGCGGTAGTGCTCACCGAAGCAGTGCATCAGGCGGTACTGAGCAGTATGGGGCTCAAGGGACGGGATGAGGGAAAAACAGCCGGGATCACCGGGCTGGTCTACAAGGGGGTACATGGTGCCGCCAACACCCTGGGCAGCGGCATCAACGAACTGCTCAGCCGGCTGCCAGCCACACCGCCGCCCCACCAGCTCCCCGAAACCCCGAAACGTGCGGCCCTGATCGCCACGCTCAACGGCGTGTTGGGGGACAAGCTGGTCGAGCACCACAATGCTCTCGCCACCCCCATGATCCTGCGCTATCAGGGCAAGCCCCTCGATTGGCAAGCAATGCCGGAGGATCTACCCCGCGAGGGACGGGTGCTGCTGATGATCCATGGCCTCTGCATGAACGATCTGCAGTGGAAGACCGAGCATCAAGGCAAACCGGTCAATCACGGGGAGCAACTTGCCGCCGCGCTTGGCTATCAGCCTCTTTACCTGCGCTACAACTCGGGCCTGCCCATTACACAAAACGGGCAGCAACTTGCCCTGTTGCTGGAGCAGTTGCTCGCCCACTGGCCGGGAGAGCTCAAAGAGATAACGATAATGGGCTACAGCATGGGGGGACTGGTTGCCCGCAGCGCCTGCCACCATGCCGGCGTGGCCGGGCTCACCTGGCCTGCGCACCTTGCCAACCTGATATTTCTCGGCACACCACACCACGGCGCACCGCTCGAACACGCCGGTCACTGGCTGGAGCAGTTGCTGCCCGCTACCGCCTACAGCGAGCCCTTCGTCAGACTGGCGCGGCTGCGCAGTGCTGGCATCAAGGATCTGCGCCACGGCAAGGTGGTCGATGAAGTGGCCCAACCCGACCCCGCCGCGCCCTTGCGCGATCCTCGCGTCCCACTCCCCTTGCCCGGTGGCGTCAACTGCTATGCCATTGCCGCGACCACTGCCGCCAAGCGCAGCCTGCTGGCCGACCGGCTGATTGGCGATGGACTGGTGCCCCTTCGCAGCGCCCTCGGCCAGCACAGCGAGGCGCGCCATCAGCTTGCCTTCCTGCCCGGCCATAACCTGATTGTCTATCGCACCAGTCATATGGCCCTGCTCGCCAGCCCGCAAGTGGGCCAACAACTGCTGCGCTGGCTCGACCCCTTGCAGCCATAACACAGGCTATTAAAGCAACAGAGTGCTGGTTCACAAAGGATCCCTGTGGCACTCTGGGACGTCAAAGGGAAGACCCACACTGACACCTGATGTGTCCCCACTGCAAAGGAGCGCCACCGATGGCCAAAGCAAGCAAGAAAGAGCTCAAGAAGAAGATCGCCGCTCGTCTTGAGAAAATTGCCAAGCATGAAGGCAAGATCAAGAAGCTGAAGAAGGCCCTGAAGTAGGGCCCATCGCATAAGAAAAACCGCCAATAGGCGGTTTTTTCATCCCCCTTTCGCCCCTTTACCATCGTTTTGATACCAATGGCCTTGATGTAAACGCCTCAAGCGCACCTCAGCAGAACAACCCGACTGAAGCCACGCACGTTCTCATCGCTGATATTTGGTCTAACAGCGCCAATCGGGCGCCGCGCGCGCCCATGCCAGCAACTACCTTCAACGGAGTGTTTGATATGAGCCAGCAGTGGAGCGCCATATGTACTCTTACACCCTCACCTTCAAGGAAGATGTCGATCGCCTGACCGCCCCCGAGCAGGAGATCACCTTGCAGAGCCCTGCCCAGGCGGGGGATTTTATTATCCTCTCCGACGGCAGCCGCCATCAGGTGATGTTTGTCACCCACCGCGCCCACTACAGCAGCCTCTATCTCGATAAAGGGGTCAGGGTGCCGCAAAGTTAGTGGCTATCGCCTTCAATTGATGGGGTTGAGTGAAATATTCACGCCGGAGACATAATGATCATCGCATCATGTCAATGTTCCTTTATCTCTATCACGATATATCTGAGGAAGCGCGATGAAAAAATACAACATTGTCTTATATCAAATTCAATTTATTTAGCCACGAAAAAGCAAATCATACCTCACAAAAACGAACCACCATCACTCAATATCATTGACCACATCCTTGGTCCGTTATAACAATTACTTTGCTGAACATATTTATTCGCAAGTCATTATTAGTGATGGAGTTATCATAATGAATAAAGTTATCTTACCCATAGCATTAATTACCTGTGCCACGCTCGCTCACGCAGAGTCCAGCACTATTATCAACGGTCTGGATTTTGGTCCATTAGCTCAGTTGGCTGGCACATGGAAAAGCACCGATGCTGGTGGTGTAGATGTAGCACCCGGTCAGGAGGGTAGCAAAGTTGGCAAAGGGGGGCCGGCAGTGGAACCCTTTTACGAAGTCATTACTTTTGAACCGGCTGCCGATGCTAAAAATGCCAGCGAACAATATCTGGTAGCCATGTATTACAAGCAGGAAGTATTCAGAAAAAGTGATAATGGGAAATTTCATGACCAACGCGGTTATCTGATTTATGACAAGACCAATCAGCTCGTTTACAACTCATACTGTATACCTCGTGCAGTCTGTGTGGTCACTGAAGGCAAAGCGGGTAACAAAATCGAGTTCAAGACGGGCAAGCGCGGTATTGCGGAAAGCAATTATATGACCATTAATGATTCCACCACGGATTTCTCGATGACTCTGGACTTCTCAGAGAAAGATCTCCTCAAATACAGTCAAACCACCAACCTGATGGTGTATGGCAAGCCATTCGCACACTCCGATAGTGCATCCCTGACCAGAACCAATTGATGTTTCATGGCCAAGGTATTCATTACCTTGGCTTTTTTATATTCGTCGATAATCTATCCTGATGGCATCCCTATCCCACTCGGGATTGAGCACACCGGCATACCAGAGTGTCAGAATGACATCCATCTGATTGTTATGCTTCACAACCTTGCCGCTCTTACAGGCCGAGATTACCTCCAGCCATAACTGCTCGGGATTGATCGGTTTGGTAATATCCTTGTGTGACAATAAATCAATGGCAGCCAATACATATGCTCTGGTTTTGGTCGCAGCTACATAATGAACTGGCATGATGCAACTGATACAACCAAGACTGCAAAGAGTCAGAAAAGTTACCTTTGGATTATTTTTAAATTTTCCTGTACTGATATCATCACCAAATGCTTCAGCAATAGCCATATCCCAGGCGGTGACATGACCGTAATTATTCTGTACCATCAGATGAACAGCTCTCAGCGCTGCACCACCATATTTACCATAGATAATCATCACTAATCCCTCCGTTTGACCCATAGTAAGGCCGAACAGGCGAGATAAGCTAAAATAAATATCAATCACGATCATCGATTTTTTCCATTGATAACAAATCCATTTTTAGCTGAATTAAATATTGATCCATATCAATGTTATATCTTTATCTACCGAAAGGCTGACTGGTCGATGTCAGCCTTCCAATATCATTCATCAACATCCATTTTCGTGTATAAACGGGTTCACCCAGCCTAGAGCACCTCTATTTTTACTTTGATAATCCCGTCGCGAATATTGCCGATGGTGCTAAAAGCCGATATGGAGAGATCGATAATACGCCCGTTTTTAAAGGCTCCGCGGTCATTGACCTTGACCACTACGCTCTTGCCGTTGGCGAGGTGGGTGACCCGCACCATGGAGCCGAAGGGCAATTCCATATGGGCGGCGCTATTGAGGTTGTTGCGATAGATCTCGCCGCTGGCAGTCTTTTTGCCGTGATAGCGGTCGGCATAATAGCTGGCATAGCCGGTTTCGCTATAGCCGCGCCAGCTGCCGCCGTGGCTCTCGTCATAACGGCTGCTACAGGCGGCCAGCAGCAGGCAAAGAGATAACAGCAGCCCTTTCTGGATACATCGCACCTTTCCCCTCTCCTCTCTTCTTCTTTTCGCTATGCGCAATTTTTCTTCTTCGATGCGGCCGGTGACGCTGGCGACACACTTGCAGGCGGGAGCTCTCTCCTTGCCATAGCTCCAAGGCACTCACCATGTTACTCGCCTTGTTGTCAGGCAGCAGCGACGGTGCCGCTACTTTGCCATATCTTCCATGTAAAAAGGGAGGCAAATGCCTCCCTTTCAACTAGTTACCGGTCATCCCGTGACGGGATGGGCCAGAGACTTCTCAGGCGATCAGCTTGTCATCGGCGAAGCCGAAGCCACGCAGACCCACCACATGCACGTGCTCGTGCTTGCCCTGCACCTTGCGGATGAGCTTGTAGGTGGTGCCCTTCTCGGGGCTGATGTTCTCGGGCGCGGCGATCAGCAGCTGCATATCCTGCCGCTCGCACAGCTCGAACAGGGTGGCGATGGATTTGCCATCCAGACGGGCCGCTTCGTCGAGGAACAACAGACGGCAAGGGGCGATATCCTTGCCGCGCAGACGACGGGACTCCTCCTCCCAGCTGATCAGCACCATCAGCAGGATCGCCTGACCGGTACCGATCGCCTCACCGGTGGAGAGCGCGCCGCTCTCGGCACGCAGCCAACCATCGGCCCCACGCTGCACCTCGATCTCCAGCTCCAGATAGTTGCGATAGTCGAGCAGCACGTCGCCCATCACCTGATAGCTGCGATCCCCCTGCTCTACTTGCGGGTTCAGGCGCTGGAACAGCTTGGCCATCGCCTCGGAGAAGCTGAGCTCCTTGTCGGCGAACAGATCGTTGTGCATGGCGGTTTGGTCGGCCAGCGCCGTCAGCAGACGGGTATGGGCCTCGCGGATATTGACGTTGAGGCGCACTCCGCGCACCAGACCGAAGGCGATGTTCTGCAAGCCCTGGTTGAGCACCCGGATGCGGTTCTGCTCGCGGCGGATGATGTTGGTGATCTTGGCCGCCACCTCGTGGGAGGAGAGCGACAGATGGGTTTCCCGCTGCTTGAGCTCGTCTGCCAGACGCGCAAGCTCGATCTCCATCTCCTCTATCGCCTCGACCGGATCATCGGAGCGGATGATGTCGTTGCGGATGCGATCTTTGAGGTAACGGTAGACCTGCACATAGAAGGCCACCTTCTGCTCGGTGCTGCGGTTGCCCTCGGAGAGACGCAGCGCATCGCGCAGGGCCTCGTCGTGGGCCACAGCTACCCGCAGGGCGCCAAGGGCCTTGTCCGACATGGAGCGCAGCTCGTCGCTGTCCAGATAAGCCAGTTCACGCTTGTTGAGGCGCTTCTCGACGTCGGTCTCCCGCGCCAGTCGCACCACCCGTGACCAGCTCGCCTTGTGACCCACCAGAGATTTACGGGCGCTGTAGTAATCCTTGCCTTCGAGCTTGAGACGGCCGCCAAGGGATTCGATCTCGCGCTTGGTTACCTGCAACTGGGCCTCGGCGCTGGTGCGACGGGAACGGGTGCGGATCAGCAGCTCTTCAATCTCTTTCTTGTGGGCGCGCGCCTTCTCTTCCATATCGTCAGAGAGGGTCAGGCCCATGGCCGCCAGCTCCTGCTCGAACTCGGTCAGGGTCTGGCGCTTGGCCTCGACGCTGGAGTTAAGCGCAGTGCGCAGCTGCAACGCCTCGGTGTGGCGCTGGGCAATCTGCTTGTGCTGCTCACCAGCGGTGCGGGCCGCCAGCTCAGCCGCTTTCAGCTTCTCTTTGAGTCGCTCGCTCATCTCGGAGGCCTTGCCCAGCAGATCTTGCGCATCCTGATAGGCAAAGTGCGGCAGACGGGCCACCAACTGATCGAGGGCGTAGCAACGGCGCTTCTGCTCGGCCAGCAGGTCGCTCACCTCATCGTAAGCTGCCTGCAGCGCCGCAAGATCCTGCGGATCCTGACGCAGAACCTGCACCATGGTTTCCAGTTTTTCCAGCGACTTACCGTGTTTGGCGATAAAAGCTTCGGCCTGTTTCAGCGCTTCCACATCGGCGTGAGCCGCCTCGAGGCGGGCCGCCAGATCAGTCTCGGCAAACAGGTGAGCAAAGGGCAGCATCCCCTGCACCAGCTGGATATGGCGAGTCAGCTGAGCGGCGGCCGCTTTGGCATCACTCAGCTGCTTGTCGCACTCGCCGATGGCTGCTTGCAAGGCGCGCAGTTCGGCCTGTTTGGCCTGCACTTCAGCTTCGGGGTCGGGGCGGAAGGCGATATCCAGATGCTGGCCGATAAAGTCGCGGAAGTGACCGTAGAGACGGTGGTACTTCTGCTGCTCGAAGGCGGCCTTGGCGTAGCCCTCGATGAGCCCTTCGCGCTCAAGGTCGAGCTGCTCGATCCGTTTTTCCCGCGCCGCGCGACCAAACAGCGGCAGCTCGGGGTAGCGGGAGAAGCGCACCTGACGCTTGCTGGTGCGCACCAGCACGGCGTCCCCCAGCTCATCCGCTTCCACCAGGTCCTCGTCAAAGGAGTCGGGGTTGCCCTGGATCAGGTAAATATCTTCCGGGCAATCTTCCAGCTTTTTCAGTCGCTCGATGGCGCCCTCAAGGTCCAGCACCACCAAAGCGCTGCGAGCCGGGCCGTAGAGCGCGGAGTAGTAAGGGGCATCGTCGATGGAGATATCGTCGTAGACATCGGAGAGCAGCACGCCCCCCACCTGCTCGGCGATGCGGGCAAGACGGGGATCCGCCTCGCCGGCCCCCAGCTGCAGATTGCGAATTTGCAGCTCCAGCGCCTGTTTCTGCGCAGCGATGCGGTTGCTCTCCTGCTCGAACTCCCGCTCCTTGTCGAGCACGGTTTGCATACCGGCCGAAAGCTCTTCGGCGGTAGTCAGCGGCAGATCGCTCTGCTCACGCAGCTGCTCGAGTTTTTCAAAGGATTTCAGCCAGCGCGGCGCCAGCTTGGTGAGTTCCGCAATATCGCGACCCAGCTGGATGCCCTGATGCTCGAGGCTGGCGCGGCGCTGGTTCACCTCCGCCTGCTGCTCGGAGAGCTCCTCCTGACGGGTGCGCTGGGCTTCGAGGAAGATCTCCAGCTCATCGCTGCTGGCAATCAGCTGGCCAGAGGCCTGCTGCAGTTCGTCGCGCAGCTTGAAGAGACTCTTCTGGCTTTCGCTCTCTTTCTCGAGGCGAGCCAGCGCAGCGCGCAGCCCCTGCCCCTGGGCAATGCGGGCCTTGTCTTCGATGTGACGCTTGAGCAGCGCCTGCGCGGTAGGCCAGGCGGCCTCGCGCACTGTTTCCGGAGCGATGCTGAGCAGCAGCGCCAGCGCCGCTTCGTGCTCGGCCACTGCCGCCTTGGCCAGTGCCAGCTGTTGCTCGGCCGCCAGCACCCGGCTGGTGAGGCTCTGCTCGGCTGCGCGGAACTGGTGCAGGGTGTCGCTCGCCTGTTCGGCGGTCAGCCCCGGCAGCTCGCACTGCTCGCGGGCAGCCTCCAGCGCCTGCACCGCCTGACGGTACTGGATGGCGCGGGTCTGCTGGATATCGAGCGCCTGCTGGTAGTCGGCCAGCTGGGTCTTGAGGCTGTCGACTTCTGCCTGTGCCAGCTCCTTGCGCTCTTCCACCTCCAGCAGCTGGCCGTGGATCTCTTCCACCACCGCTTGCTGCTGCTCGAGTTTGTCAGAGAGATCCGCCAGATCGGCGCGATACATCTCGATCTTCTTCTGCAAGCTGACAGCCGCCATCACCTTGGCCAGATGCTCGGAGGCAGACTCCAGCTCGTCGGTCAGCAGTTTTTCGCGGTTGGTGAGCTGCTCCACCTCGTCGGCCAGATAGATGGCGCGCTGCTTCTCTTCGGCCAGAATGCGGCGCTTGTCGGCCAGCTCCTGGCGCGCCTTGAGGGCCAGCTCGGAGAGGCGGCTCTTCTCGGCGGCGTTGCGCACATAGTCCGCCGCCACATAGTGGGTGGTCTCGGTGATCAGGTTCTTGAACAGATCCCTCTGACCCTGGGTCTCCTTGATGGCCTCAAGAGTGCGGCGGTTTTCATAGATGGCCGCCTCCATGTCTGCAAACGCCTTGCGCACCCCGGAGTTCTCCGGCAGCAGATATTCGCGCAGAGAACGGCTGATGGACGAGGAGATACCGCCGTAGAGGGATGCCTCGATCAGGCGATAGAACTTGCCGCGATCTTTTTGATCACGCAGCTTCTTCGGGGTGATGCCGAACTCGAACATGAAGTTGTGATAGTCGGTCACCGTATTGAATTTGGCGACTTTCAGCGCCCCCAGCTCGGCGGCCGCCCCTTTCAGATCAGTAAAGGCGCGTACCCGCCCCTTGCCGCCATCAAGCTTCTCCAGCAGCAGATCGGTCGGTGCCAGATTCTCCGGCACATCCACCAGCGCAAACGGGGTGATGTTGACCTTGTTGTCGCGGTTGGCCACCTGCTCGAGGTGCACGCCAACCCAGATCCGCTGTTCGCGGCTGTTCATCACTTCCAGAAGCGAGTAGCAGTGGCCGCGCTGCAGCTTGCCGTAGAGCCCCTTGTCACGGGAGGCGCTGCTCGATCCCGCTTCCGTGGTGTTGCGGAAATGGAGCAGTGACTGGTCGGGGATGAGCGCCGCGATAAAGGCCGCCATGGTGGTGGACTTGCCCGCGCCGTTGCCGCCGGAAAGGGTAGTGACCAGCTGGTCGAGATCGAAGGTCCGGGCAAAGAAGCCGTTCCAGTTGACCATGGTCAGGGATTTGAACTTGCCTCGCACCGGTTATACCTCCAGATCCAGTTGTTCTTCATCGAGATCCGCCTCGATGTCATCAAAGAGCGAGTCGCTGCTCGGCATTTCGTCGTCGTGGAAGATGGCTTCACCCTCCTGGATCATCCGCAGCTGAACGGCGCGCGGATCTTCATTGGAACGCACATCGGCGGCGAAACGGAACACCGATTCGTTGACCCGGAATTTATCCCCGTTGCCAAGGGCGGTGATCATGCCAAGGCGGCGCAGACGGCGCATGGAGGTACGGATCTTTTCGAGCAACTTTTTCTTGTCGAGATCGGTACCGCCGGAGCGGCTGTTGACCATCCGCAGCAGCTGCTTCTCGTCGGCGAGGCTCAGCACCTCCTCCTGCAGCTCGGCCATGGCGAATACCCCTTCCGAAGCCAGACGATCCGGGCTCAGGTAGAGGTAGCAGAGCACCTTGCCCACCAGCATATCGAGCTCGGAGAGCACAGTGGTGCCTATGTCGGAGCTCGGGCGCGGGCGCAGGTAAAAGAAGCCTTCCGGCGCCTTGATCAGCTCCACCTGATAGCGGCCGTAGAAGATCTCCAGCTCGCTGTGATATTCGACCAGCGCCGAATGCTGCTCGAACTCGTCGGCACTGATGTGGCGGCCGGAGCGCAAGGCGGTGTCGATGCGCGGAAACAAGGGGTTGGCAATCGCCTCTGCGAGACGCAGCGGCAAGGGAAACTCAGAATTGATCAATGACATAGGCCTGAACCTTGGATCCAGCTTGGTTAATGGGTTTCCATGCGGGTTGGCGATGCAGTTCGCGCTCGCCGCTGGCATGGCCCAGGCGCACGGCCTGGTCGATCAGAATACGCGCCACATCGAAGTGGGCATGAGCCGGGTAATCCAGCAGGTATTCCCGCAGCACATCGGCCAAGTCCAGCTGCTGGCCCTGCTCGGGGTAGCGGGCCAGATAGCGCTCGATGCGCTCGGCCAGCTCCTGATTGATATCCACCATCTCGACGTACTCCATCTCGAGGGGCACCTCACCGGTCACCTCCTCGTCGTGGATGGCGATGGTTTCGTCGCGCAGCTCCAGCAGACGGGGCTCTTCGGCCACCCGCAGCTGCCAGTTGTGTTGCTCGAAATTGCGGATGGACTCGCGCAGCCGCTGGCTGAAGGCGCGGTTCTTGTCCATGTCGATGGCGTTGCGGATAAATTTGTGGACGTGCCTGTCGTAGCGGGACCAGAGCTCGATGCACTGCTGACCCCAGCTGGTGATGACGTCAAGGCGCCCCTGCAAGGCGTGAGTCAGCTCCTCGACGTGAAACAGGTCATCGCGCCCCTGCGCCGCTTCCTGAATATTGAGCAACCCCGCCTGCAGGCGGTGGCCGGCAGCGTCCAGAGTATCTTGCAGCTCGCGCAGGGTCTGGCCGGTCTCGTGCAGCAGCTTTTCGCAACTGTGAATGGCATCGACCCAATTCTGGGTCAGCAGGGCCGCAATCTCGCTCTTGACCTGATTCTGCTGCTCATCCATGGCGCGCTGGGTGAGATCGATCCGCCCCAGGGTCTCTTCCAGCGAAAAAGTGAGGCGCGGCAGCACCTCGGCATCCCACTGCTCGCGGGTGTTGGTTTCCAGCGCCGCCTTGCGGGCGGTGTCGAGCTCGGAAGCCAGGTGTTCGAGCAGAATGGAGAGCTTGATGGAGTCAACCTGACGCTGATCCATGAAAAAGTCGACGATGCTCACACCCAGGCGCGACAGGCGGTAGAGGCTCTCCCCCGCCACCATGTCGGTGTTGAAGCGCGACAGCAGCTGCTGGCGAATAAGGTCGTTGATGGCGTTGTTGGCGCGACCGGTGAGGGTCTCGTCCATCTGGCCAAAAGCGTTGCTGACATAGCCAAAGGCATCGTGCAGCGCTGCTTCCGACAGATCCGACTCATCTTCGGACAGGGTCTTGATTGCAATCAGAAAGGCCAGCCGGTCGGTCGGCAGGCTCAACGCCAACCCCTCCTGCCTGACCCACCCTACTAGCTCCGGCAAAGAACGCTCTGGCAGGGTACGGGATGTACTCATCATGATGTTGTCATCTCGTTGTTGTATTGGGCGCAAAATCGTGCGCGCGGCTACATCCGGTAGCATCGAAAACATGGTTCACATTTAAGTGAACCGCGAGCAATCAGCTGGCCGGCTTCTGGGCCATCACATGGATATAGCGACCGAGGGCGACAAAAGGCTCCTGACGGCAATATTGCTGCTCCATGGCCAGCAGATCGTCGAACTTCTCCACCTGATCCTGCTTGTGACGCATATAGTCGTGGATCACCCGCACCCCGGTCTTGCCGATGATGCGCAGCCCCCCGCGACCAATCCAGTCATAGACCTGCTCCGGCAACTGGGGATTGGTGGGCGTAAGCGCTGTCTGGCGCTTCTTGCGAAGACCAAGGCGCACATAGTCAAAATTGCCCACCACCAGGCTCTGGAACAGCAAGCCATGACGGTTGTAGAAAAGCAGCGACAGTATGCCCCCGGCATTGACGAAAGGGAACAGACCCAGCAAGGTCTGGCGCGGCTCAGCAAGCCACTCCAGCACCGCATGGCAAAGCACCAGATCAAAGGTCCCGGTCACGTGTTGCTTCAGATCCTGAATGGGGCAATGGATGAGACGAATTTTGTCTTCCAGCCCCTTCTCGGCGATCTGGCTGCGGGCCAGTTCCAGCATTTCTGCTGACAGATCGCACAGCTCCACCTGATGGCCCATGGCCGCCAGCTTCTGGGCGAAATAGCCAAAACCGCCCCCCGCATCGAGGATGCGCAGCGGACGGTTGCCAAGGCGGGCCAGGCAGGCTTCGATGTCGCTCCAGACAATGGTGGTGCGGATGCGCCCCTTGGTGGAGTCGTAAATGTTGCGGGCGAACTTGTCGGCGCGCCCGTCAAAACTCTGATCGTGCTTCAAGGAGAAACTCAACATTAGCGCCACAGGGTTGTGGCCATCCCATAAAAGAGAGGTATTCTGTCACATCCCGAATTTGCTGAAAACTCAAGGAAGTGTCTGCCGTGTTTGTGATTAAAAAGTGGCTGGGTCAGCTGCTGATGCCGCTCCCCTTCTCCCTCTCCCTGCTGCTGGTCGCCCTGCTGCTGCTCTGGTTCACCCGTTTTCAGAAAACCGGCAAGCTGCTGGCCACCCTCTCGCTGCTCATTGTGGCCCTGATGGGGATGCGACCGGTGAGCTATGAACTGGCCCGCGGGCTGGAGCAGACCTTCCCGCCGTTCGAGGTGAGACAGCATCCCAACATCGATGCCATCGTGGTGCTCGGCAACGGCCATGTCAGTGACCCGGCGGTGCCGATGCGCAGTTGGCAGAACAATATCGCCCTGGCCCGCACTCTCGAAGGGGTGCGCCTCGCCCAGGCCTATCCCGAAGCCGAACTGGTTTTCTCCGGCTATGTGTCGGGGGATACCCTCTCCAATGCCGAGGTCAATGCCCGGATGGCCGAGAGCCTCGGCATTCCCCGCGCGCGAATGACGTTGTTTGAAAACAACAAAGACACTCATGATGAAGCGGTCAGTATCAGCCGCCATCTGAAAGGAAAAGAGGTGGCGCTGGTCAGTTCGGCCACTCATTTGCCCCGGGCCATGGCCCTCTATCAGGGTCAGGGACTCAAGGCCGTGCCGGCCCCCACCGACTACACCGCCAAGCAGAGCCAGGTGGCCCAGCCCCTCTACAGTTATTTACCCAAAGGGCGTTATCTGATGTATTCCGAAGCTGCCATCCACGAATGGATTGGGGTATGGTGGGCTCGCTTGCGGGGGCAGGTTAACGAATGAGCGATCAAGCGTTTCATTCCTGATTTGGATCAGGAAAGCGAAAAAAAATTACGTCATTTGCCGCCGGGTCAGCTATCTTGGGCTCGGTTCAATTCATATAATGTCGCGCAATCAAATGCCTAGGAGATATACAAGATGAGACAGCACCTGGTAATGGGTAACTGGAAACTGAACGGCACCAAGGCTTCTGTAGAAGCTCTGATCAAAGGACTGACCCCGGCTGCTGCCGCTCATCCTTCTGTGCAAGTCGCCGTCTGCCCGCCGGTTATCTTTTTGGGTCTGGTTGAGCAACTGACCGCTGGCAGCAAGATTGCCTACGGTGCCCAGAACGCTGACGTTCACGAGTCTGGTGCCTTCACCGGCGAAAACGCCCCCTCCATGCTGAAAGCCTTTGGTTGCACCTACTCTCTGGTCGGCCACAGCGAGCGTCGTACCCTGCACGCAGAGACTGACGACGTGGTTGCTGCCAAGTACGAAGCGATCCAGAAAGGCGGCCTGGTGCCGGTTCTGTGCATCGGTGAAACTCTGGAGCAGTTCGAAGCCGGCGTGACCAAAAACGTGGTTGAGACCCAGCTGAAAGCCGTTATCGACCGTTGCGGCATCGCCTCCTTCAACAACGCCGTTATCGCTTACGAGCCGGTATGGGCCATCGGTACTGGCAAGACTGCCACTCCGGAGATCGCTCAGTCCGTTCACGCTCACATCCGTCAGTACCTGGCCGGTTTTGATGCCGCTGTTGCAGCCAAAGTACAGATCCTGTACGGCGGTTCCGTCACTGGCGCCACTGCAGCCGACCTGTTCGGTCAGCCGGACATCGACGGTGGCCTGGTCGGTGGTGCGTCCCTGAAAGTGGACGACTTCTCCCAGATCATCGCTGGCGCTGCCAAGTAATCGCTGATTACGGCAAAGAGAGGGGCTCGTCCCCTCTCTTGTATCGCTTTTCCTATGGTGGCCCCCGCATCCCATATGAAAGCCGATATAGTAAAAGTGGCTTGTCTATTTAAACATTCGTATTTGACAACTCAGATCCAGAGGCACTCATGACCAAACAAATCAAACGTATTGGTGTTTTGACCAGTGGTGGCGACGCACCGGGTATGAACGCAGCCATTCGCGCCGTGGTTCGCGCCGGTTTGCATCATGGCCTGGAAGTTTACGGTATTTATGATGGCTACCTCGGTCTGCACCAGGATCGTATCGTCAAGCTGGAGCGTCACAGCGTTTCCGACGTGGTGAACCGTGGTGGTACTTTCCTCGGCTCCGCCCGTTTCCCTGCTTTCAAAGACCCCGCAGTGCGCGCCGAAGCGATCGAAAACCTGAAAAAGCACGGTATCGATGCGCTGGTCGTCATCGGTGGTGACGGCTCCTACATGGGTGCCAAGAAGCTGACCGAAGAGGGTTTCCCCTGCATCGGCCTGCCGGGCACCATCGACAACGATATCGCCGGTACAGACTTCACCATCGGTTTTGATACCGCTCTGAACGTGGTGGTTGACGCCATCGACCGCCTGCGCGACACCTGCAGCTCCCATCACCGTATCTCCGTGGTCGAGATCATGGGCCGCCACTGTGGCGATCTGGCCATGTCTGCCGCCGTTGCCGGTGGTGCCGAGTATGTGATCGTGCCGGAAGTGGCCTTCGACAAAGAGAAGCTGCTCAAGCAGATTAAGGAAGGCGAAGCCAAGGGCAAGAAACACGCCATCATCACCATCTGCGAGCACGTTACCGACGTGAACGCGCTGGCCAAGGACATCGAAGCCCTGACCGGTCGTGAAACCCGCGCCACCATCCTGGGTCATATCCAGCGTGGCGGAGCCCCGACTGCTCGTGACCGCATCATGTCCAGCCGTATGGGTGCTTACGCCGTTGAGCAGCTGCTGGCCGGCCACGGTGGCCGCTGCGTCGGTATCCAGCGCAACGAGCTGGTACACCACGACATCATCGACTGCATCGAGAACATGAAGCGTCCGTTCGATCAGGAGCTGTACAACCTCTCCACCACCCTGTTCTAAGCCTCGCGGCTTTTAACCGGCTGTTGATGACAAAAACCCTCCATCGGAGGGTTTTTTAATATCTTACAAAAACGGGTGCATCGGCACGCTGTGTGCCCCTCACCATACGGGTTGCCTGATTACCAACCCTTGCGCCATCTGACTGATCACCAGCCTTCCTCTCCTCACAGCAACCGGCTTCAGCCTACGAACAGAGTTCCGGTATTGTCGTGGATGTTTTATCACTGCGAACCGGATTGCGTTGACCTGTGCTCTGTCGACCCTGAAACGAGCTTGTTCAGCCTCCTCGTCATACGCCGCTTTTTATATCTCAATCTTGCAGAAGGGATTCAGATATCTTCCCCAACCATGCTCCGGCGCAGTTCTCGTATTGCACTCACATGACTCACGCAGATGCACCGGCTACGCAAATCGCTACTCGCGCCCAGCCCAGCCCAGCCCAGCCCAGCCCAGCCCAGCCCAGCCAGAGAATACGCCTCTGGCCTATTGCGCACCTCACTCTTGCTGCGGCCATGTCTATTCCGAGGCCAACGGGGAAATTGGCGGTGATATAACAGCCAGCTGCTACTCTGTATCCCCCCGATGCACGGCTCTCCTCCCTATACCCCCATGTATTGCTGTAAAAATGCGGAGACTCCAGACTGATAAAGTGATGGTGTGACAAGGGTTGGCAACCAGACTCTCTCCATAGACTTCTTTTGGATGGACTATCTACGTCATGAATCGTCAAATCATTGCCTCGCACACTTTTTATGACCTTAATGACACTATTACGAGGAGGAAAACTTATAAAACGCCACTTGAGCTCCATACAAAACCCTCCACCAAGCCAACCAGTAACCAGCCAACTAATTGAATTTAAATGAAATAACCATGAAAACAGAATCTTTAATGCCTGCCACGCCAGAGCAGGTGATAAAATCAGCTCAATATGACAAAAATAGCCATCTCAACCAACCATACACATAAAGCGACCATTTTATCAATTTACACCTTGTTTTACCCCCTTGTTATGGTATCTTGACTGCATCAACCAACAACTTAGGGAGAGAAAAATGAAAGAGTTTGTCGTTACTGCCGTTTTCACGGTGTTTTTCACCCTGGTTGCTGTCTCTCTGCCCTCACTGTCACAGTTCTGAGCCGGATAGAGAGGCATCAATCCGGACCGACCCTCTTTGCCATGTCTGTTTAATCGCCACCAACTGGCGTTTTTCAGTAATAATGCCGAGATGGTCAACATAGATATGATTTCATCACGTTGACGCTGTTTATTTCGCCACAAGGGTGTAACCAGGATGGTTTAACCATATGGCCTGATGGAGTAGAACCAGCAGCAGATCATATCCGAGGGGAGCAAGGCTCCCCTTTTTGTTACCCGTCGTTTGACAATCCCCTACCCAGGCATCCACAACAGGCCGGTTGACGCCACACGGCCCATGCCCACAACTGATGTTTTCTCCTCCTGTACTCTCCATTCAACACAGCTAAATCCGTCAGCAATCTCTTGTGCACACCTTTGCTCTGATACTTGTCCGGCAGATATAAAAAAGCCCCCGCCATCATGGCAGGGGCTCGCTTACGCAGTGTCAGCTTGAGGCTGTTATATCTCAGCCCAGCTCAAAGCAGTTATGCCTTGTTCCAGCGCTCTGGGTCATATTCCGGGCTGAAGCGGTCAACAATGACAGCACAGGCCGCATCACCTGTGATATTGAGGGAGGTGCGGATCATGTCGAACAGACGATCCAGCGCGAACAGCAGCGGCAACCCTTCAATGGGGATCCCGGCCGCCAGCAGCACGGCAACCACCAGGAAACTTGGGCCCGGCACACCGGCCTGACCGATAGCCCCCAGAGTAGAGGTCACAATGATGGCTGCCCAGGCACCGACGCTCAAATCGATGTTGTAAACCTGCGCGAAGAAGATGGCGACCAGACCGTAATAGATGGCGTTGCCACTCATGTTGATGGTGGCACCCAGCGGCAACACGAAGGAGGCTGTCGCGTTGGTCACTTTCAGATCATGCTCGCAGGTCTCCATATTGACCGGCAGGGTCGCCATGGAAGAGGCGGTGGAGAAGGCCACGATCTGCGGCTTCTTCATGGCAGAGAGGTACTTCATCACGGGCGTGTTGGAGAACATCATCACCAGCAGCGGATAGACCACAAAGCCGAAGATAAGGATGGCAGCCACATAGACCACGAACAGCTTGAGCACCAGGGTCAGCACGTCGAAGCCGTAGGTACCGATGGCTTCCGCCATCAGACCGAACACCCCGAGCGGCGCGATGATCATCACCTTGTTGATCATCCAGACGAAGGCATCCACCAGGGTATTGAGCCCATCGACCAGCGGCTTGGCCCGCTCGCGCGGTTGTTTGGCCAGCGCAATGCCGAGGAACATGCAGAACACCAGGATCTGCAGGATGTTCGCTTCGTTGAGGGAGTTGAAGACGTTGGTGGGGATCATGCCAAGCAGGGTGGCGACTGCATCCGGCAGCGCCCCTTTATCGGCGTAGTCACCACCAAACATGGAGGCAACGGAAGCGAAATCGACCCCGACACCCGGTTTGAAGATCTGCCCCATCACCAGCGCCAGCAACACGGCCAATGCTGAGGTCACGAGGAAGAAGGCCAGCGTCGCTGCCCCGATCTTGCCCGCAGCCGGGCTGGCGCCCAGATTAGCGGCGCCGGAGAGGATGGCTACCGCCACCAGCGGGATCACCAGCATCTTGATCAGCTGGATAAACAGGGTACCGAGCGGTGCAAACACGGTGGCTTGTTCACCCATGAACACGCCGACCACTGCGCCCAGTACCATGGCGACCACAACCTGGAAGCCGATGTTTTTAATGAGTCCTTTAGTTAACACAATATGTTCCTTTATGTAGCAAAATTCACACTTTTCCCAGTGCAATTAACCAAACAGGGGAATGAGCGGCTGCCCATTCCCCTGTTTGCGCGTGTTATCTCACATTTAATTGCTGTTTTAAATCAGCAAATCATTAACCTTGGCTATTAATAAGTTTGCGAAAAAGTGAAGATTCAAAGCGGTCTCGGCGATTTTTACCTCATCCCCCATGACAACTGGCAAAAGATTGTGCTAGTTTGGCTGCACAAACGTACACACAGGGATGTAAAGATGCTGAAAGTTAACGAATATTTCGACGGAAATGTAAAATCCATCGGTTTCGAACAAAAAGGCGAGAAATCAACCGTCGGGGTGATGAACGCCGGTGACTACCTGTTCAACACCGCCGCCCCCGAACGCATGACAGTGATCAAGGGCGCCCTCACCATCCAGCTGGCTGATGAAGATGAGTGGCACACCTACAGCCAGGGTGAATCCTTCCTGGTGGCCGGTCACTCCTCCTTCAAACTGGAAGTGAAAACCCCCACCGCTTATCTGTGCGAATTTCTCGACTGATCAGGCCGGTTGAAGGGGATCCGCCCCTTCAACCTTCTTGGGCAATCCCCAGCCTCATTATCTGTGTCCATGTCACAGCACCGCACATCCCCGCTTTCCATCCACGTCAAAAATCCTAGAATAAACAGACATAAACCATCACCGGATTGATGTCATGATCAGCGTGTTTGACCTGTTTTCCATCGGAATTGGCCCCTCCTCTTCCCATACCGTCGGCCCCATGCGTGCCTCTTACGCCTTCGTCCAGCAGCTCAAGCTGCAAGGGCATCTGCCACTGGTTACGCGGGTCGAAGTGGAGTGTTACGGCTCGCTGGGCCAGACCGGCAAAGGGCACGGCACCGGCAAGGCGATCATTCTGGGGTTGTCGGGCTTTGAACCGGAATCGGTCGATATCGATGCGATTCCCGCCATTCTGGCTCGAGTGGAAAAGGAGCAGAACCTGCCGCTGGCAGGCGAGCAACCAAGCCATTTTCCCCGCACCGGTGCCATCATCTTCAACCGCCGCAAGACCCTGCCGGCCCACACCAATGGCATGACTCTGCGCGCCTTTGATAAAGAGGAGAACCTGCGCTTCAGCCAGACCTACTACTCCATCGGGGGCGGCTTCATCATTGAAGAGAGCTACTTTGCCACCGCCAAAGAAGAGGCCGCCAAGTCCGATGCCGAACATCCTGTCCCCTACCCGTTCGACAGCGGCGCCCAACTGCTGGCCCACTGTCAGGAGAGCGGCCTCTCCATCTCGGGGCTGATCCTGGCCAACGAGCGGGTCTTTCGCAGCGATGAGCAGATAAAAGCGGGGCTGCGCAAGATCTGGCAGGCGATGCAGGGCTGCGTCGAGCGAGGCTGCAAAAGCGAAGGGGTGCTGCCGGGCGGCCTCAAGGTTCGGCGCCGCGCCCCGGGGCTGTTCCGCCAGTTAAGCTGCGAGACCAACTTCAACAAGGATCCGCTGATGGTGATGGAGTGGGTCGACCTGTTTGCGCTGGCCGTCAATGAAGAGAACGCCGCCGGTGGCCGGGTGGTCACCGCCCCCACCAATGGCGCTGCGGGCATCATCCCCGCCGTGCTGCACTACTACGATCGCTTCGTGCACAAGGTGGATGACGAGACGCTGATCCGCTACTTCCTCACCGCGGCAGCCATCGGCATCTTATATAAGAAGAACGCCTCCCTCTCCGGGGCCGAAGTGGGCTGTCAGGGGGAAGTGGGTGTCGCCTGCTCCATGGCGGCTGGCGCGCTGACCGAACTGCTGGGGGGCAGCCCGGCCATGGTGGAGAACGCCGCCGAAATAGGCATGGAGCACAATCTCGGCCTCACCTGCGATCCCATAGGCGGACTGGTGCAGGTGCCCTGCATCGAGCGCAACGCCATGGGGGCGGTCAAGGCGATCAATGCCGCCCGCCTCGCCCTGCGCGGCACCGGCGAGCACAAGGTGTCACTGGACAAGGTGATCAAGACCATGTGGGAGACCGGCAACGACATGAAGACCAAATACAAGGAGACGGCCCGTGGCGGCCTCGCCGTTAACATTACCGAATGTTAAAAAACGGCAAATGACTCCATTTGGTTCCGAAATGCCCGGCATCGCCGGGTATTTTTATGGGCAAACGCTTAACAAAATGGATAAGCACAAAAATAAATTTTATACTCGCGCCTCAGATTCAACAAAAATAGATCTATTTCAACTTTTTTTAGGTCTGGAGCCGTTACACTACGGTTATCTGGTTCTGTGACCTGCGCTGACAAGCGCGTTCCATGGATCTCCCAAATTTCTGTGAGTGGGCATGCCGCCCCCTTCTACCCTGAGGTAATAGTGACATGATCAGCGTTTTTGATATCTTCAAAATCGGTGTAGGCCCCTCTTCTTCCCACACTGTTGGCCCGATGAAAGCGGCCAAACAGTTTGTTGACGAGCTGCGCGCGGGCGGCAAGATCCGCGATGTAACCCGGATCAATGTCGATGTTTACGGCTCCCTCTCCTGGACCGGCAAAGGCCACCATACCGACACTGCCATCATCATGGGCCTGGCTGGCAACCTGCCGGAAAATGTCGATATCGATGCGATCCCCGAGTTTATCTCCCGTGTTGAACAGACCGAGCGCCTGCCGATCGGCCTGCACTGCCACACCGTCAGCTTCCCGCGTGACGCCATGGTATTCCACGACGAAGCCCTGCCACTGCACGAAAACGGCATGAAGCTGACTGCCCTGATCGAAGATGAAGTGGTCTACAGCAAGACCTACTACTCCATCGGTGGCGGTTTCATCGTTGACGAAGAGAACTTCGGCAAGGCTGACAGCGGCGACATGTCCGTACGCTATCCGTTCAAGAGCGCCGCTGAGCTGGTTGCCCATTGCAGCCAGACCGGTCTCTCCATCTCTGCCCTGATGATGGAAAACGAGAAGTGCTTCAACACTCCGGAAGAGATCTACAAGAAGTTCGGCAAGATCTGGAACACCATGCGTGAAGGTATCGAGCGCGGCTGCCGTACCGAAGGCGTGCTCTCCGGCCCGCTGCGCGTACCCCGTCGTGCCGCGCCGCTCTACCGTCAGCTCAACACCAACGAGAACCTCTCGAGCGATCCGATGAACATCGTTGACTGGGTCAACATGTTCGCTCTGGCCGTGAGTGAAGAGAACGCTGCCGGTGGCCGCGTGGTCACTGCACCGACCAACGGCGCTGCCGGTATCATCCCGGCCGTACTGGCTTACTACGACAAGTTCATCCAGCCGGTTGGCCGCGACGAGTACACCCGTTTCTATCTGGCTGCCGGTGCCGTCGGCATCCTCTATAAGATGAACGCCTCCATCTCCGGCGCCGAAGTGGGCTGTCAGGGTGAAGTGGGTGTTTCCTGCTCCATGGCCGCTGCCGGTCTGACCGAGCTGATGGGCGGTAGCCCGGAGCACGTTTGCGAAGCCGCTGAAATCGGTATGGAACACAACCTGGGTCTGACCTGTGATCCGGTTGCCGGTCAGGTACAGGTGCCTTGCATCGAGCGTAACGCCATCGCCGCCATGAAGGCAGTCAACGCCTCCCGTATGGCCCTGCGTCGTACCTCCAAGCCGCGCGTCTCCCTGGACAAGGTGATCGAGACCATGTACATCACCGGCAAGGACATGGACTCCAAGTACCGTGAAACCTCCCGTGGTGGTCTGGCCATCAAGGTGATGCAGGTTGCTTGCGAATAAATAAGGGTTGCGACCCTCATCTGAACAAAGGCGGGATATCCCGCCTTTTTTATTGCCCGAATGGGATGCCAGGCATTTATACCGGCATACCGACTATTTCACTGTTGGGCGTCGCTGATATACCCTGCTACGCCACCGCAATGCGGATTGCCTTGTCTGCATACCTATCTAATTACATACCTTGATTAACTCTTCTCAATGCATTGAGAGGGACATTACGCCCCGACATGAAACCTGTACCTGCTATCTTGCCCCGGTCACGATTCCACAACTAATCGATATCGAGATGCCCCCTCAGCTCAATATCCCCCTTTGGTCATACCCTTGTTTGGCAAGACGCGGTTACCACTCCCCCTGCGGATTATCACGCCGCCACATTGATTGCCTCCTATGTGGCACTTTCGTGATCAGGGCAAACAATCAAGTACACAAACAGGGGGTTAGCTCATCATTTTGGCCACAGCGCATCACGCAAACTGGTTTTAGCACAGTTATCACCGCCCTCTTTACTCCCTATTTGATGTAAAACGCATCGAGCAGTGGAGGCCAAAAGCGCCCAAGGAAGAGGCTGAAAATAATCGATGAATGGGCCAATAGCCGTTGAAATGGAGGATATGAGCGTGCGCCACTCGCTATTTTTGTGAGCGCCAGCAAAGGTTGAGGATATGGAGTTGGGAGCAGATTGACTTTCTATTTAAACAGCGAAAAGTGAATATCACCAAAGGGAGGGTTTAATTTGGCCAGATCCTGTCACGGGATTATCGCAAGCTACCTCACCGGGACCGGAATGCGTCATGCAGAGTCACAAAGAATTAGCCCCGCTGGGCAGAACGCACCAAGGGGCTGGATATTCAGGATGGTTTTTTCAGGCTGGCCTTGTGCTGCTCCAGCAAATTTTCGGGGGGCGGCGGCACCTGCAGGTAAAACCCCTGGTTGGTCAGCGCGGCCATCACCTTGCCGACATCAGCCAGCCCCAAGGGCTTGGCCGGATCCAGCTTGGTCATCAGCACCAGCTCGGGACGCCCGAATGCGCTCAGCAGTGGCTCGGGAACGCGGGAGAAATCCTCTCTTTTTTCAACAAAAAGGTAGGTCTCGGCTTTTTTGCGACTTTTATAGACTGCACACAACATGGAAATTGATATAATCCGACGAGTTTATTGCCTCTGATGGGGGCAAACTATAACATCAGGAATTGAATAACAATAACGGATTAGCATCTCTGCCTCGGGGAAGATTCATGGTTGAGCGCGATAACGAATTGAAAGGGACCACCTTCACTATTTCTGTGTTGCATATCAGCGATGGCGAGCCTGAGCGGATACGTCAGTTGTTGGCCGAAAAAGTGGCCCAGGCACCCTACTTTTTTAATTGTGCGCCGCTGGTGATCAATGTTTCCCGACTGGAACATATTCCCGATTTCGAACAGCTCAAGGAGCTGGTGGAGTCCGAAGAGTTTGTGCTGGTCGGCATCACGGGGGCGCGCAGTGAAGAGATGAAGACAGCCGCCAAGGCGGTGGGACTGGCCGTGATGGCCTCGGGCAAGAGTCGCAAGAGCGAACCGGAACCCGAGCCTGCCCCCGCGCCAGCCGCCCCTGAGGTGGTTCCCGAGCCCGAACCCGCCCCCTTGATCCCGAGCAAGGTACATGTGGGACCTGTTCGTTCCGGCCAGCAGATTTACGCCGCCGGCACCTCGCTGGTGGTGCTGGGGTCCGTCAGTCCGGGAGCCGAAGTGCTCGCCGACGACAGCATTCATATTTATGGCACCCTGCGTGGCAGAGCCATTGCCGGTGCCCGGGGCAACACCCAGGCCCGGATCTATTGCCAGCAATTACAGGCCGAGCTGCTCTCCATCGCGGGCACATTCCAGCTGAGCGATGCATTGCCAGCAGGCCTGATCCAGCAACCGGTACACGTCCGGCTGGACAATGAACAACTCCGAATAGACCGTATCAAATAGAGTTACAAGGAAGCGAGAATGGCGCGAATCATAGTCGTTACATCGGGTAAAGGTGGCGTTGGCAAGACCACAACCAGTGCGGCCCTGAGCACCGGCTTAGCCCAGCGTGGTCACAAGACAGTGGTCATTGACTTTGACATCGGTCTGAGAAACCTGGATCTCATCATGGGCTGCGAGCGGCGCGTGGTGTATGACTTCGTCAACGTCATCAATGGGGAAGCAAACCTCAATCAGGCGCTGATCAAGGACAAACGCTCGGAAAATCTGTTTATCCTGCCCGCCTCCCAGACCCGTGACAAAGATGCCCTCACCCGTGAGGGGGTCGAGAAAATCCTGGATCAACTGGCAGAGATGAAGTTCGATTACATCGTCTGCGACTCCCCGGCGGGGATCGAGGCAGGCGCGCTGATGGCACTCTATTTTGCCGATGAAGCGATCGTCACCACCAACCCGGAAGTCTCTTCCGTGCGTGACTCCGACCGCATCCTTGGCATCCTGGCCTCCAAGTCCCGCCGCGCCGAGCGTGGCGAAGACCCCATCAAAGAGCACCTGCTGCTGACCCGCTACTGCCCGACCCGCGTAAACCGCGGCGACATGCTAAGCGTGCAGGATGTACAGGAGATCCTGGCCATCCCGCTGCTCGGGGTGATCCCGGAGTCCCAGGCGGTGCTGCGCGCCTCCAACTCCGGCGAACCGGTCATTCTGGACAAGGAGTCCGATGCCGGTCAGGCCTACGAAGATGCGGTGTCCCGCCTGCTGGGCGATGCCAAGGAATTTCGTTTTCTGGAAGAAGAGAAGAAGGGCTTCTTTAGCCGACTGTTCGGGAGTTAAACATGTCATTATTGGATTATTTTCGTTCCAACAAGAAACAGAACACCGCACAACTGGCCAAAGAGCGGTTGCAGATCATTGTTGCTCACGAGCGTTCATCCAGAGGGGGGCCGGATTACCTGCCCCAGCTCAAGCAGGATATCCTCGATGTGATCCGCAAATACGTCAACATTGATCCGGAGAAGATAACCGTCCAACTGGATCAGAAGAGTGATGAGCTGTCGGTACTGGAGCTCAACATCACCTTCGCCGATGACAAGAAGGGATGAGCTGACGCCCTATGCGTGACCCCTTCCCCCAATGAAGACCGGATCCTGTCACTGGATCCGGTTTTTTATTGGCACAAAAACAGGTCACAGCGGCTCGCCTCATCTCGCCAAGGGGTCCGCCGACCGCTAGAATAGCGCCGCCCCGCAGGCTGTGATCTGCGCCGGCACCTTTTTCTCTTTTCTGGAACAGACCGCTTATGTCTATGAATGACGAAATGCACAGCGTCGAGGAACTGCTCGATACCGCCCTTGAACTCTTTATGGAGCTGGCCTCCGACAACCTGCCGGAGCAGGAGATCATCCGCTTCAATCAGGAGTTCAACGACCGCGGCCTGCTGGCCGAAACCGACCCGGCCGATGACTGGGAAGCGGACGTGGGTTTTGCGGTGAGCGACACCGACTATGCCGAGATCTGGGTTGGCCTTGGCAATGAAGAACAAGAGTATGAGCACTTGTTTGCCCGCATGCTGCTCTCCCGCCGTGTTGACGAGAAGTTCTGCCACATCGAATGGCTGCCCCAATAATTCCGGATCCCGATGATCCCAGCCACTATCAGTGGGAGTCTGGCCCTGACGCCGTGGCCCCTGAACGCCCATCTGTATCGTTTGGGCGCCGGGTGTTGAGGTGGGCAGGCAAGATCGCGCTGGCCGTGCTGCTCTGCTCGGTCGGCTCGGTCGCCTTGCTGCGTTTTATCGATCCGCCGATGTGGAGCTGGCGTATCGAGCGGGCCCTCTTTCCGCCCGCCAAGATCACCCAGGTGCGCCATGAATGGGTAGATCTGGAGTCCATCTCCAAAGAACTGCAACTGGCGGTGATCGCCGCCGAGGATCAGCGCTTTGCCGAGCATAACGGCTTTGACATGGATGCCATCAACGCCGCACTCAAGCACAACCAGCACAGCGAACGGGTGCGCGGTGCCAGCACCCTCAGCCAGCAGACCGCCAAGAACCTCTTTATGTGGAGTGATCGCAGCTTCCTGCGCAAGGGGCTGGAGGCCTGGTTTACCCTGCTGATGGAGCTGGGTTGGGACAAGGCCCGCATTCTCGAGGTCTATCTCAATATCGTCGAGTTCGGCCCCGGCATCTATGGTGCCGAAGCCGCGGCCCGCACCTACTTTGGCAAACCGGCCAGCCGCTTGACCCGCTACGAGTCATCCCTGCTGGCCGCCGCCCTGCCCAATCCGTGGCGCTATCGGGTCAAGCCCCCTTCACCCTATGTGCAGAAGCGCTCTGCCTGGATCCGCCGCCAGATGGGGCAACTGGGTCAGATCACCCTTAATCGGGTGCATCAGGCCGACTGATCCTCAGTGCTCATCGGGTTTCTCCGGTGGGCCCAGATGGCCGCCCACCATCTCGCGGTGAAGCGGCAGATAGTGCCACCACCAGGCCTCGCGCCGTCGCTTGATCTGTTGCCGCCGTCCCCGCTGCTTCATCCCCTTACTCCCTGCCAGATGATCCGCGCCTTAACCATACTCCCCCAACGGCAACTTGGACAGGCCTGCCACGCCCGGCGCACTGGTCTGGCCGCCACAGCCAATAATTGTTACAGTAGCGAACCTCGATGTATCTGGAGTGATTTCATGGAACAGCGTACCCCGGATCAGCTGGTCGAATGGGCCTATGATCAGTTTCTTGAGCAGGCCGCCGATATGCTGGCCCCCGAACAAATAGTCGACATCACCCTGGAGTTTGAGCAGCGTGGCGCCGTGGAGGCGACTCTGCCCAATGCCGACTGGTCGACCGAGCTTGGTGAGCCGGTCGATATGGAGCGCTGGGTCGAAGTGTGGGTCGGTTTGCTGGATCATCAGGATGAGTTTGAGGTGATCTTCGCCACCTTTCTGCTGCCCCGTCTGCTGACCGAAGATCAAGTGCATGTGCGCTGGCATCGCCAGCAGCAGGCATAAAAAAGGCGCCATCGGCGCCTTTCTTGTTTCTATGCACTCTTATTGCTGTTCTCTGCTAATCCTGCGCCGCGATGGCCTTGGCCAGACAGCGGCGGCACCAGCAAGCGCTGGCCTCCTGCATCGGTAGTACCGGCAACTGGCTGCACCAGCACTGGGCGATGGTCTGACCGGCAGAGACGGCGCAATAGGCCGGTTCGCCACAACCCGGACAACAGTGGGTGCTTTTCGAGCCATTCAGCTCGGCCATCACCGCCAGCTGGGCCTTGCTATCCATCGCCGACCAGTGGCCGATCTCGCTCAGGGTGCGGCCACAACCAAGGCAAAGCCCATCTTTCGCCTTGCAGAGGCCAACACAGGGGCTCGGCATCTTATTCGCTATCCACTGCCGAGTCGGTCTCTGTGGCCACCAGAGTGATGGCGTTATCTTCGATGACAATCTTGCCCTGCTTGTAGAGGCCGCCGATCGCCTTCTTGAAGGTGCCCTTACTCATGCTGAACAGCTTGTAGATGAGCTCGGGTTCGCTCTTGTCACCCACCGCCAGACTGCCGCCCTGCTTTTTCATCCGGCTCAGAATGCGTTCACCGGCGTCATCAACCCGCGCCAGACCCGGCTTTTGCAGGGTCAGATCGAGCTTGCCATCCTCGCGCACCTGCTTGACCCAAGCGGTTTGCGGCCGACCGGTCATCACTCGGCCAAACACTTCGTTCTTGAACAGCATGCCGGGATACTGACCGTTGACGATCACCTTGATGCCAAGGGGCGAGTGCTCCCCCGGCAGCGCGGTCACTTCGTCACCGACCTTGAAGTTGCTGCCGGCCGGGGTCAGGAAACGCTCGATGCGGCTGGTGCCGACCATGCGCCCTTCGTTATCCAGTTGCAGACGCACCAGATAAACGTGGCCCACCTGCATCGGCTTGTTCTGCTCACGGCTGGGCACAAACAGATCCTTTTTCATGCCCCAGTCGAGGAAGGCACCAATCTTGTTGGCATTGACCACTTTCAGACCGGCAAATTCGTCCACCATGGCAAATGGCTTGTCGGTGGTGATCACCGGTTCGCAATCGGCATCCAGATAGAGGAAGACCTGCACGCTATCCCCCTCTTTCACCCCTTCCGGCAGTTGACGCTTGGGCAGCAGCAGTTCACCGTACTCATCGGCCGCAAGCCAGGCGCCACGGTCTTCGAGTTCAACAATGGTGAGGGTGTTCATCTTGCCAATCTGTATCATGGTGCTCTCTTTTCTCATTACCCGGATGGGCCAATTGATCATGGCCCCTATGGGCGCGCATGTTACCTCAAGAGCGGTGATCCGGCCTAGTCCCCAAGCCACCACTGGCCGCCCTTTCGCCCCTATCTTATCCGCCAATGGTGATTAAATCGCCAAACAGGCGGCCATTTGCTGCAAATAACCCCACTTTTAGGTAGACTTCGCGGCTGTTCAAATCCAGAGGAACTGTCGATGAACCCATCCACTCGTACCCGCCATCTTAATCAATGGATCCAGAGCCACAGCGATCAGGACATGACCTACCCGGCCCTGCACGGTTTTCTCTGTGCTCGTCTGGTGGGGCCGGAAAGCCCTGACTGGCAACACCCGCTGGCTGGTCTGCTGGAACAGGATGCCGAGTTGGATGAAAAAAGCGCAGAAGCCCTCAATCACCTGATCGCCGAGCTGGAATCCCAAGCCGACGACGCCCAGCTGGCCCTGCCCAGCCAGTGCCGCCTGCCCAGCGATAACCCCGAGCAGGTGTTCGAACAGAGCCACCCCCTCGGTCAATGGTGTTATGGCTTCAGCATGGGTTTTGCCACCTGGCCCAAGCCGAAGGATTTGAACGACCCGACCACCCAGTACCGCTTCAGTCTGGCCGCCGAGCTGAGCCTGTTTCGCGACAAGCAGATGGCCCAGATGCTCTATAGCGCAGCCGCCAGCGAACTCCCCTTTGTCGAGTTCTGCAAGCGCCAGCGCCAGAATATGAAAACCGCCCTCAACCAGTTGCTCAACCTCGACCAGTATCAGGCCGCCCCCAGCGCTGATGTGGCCCTCAATGGCGAGCAGGCTCAACAGTGGCAGACCTGGTTCGAGCTGGCCGACTGCTGCCGCGATCATCAGGCCCGCCTAGGCTGGTTCGAGAAGATCATCGCCGATGCCACTCCGCTCTTTGATGAAGCCTTCTGGCAGCAAATCGCTGGCCACGGCTGGAGTGCCCCCGAGCTGCGTCCTCTGCTGGCCGCCAGAGCCGGCCGCGCCGACAGCCTGCTGCGCCTTGGCAAGCTGGGCGAGGCCAAAGCGGAGTATCTGGCGCTGCTGACAGTCTGCGTAGCCGATGAGCTGGGTTGCCGCTACAACCTCTCCACCCTCTATGCACTGCAAGGGGATTGGCAGGCGCTGGCCGCCCTGCTGGTGCGCTTCGATGAAGCCTCCAGCTGGTTGCTCTATAACAAGGCGCTGATGGTCTTTGCTACCGAGGGTGCCGAGGCAGCCAAACCCCATCTGCTGGTCGCCATCGAGGCCAACCCGCACATTCCGGCCTGCCTGCTGGGTCAGCGCAAGCTGCCCAAACAGGAGCCGCAAAGCTGGCAAGCAGGCAGCCGCGACGAGGCCGCACTCTACGCCATCCACACTCGCGAGGCCTGGCTCAAGCAGAACGCCCTCATCTGGTTGCGTAAAGGCTGAACAGCGTTGGCTTAAAATCCCGTCGGTCAGACCCGGTTTTTCCTTGAGGGCGTGCGCCACCGCACATTTCATCGCAACTGGGTCAGACAAATCAGCTTGAGTTTCGTATCATCAATGTCAAAGTATCAAAAGAAACTGCATCTGATGCAGCCGTCACAGCAGGGTGTAATATGTCAAAAATCATAGCGTTACTCGCTCACTACCCGCCCTATCAGTTGGTACATGCCGCCGAGATGCTACGGGATACCTTCGAACAGTTTTATGAACAGCGCTACCAGCTGACCGTGCCGCAATGGCGCCTGATGATGGTGCTCGGCCCCAATTACCCCATCAGCCAGAAAGAGCTGGTCGAGGCGAGCGGCATGGACAAGGTGCGCATCTCCCGCGAGATCCGCCGTCTGGTCGAAAAAGGGATCATCTTTACCGAGAGCAGCGAGCAGGATAAACGCATCAGCCTGGTCTCCCTCACCAATGCCGGGCTCGCCCTCTTCCTGCAACTCAAGAGCGAAGCGGGCAGCTGGCAACATACCCTGACCGACTATCTGCCAAGCGAATCCCGCGAGGCGATCCGCCAGCATCTGCACAGCGTCAGCGCCGCCATCGAGCAGTTGCAATCACTGGATCGGGAGAAATAATCATGGATTTGAAAAAGTTCGCCACCATGGACATCAACATGCTGCTGAGCGTCGTCAATATGCAGCTGCGTGATCGCTATGACGATCTGGATGATCTCTGCAAAGCGCAGGAGATCGATCAGGCGGCACTGGAAGCGCGGCTCGCCAGCGGCGATTTTCACTACCAGCCAGCGCAGAAACAGTTCAGATAAAGAGAGCTAGCGGGATCGGGATCACAGCGCCAGTGATGGCGCTGGCTCTGCGGTAAAAACCTGATATGGTCTGAAGAGCCCCAACAGGGTGATGCACGGATACATCACCCTGTCACAAGAGGGCATTAAAATCGTTTCAGGTGAGCAAACCAAGGATGACCCCATGATATTGATGACCCGACAGAGCCTGTTGATCACGCTCTGTACCCTGTTGATGATCAGCCTCTTCACGCCCCACTTGCCGCAAAGTACCGAACAGTGGCTGACCACCCTCTTGCTTGGCCTGCTGGTCGCGGTGGCATTGCTGCTGGTGCGTGGTTGTCGCAGCTTTATGATGGAGTAGTGACTCCGCCAGAGCGTCTATACCGACCGCTTGCCGCGATACTCTCTGTAGCATTACGGTCTTGTCGCAATAACGTCTGTCGCAATCACACCAAGCCAAAAAACAAACGCAGCCTGATGGCTGCGTTCTTGTATCTGGCGGGGCAACCCCTTGAAGAGATAACCCCTGACGGGATAGATAGCCCTTATAGAGAGAGCCCTTAGATAGCCAGAGCCTCAAGCTGCGCTTTGGCCGCTTCCATCCCCTTGCTCTGGGCATCCGGACCCATACCCATCCCCTCGGCGTAGATGAAATCCACCTCTTTGATACCGATGAAACCGAGCACGGTACGCATGTAGGGAGTGACCAGATCGGTGGCACTGCCAACGTGCATGCCGCCACGGGGGCTGATCACCAGCGCACGGGTATTTTCAACCATACCGACCGGACCGGTCTCGGTGTAGCGGAAGGTGACGCCAGCACGAGCCACCAGATCGATCCAGTTTTTCAGCTGGGTCGGGATGTTGAAGTTGTACATGGGGGCCGCAATCACCACCAGATCGCTTGCTTTGAGTTCGGCGATCAGCTCGTCGGACTGGGCGATCACCGCCAGTTGACGTTCATTGAGGTTATCACCACCGCGCAGGCCGGAGGCCAGCTCGCCATCCAGCACCGGCAGGTTGAGTGCTGCCAGATCACGCACGGTGACGGCATCATCCTGATGGTCAGCCAGGAAGCCATCGATCAGGGCGTTGGATTGGGAATATTGACCCAGGATGCTGGATTTGAGTACGAGGATATTGGCCATGGTGAAACTCCATTTGGTTGTCGGTTGAACAGCGTTGCTGTCGATGGAGGTCACTCTAAACATTGTGCTTATTTGCTGATAGCGAAAATAGATGCTCAACTTGTTCAAATTTTTTGATGCAAGGCCACTTCCTCGCCAGCCAACCCTGCGGCCGCGCTTCAACCCTTGGCAGAACAAACGATTGCCGTTATGATCCGCCGCACTTTTTTCCAGCGACCCGGATCCCATGATACCCTCGCGCAGGCACTCTCCTCTGGCCGGTGCAGTCTGGATGATGGTGGCAGGACTCTGCTTCGCCGCCGTCAACAGCCTGAGCCAGTATGTCAGCTTCAAGCTTGGCCTCCCATCGACCCAAGTCGCTTTTCATCAATACCTGATCGCCCTGATCTGCCTGCTGCCCTGGCTGGTTCGCCATGGCCTGCGCCAATCCCTGATGACCAATCAGTTCCGGTTGCACCTGTTGCGGGTATTGCTGGCGGTGATCGGCATCCAGCTCTGGCTCTGGGCACTGGCGTACCCCGTCCCCATCTGGCAGGGGATCGCTCTGCTAATGACCTCACCGCTGTTTGCCACCCTGGGCTCCGCCCTGCTGCTCAAGGAGCAGGTGAGCCGCACCCGCATTCTGGCCACCCTGGCGGGCTTTGCCGGCGCCATGCTGATCCTCGCCCCCTGGACTGACGAATTCAACTGGGCCTCCCTACTGCCGGTGGCGGCGGCGCTGTTCTGGGCCGGCTACTCCCTGATGGTGCGCTATCAGGCAGCCAACGAATCATCCCACACCATAGTGGTGTATCTGCTTATCTTCAGTACCCCGTTCAACGTCATGCTGGCCCTGCCGGAGTGGCAGTGGCCGAGCGAGAGCCAATGGCTGCTGGTAGCCGCCTCCGGCGTGTTGACGGCACTGGCCCAGATGTCCATCGCTCGCGCCTACAGCGTGGCGGAGGCCTCCTTCGTACAGCCTTTCGATTTTGCCAAGCTGCCGATGAACGTGCTGGCGGGCTGGCTGGTATTTGGCTGGGCGCCCCCAGGCCGTCTGTGGCTTGGCGCCGCCATCATCATTGGCGCCATTACCTTGCTGACCCATCTGGAGCAGCGCGCTCACAAACCCGTTTCCTGAGGTACGCCATGCGTGCCTCTTTTTTTGTCCGCTATTTGTGTAATAGCGATCATCAACAATGACCATCGACATCAGGAGAGATCGTATGTTTGGAACCGCAACCCGCCCCGGCGCCACCCGTGCCCTGCTGCTGGGCTCCGGCGAACTTGGCAAGGAGGTCGCCATCGAGTTGCAACGGTTTGGGATCGAAGTGATCGCCGCCGACCGCTACCCCAATGCCCCCGCCATGCAGGTGGCCCACGCAGCCCACGTGCTGGACATGCTCGATGGCAACGCCCTGCGTGCCCTGGTTGCCGAGGTTAAACCCGACCTCATCATCCCCGAGATTGAAGCGATTGCCACCGATACCCTGGCTGCCCTTGAGCAAGAAGGGGTCAAGGTAGTGCCCAACGCCCGCGCTACCCAGCTCACCATGAACCGGGAAGGGATCCGCCGCCTCGCCGCCGAGACCCTGGGTCTGCCCACCTCACCCTACCGTTTTGCCCAAAGCAAAGAGGAGTTTGTCGCCGCCGTCGAGGCTATCGGCCTGCCCTGCGTGGTGAAACCTGTGATGAGTTCGTCCGGCAAGGGGCAGAGTGTACTGCGCGATCTCGCCAAGCTCGATGAGAGCTGGACCTACGCCCAGGAAGGCGGCCGCGCCGGTCGTGGCAAGGTGATCGTCGAGGGCTTCGTCCCCTTCGAGTACGAGATCACCCTGCTCACGGTACGCGCCGTCGATGGCATTCACTTCTGCGAGCCGATCGGCCACCGTCAGGAAGATGGCGACTACCGCGAATCCTGGCAGCCGCAGGTGATGAGCGAGCTGGCGCTGGCCCGATCCAAAGAGGTAGCGGCCAAGGTGGTCGAGGCGCTGGGCGGTTACGGCCTGTTCGGAGTCGAGCTCTTTATCAGGGGCGATGAGGTGTGGTTCAGCGAGGTATCGCCGCGTCCCCACGATACCGGCATGGTGACCCTGATCTCGCAAGATCTCTCCGAGTTCGCCCTGCACGTGCGCGCCATTCTGGGGCTGCCGGTCGGCACCATCACCCAGTACGGGCCGAGCGCCTCTGCCGTGGTACTGCACGAAGGGCACAGCCAGAATATCCGCTATCAGGGGATTGGTGAGGCATTGGCGCTGGTGCCGGGCGCCCAGCTGCGGCTATTTGGCAAGCCGGAGATCGCCGGTCGCCGCCGTCTTGGCGTGGCGCTGGCCCGCGCAGAGGATTGCCAGGATGCGGTAGAGAAAGCCAAAGCCGTGGCCGCCAAGGTCGAGGTGCTGTTCTAAGGGCTTTTTTTGCCACAGCAAAACAAACGTTTGCCTATGTGATCGGGCGCAAGGGGCATGGCAATGCCCCTTTTGCATTTCCCCGTCAGGCTTATAATCCCCTCTTCAAATTTGTCAGGAGTACAAGATGTTAGCTGCCGTGATCTTCGATATGGATGGTGTTCTGATCGACTCGGAACCCTTTTGGCAACGGGCCCAGATCGCCGTTTTCTCCGAACTGGGTCACCCCCACACCGTCGAGGATTGTGAATCGACCATCGGCGTGCGCATCGATCAGCTGGTTGCCCACTGGTATCGCCTGCGCCCATGGAGCGGCCCGACTCAGGAAGAGGTTGTGCAGCGCATTCTGGATCAGGTCAACGCCCTGATCCTCTCCGAAGGTCAGGCCAAGGCCGGTGTGCTGGAAGCGCTCGACCTTATCGAGGCCCGCGGCCTGAAAGTGGGTCTGGCCACCTCCTCCCCCTTTGCGATGGTAGAAGCGGTGCTCGGCAAACTCGGCATTCGCGATCGCTTTATGGCGGTTCACTCGGCCGAGGTGGAGCGTTTCGGCAAACCGCACCCGGATGTCTATATCCACGCCGCCGAAAAGCTGGGGGTAGAGCCCGTCCATTGTCTGGCCATCGAAGACAGCTTTACCGGCCTGCTGGCGGCCAAGGCGGCCTCCATGACTGCGCTGATCGTGCCGGATCCCGCTTTAGTGGGTGACCCACGCTTGGCCATCGCCAACTACCAGCTGAGCTCGCTGGCCGAGCTGAATAGCGAGATGCTGGCCAGCTGGGTCAAGTAGCGCCTGTCGGCGCCTTGCTGCGCTCGCGTTCTCATATCCGCAGGGGGCATCCAGCCCCCTGTGATTGCCAAACAACCGTTGGCAATTCCCCTCTTTTCACCCGTCATTCACAACCAGATTGTTCCTCTCGCACACGACCACTCCAACCGGTTGCACCTTGCCATCCCTCAGGCTTGATCTCTGTCATAAACGTGCGTTTGCTCGCGGTTAACCCCCTGCAGCCCGACTAGAATCAGGGTTGATAGGCGGCCCCAGGGCCCGAGGAGGTTATCATGATCGAGTACACCAGCAAGCGCATCGTCTGCCCCCACTGTGGCCACCATACCCGGGTCGAGCTGGATGCCAGCCAGGGTGATCAGGAGTTTTACGAAGATTGCATGGCCTGTTGCAATCCGATCCACCTGCGGCTCCACCGCGACGAAGCCCGCGACTGCCTGCAACTCTTTGTGGATGCCGACGACGAGCAACTGTTTTGATTGCGAGTCACAAAAGGCCGAGCAGCTGTTTTGCCTGCAAGTCGCAAAGAGCTGAGCAGATGTTGTGACTGCGAGTCATAGAAAGTTGAGTGGATATTTTCACCATGTAAAAAACAAGGGCCTGCACACTGCAGGCCCTTGCTTATGAGGCGATTGAAACCGAGCCGTTTCCTTTCAGTTACCCCCGCGCGCCGCCAGCACCCGCTCCACCGTATCGACGATGGCCTGAGTCTGGGGATCGATCTCGATATTGGTCTGCCAGCCCGCCTTGACCCAACCCAGGTTGGTGCGGGCCAGGGTCTCGGGGATCAGGTGGACGCAGAACTCCCGCTCGCGCACCTCACCTATGGTCAGACTGATGCCGTCGATGCCGATGTACCCCTTGGTCAACACATATTTCATCAGCTCGGGGGCGAGGCGATACCACACCTGACGGTTGTTGGGTGTGTCGATCACCGAGGTGACCTCTGCCATACCGATGATGTGGCCAGACATGGCGTGACCGCCGATCTCGTCGCCAAAGCGGGCAGCCCGCTCCACATTGACCTTGTCCCCCACCTGCAGCTTGCCGAGATTGGTCAGGCGCAGGGTTTCCTGCATCAGATCGAAGCTGACCAGCTCCCCCTCGACCCGGGTGACGGTCAGGCAGCAGCCGTTGTGAGCCACCGAGGCACCAAGAGCCAATCCCTCTCCCCACTCCCGGCTGGGCATGCGGATCACGTAGGTACGAAATGAAGCACTCTCTTCGATGGCGACCAGCTCGGCCACACCTTGCACAATTCCGGTAAACATCATCACCTCTTTGTTTCTGGTAACACGCTCTGTTTTTTATCGCGGCCTGTGGCCGCTTCTTGTACATAATCCGTTTTTACACAATTCGTTTCGTACAAACTGTCACACCTGCTCCGCCGCCTCAGACCGCGCCAGCACACGAGCCCGGCGCTGGGAATGAATGACCACTATGCCAGCCAGCACGATGAGCAGACACCCCGCCATACTACTGAGGGTTGGCATTTCACCAAACATCAGATAGCCGCAGAGGGTAGAAAAAAAGATCTGGAAATAGAAGAAGGGCGCCAGAGTAGAGGCCTGCGCATACTGCATCGCCTTGATAAGGCAATATTGGGAGAGCAGGGTCACCACTGGTAGCGCCAGCAGATAGGGCAAGTCAGCAAGCCCAGGGAAGCGCCACAGTGCAGGCTGCCAGCAGAGTGCGACCATTGCCACCATCCCCAGCATAAAGCAGGTGACGATCAGGATATCGAGGGTGGTCAGACGTGGATCCACCAGCTTGGTGATGAGGTTGTAGCCGGTGTTGGCCAGTACAATGACCAGTGGCAGCAGATAGTAGAGGTTCGCGTCGCCCCCGTCAGGATGGGTCATCACCAGCACGCCAAACAACCCCAGCAGCACGGCCGCCACCTTGGCCCGGGTCAGACGCTCCCTGAAAAAGATCACGCCCGCCACCACGAAGGCCAGCGAACCAAGCTGGCAAATGATGGTGTAGACGTTGAGCGGTACATGGGCCAGCGCAATCACCGAGACCAGCGCACAGACCAGAAACAGCAGCGAGCGCAACAATAGCCAGCGATCCACCGCCAGCAGCGCCGACATGGTGCGCCTTGGCAACAACAGCAGCAGACCGAGGAAAGGAACAAAGAAGCGAAACCAGACCATCTCCATCACGGAGTAGCCATGGAGTACCAGATATTTGTCCGCGCCATCCTTAAGCGTCAGGGCGAGAAGAGCAAACAGCGTCAGAAAGATCGCCAGTGAGTTGCGCGAAGAGAACAGCATCAAAGAGGCCGAAACAGGAAAAGGGGGTAACCAAACTAACGGGCTTGCCGCAAATTACAACCGCGAGACTGACAAAATGGGAGCAAAACCGCTATATTTGCTCGCCTTTTTACTTTCAAGGAAGCAAATCATGATGGTTTATGAGTGCTGTGAAGCGATCCGTATCGCCTATAACCAGATTGGGTCCGGTGAGCAGGGCTATGTGCCAAACGCCATCGCCGCCACCATCCGCGCCCTCAACGCGGTCGCCGTCGATGAGCGGGTACCCGCCGAGCTGCGCGAGCAGGCTGCCTATGCCGCTGCCAACCTGCTGATCAGCGATCACGAAGACGCCTGATCCTGCCCCTTGGGGTGGCAACTATTTCGTCCTGGCTGAATTTCAGGCTAGAATGCCTCCCCCACCCTTTGCACTTTCGTCCGAAAGTGCAAAGGCTCTTCCCGATTTCCGCTCTTTTTTACTCTTATCTGATCCACTCGGAGGTGTCAGTGCAACGTTATTGGTCCGAGGCGAAGCAGCTCGTCCGTCTAGCCAGCCCCATTCTGGTCGCCCAGGTGGCCCAGGTCGCCATGAACTTCGTCGATACCGTGATGGCGGGTCAGGTGAGTGCGGTCGATCTGGCTGCCGTGTCGGTGGCGTCCAGCTTCTGGCTACCGGTGATCCTGCTGGTGCAGGGGATCATCATGGCGCTCACCCCCATCGTCTCCCAGCTCAATGGCGCCCGTAAACGGGAGGCAATCCGTCCGGCCGTTCATCAGGGCTTCTGGCTGGCACTGATCGTCACCCCGCTGGCGATGATTGCGCTTTATTACAGCCCGCTGGCGTTGCAGTTCATGGATGTGGAGCCGGTGATGGCGGCCAAGACCACTGGTTATCTGCACGCAATTCTGTGGGGCCTGCCCGCTTTCGTGCTGTTTCAGGTGCTGCGCAACTTCAGTGAAGGGCTCTCCCACACAATGCCTACCATGGTGATCGGCTTTGTCGGGCTGGCGGTCAATATTCCCGCCAACTACATCTTCATTCACGGCCACTTCGGCATGCCGAAACTGGGCGGGGTGGGTTGTGGCGTGGCCACGGCCATCGTGCTGTGGGCCATGCTGCTGGCGATGATCCTCTATGTGAAGCTCTCCCGTCACTTCACCGAGATCCGGCTCTTCTCCCAGCTGGCTCGCCCCAACGGCAGCCGGATCTGGCGCCTGTTCCGGTTGGGGTTCCCCATCGCCATGGCGATCTTCTGCGAGGTGACCCTGTTTACCGTGGTGGCACTGATGCTGGCCCCCTTCGGTGCCGAGACGGTGGCGAGTCACCAGATTGCCCTCAACTTCTCCAGCCTGGTCTTTATGCTGCCCCTCTCCATCGGGGTGGGTGTCACCATCCGGGTCGGCCACAGCATCGGTGAAGGGCAGCCCCATCATGCTCGGGTAGCGGCTCGCACCGGTTTGATGCTGGGGATGGCCATCGCCGCTGCCACTGCCGCCATGACGGTGCTGCTGCGCGAGCAGATCGCCTCCATCTATACCGATGATCAGCAGGTGATCGTCCTGGCGGCCATCTTGCTGTTCTTCGCCGCCATCTATCAAATCTCCGACTCGGTGCAGGTGGTCGCGGCCGCCGCACTGCGCGGTTACAAGGATACCCAGGCGATCTTCTACGTCACCATCGTCGCCTACTGGGGACTGGGGCTGCCAACCGGCATGATCCTGGGTCTGACCGACTGGCTGGTGCCGCGGATGGGGCCGCAGGGCTTCTGGATCGGCTTTATCGTCGGCCTCACCAGTGCGGCCCTGATGCTGGGGGCGAGATTGCGCTACATCTATGGCCGTTTTGCCACTCCGGAGGCCTGCACTACCCTGTCGCGAGCCCAGTAACAGGGCTTGGCAAGCGACAACTCGCCTGCAAAATCAACAGGCTGCGCAAGAACTGGGCAAACAGTCTCCTTTGTGCATATGGCCTGTTGACAGCCTTGGGGGGCATGGGTAGTATGCCGACCACGTCAGCAGCGCTGGCGTAGTGAAGTAAGAGAAAGTGGGTTTATAGCTCAGTTGGTTAGAGCACTACCTTGACATGGTAGGGGTCGTTGGTTCGAATCCAATTAAACCCACCACTTTTTCTGTGATGCGTCCTTAGCTCAGCTGGTTAGAGCACCACCTTGACATGGTGGGGGTCGGTGGTTCGAATCCACTAGGACGCACCATTGCAGAATACTGATTATGCGTCCTTAGCTCAGCTGGTTAGAGCATCACCTTGACATGGTGGGGGTCGGTGGTTCGAATCCACTAGGACGCACCATTCAGTTTCAAAACTTTGCAGATATTCCAGATGTGGGTTTATAGCTCAGTTGGTTAGAGCACTACCTTGACATGGTAGGGGTCGTTGGTTCGAATCCAATTAAACCCACCACTTCTGCATAAAGAAATAAAAGCCGCATTGCGCACCCTGCGTCCTTAGCTCAGCTGGTTAGAGCATCACCTTGACATGGTGGGGGTCGGTGGTTCGAATCCACTAGGACGCACCAGATTATAAAAAGCCCGCTCATCGAGCGGGCTTTTTGCATTCTTTCCCCTGCCTTCTCGCACTTTTTTTGCTGCGCCAACAAAAAGCCCGCATCACCATTTGCATGACACGGGCTGAATAGACACCGCCAGACCATCAGGCCTGCACGGCAATATCGTACTTCTTTATCTTGCGATAGAGGGTGGCAATCCCGATCCCCAGCGCCTGTGCGGCCAGTTTTTTGTTGCCGAGCCGCTGCAGGGTCTCTTCTATCATCTGTTTTTCCATGCTCTCAAGGCCGCTCTCACCCGGAACGGGTTCAGGCAGCTTCTCCGGCGTGGCGGCGAGCGGAGCTGTGGCAGGCACATTGAACGCCGCATCCAGGTTGGTCACCGGGATCGACTGGGCCGCCACGTGATGGGGCTCCTGATTGCGGATGATATTGGGGGGCAGCAGGCTGGCGTCAATCACTTCGCCCGCCTGGCTGACGTTGACCAGATATTCGATGAGGTTGCTGAGCTCGCGGACGTTGCCCGGCCAGCGATACCCCTTGAGCAGCGCCATCACCTCGGGAGCCAAACCGGGATAGACGATGCCAATGCGGCTGGTGTGCAGGTTGAGGAAGTAGTGGGTCAGCAGCTCCACGTCCCCTTCCCGCTCCCGCAGTGGCGGCAGGTTGAGGGGGATGACGTTGATGCGGTAGTAGAGATCCTCGCGAAACTTCCCTTCGACGATGTATTTATCGAGATGCTGGTGAGTAGCGGCGATGATGCGAATATCCACCGGCACCGGTCGGCTGGCCCCGATGGGGGTCACCTCCCGCAGCTCCAGCACCCGCAGCAGCTTGGCCTGCATGGTGAGCGGCATGTCGCCAATCTCGTCAAGGAACAGGGTGCCCTGATGGGCTGCCTGAATCAGGCCCTGCTTGCCACCGCTGGAAGCACCGGTAAAGGAGCCCTTCACATAGCCAAACAGCTCGCTCTCCAGCAGTTGTTCGGGAATGGCGGCACAGTTGATGGCGATAAAGGGCTTGTCCTGACGGGGACTCAGGCGATGGACAGCGCGTGCCACCACCTCTTTACCGGTGCCGCTCTCGCCACAAATCAGCACGCTGGAGGGACTCTGGGCGATGCGGTGCAGCAGTCGCTTGAGGGTGCGCATCGGCTTGCTCTCGCCGATCAGCTGATCGATCCGCACATCCGGATCCGGCTCCTGAACCTGACCGGAGTGGGACTGGTGAAACGCCATCAGAAAGAGCTGCTGCCCCTGCACATGATGTAGCTGGCCGATGATCAGCTCCTGACGACCTTCAAAGGTGATGATGTGCTGAAGATGACCACTCAGTCCCTGTTGGGAAAAGGTGAGCGGGCGGATCCCCACTTCGCGCCCCTGCAGCTGTTCCTGCTGGCAACCCAGATGATGGAGCGCCGCCTCGTTGGCGTAGAGAAGTTGACTCTTGTCATCGAGCAGCAGGCAACCCTGATCCATGTTGGTCATCAGATTGAGGAACACCTTGTTGACCCCGTCCGACAGCCCGCGTGAATCGAGCAACTTGGCCACAAAGATGGTGGAGATGTGGCGCACATAGTCGCACACATCCTGAAGATTGTTGTTGAGGCGCGCCTGCTGCTCGTCGCTGAAGGCCACCAGACTGATCACCCCGATGCAGCGCTCGTCCACCATGATGGGCACCCCGAGGAAGGCGCGCTCACGGCAGCTCTCCTTGCAGGTACAACCGTCACACACGGGATCATCGCTTGTGTGGGTAACGATCTTCTCCCGCTGATTATCAATCACATAGCGCAGCAGGCGGGAATCCCCCTCCAGCTGACGTCCGAAGAACTTGCCATAGGGCCCGGTACCAGCCACCCGGACCATATCGGCATCCACAATTTCGACCTCAAGCTGCAGCACACTCGCCAGCATCTTGGCAAAGCGCAAGATGGTCGGCTGGATCTGCATCAACAGACACTGGTTGCTCACGGATCTCATCCATCATTCCTTTTTGTTCTTGTTATCCTCCCCCTAAAGGGAGTCATGCTGGCCAGATACTAAGGGATATTAGGGGGAACTACTTCGGGGGGGATCACGAAAAGGGAAAATGATCCGTATCCTCCGTGACTTCAGTGGCACAGATAAAATTCAATAAAAACATAAAGATGAAAACACATGCAGCAAGATAAATCACTTGGGCCAGACAAGCCTGCTGATCCGCAAAGTCCATCGACAGATCATGCTGAATGTGGGGAAAACAACCTCTGAAATGGCATCTGGTTCACGCACCACGTACCTGTTTCAAGACTTGGCACTCATGGTCGAAATCCGCTTTATCTTGCGGCTGAATGTAACTTTGCCAGCGGGCAAACAGCTCGGCCGTCGGATAACGATGCAGACGAATACCGGTGCGATAGAGTTTGGGAAAAAGTGGGTCTGGCTGGGATCTCACGACCAGACCGCGCAGCTTCTCGCCAGAGGGAATGGTAATCACCAGCTCATCCCCCTCTTTCAACCGTATGGCCCCAAGAATGCCGATGCCGCCGATGGCTATGTCTCGCACCACCACATAGGGCACCGGATTGAGCAACTCCAGAAACCAGTTGCGACGGCGACATTCCGCCTTGTAACCACCGCCACTAAGGATAAAACGGCGGTGTCTGCGCCAGTCATAACCGGTAGGCAATGCCGGGTCATAGCGCGATTTTGCCTGCCCCACAGGATCAGATTGCTCACTTGTGCCCATCCGGTTTCCCTCACTGGCATTGGTTAAACAGTGTCAGTCAGCTCTTTTTCAACTATAGCTGTCGCCGTTAGGCCCTGGGGCTCAGGGCCGGATACGGGGACGACAGATGTATCACGGAGGCAATGATGGACAGAGATGACATGGAAAAGCTTGCTGATCCTGATAGGCTAACTTTCCCCTGCAAGGATGAGATGCGAACGACTGTGACTCGGTTCGATCAAGCAATTGGCCAGTGAGTCGCACCGTCGCACCAATGCAATCTGGCTTAGCCGGGCAGATGAAGTGCCAGCCAGACCGCCAGCGGGATCACCAGCACAGAGAGGGCATTGCCGCCGAGCACGATACTGGCCACCTTGTCCGGCTGGCAGTGATACTGCTCGCAGAGCATGTAATTCAACACCGCAGGGGGCAAGGAAACCGACAACATCAACAGCGGGATCCACTCCGTCTTGAGCGGCAACAGCCAGATCGCCAGCAGCAGCGACAATCCCCCCGCCAGCAGATAGAGCAGGTTGCACTTGAGCGCGAGGCCAAGGTGATCGAGTTCTCCCTCCATCAGGCGAATACCCAGCGCAAAGAGCATCAGGGGCACCGAGATCTGACCGAGCAGCGAGGCCGTGGTCACCACATATTCCGGCAGCGTAATGTGCAGGTTGGCCACCAGCAAACCGGCCAGCGCGGCCCACAACACAGGGCTGCGCAGCCACAGCCAGCGGGAGGTATTTGCCGAGAGGATAAACATGCCGACCGAAAAGTGCAGCAGATTGGAGAGCACAAAGAGGATCACGATGGCCCCCAGTTGCTGCTCGCCAAACGCCAGCACCATCAAGGGGATACCGAGATTGCCGGTATTTCGGAACATGGCGGGCAAGATCAGCGCTGCCCGCTCAATCCCTTTGAGTTTGATCAGTGCGAGCAGCAGACCGGGTAACAGGATAACCAGCGCCCCCGCCGCAATCAGCGGCAGATGCTCCGCCAGCGCCAGCGGGTACTTGACCAGCGCGGAGAAGACCAGCGCCGGGGTAAACAGCTCGATATTGGCCCGATTGACGTAACCGAGCGCGGCCCCCGGTCGCAATCGCCCATAGAGGGCGCCGAGCCCGACCACACCGAACACCGGAATGACGATATTGAGCAAGGCGCTGAACATGGGCGGCGTCCGTTACAGTTCGCGGGCCGGTTTGCCCATCAGCACCACCGGATCCAGCGTCACTTCCAGTGCGCCGTTACTGACCCAGAGCTGACCATCAGAGATAGTGCAGGTGAGCTGCATGGTACGTTCGACCATGGCGGTCAGCGGCAGGGTCTGGCTGTCGGAGAGTTCGATGATGCTGAGGTTGTCATGCTGGCTCAGCTTGCCCTGGTTCTGCTTCCACCAGACGCTGGTGCCACGACCGCCGTAGAGGTAGAGCACCACCTGACGGGCACGGTTACAGGCTTTTTTCAGCCGTTTTTCATCGGGTTGGCCCAGCTCGATCCAGAGCTCTATTTCGTCCGAGTAGTTCTTGCACCAGAGCTCGGGTTCATCATCGGCGCTCAATCCCTTGGTGAACTCCAGTCGTTCAGCGGCATGCCAGGCAAAAGCCGCCAGCCGGATCATCATCCGCTCATCGGTTTCGGAGGGGTGGCGCGCCAGCGTGAGGGAGAAGTCCTGATACAGATTGCGATCCATATCAGACAAACTGATCTGGGCCTTGAATACGGTTGCCTTGAGAGCCATAGAAAACCTTGAACACCTGATAAGAGAAGGGTGAGTGGGAAATACGGGCGCCAGTGTAATCAAAATCGGCGGCAGGTTCGACCATCCTGACCAAAGATTTCCCCTTCCCTGCCGGGATAAGTGCTTTAAAAGACACAAAAAACAAATGCCAGTCCGAAGACTGGCATTTGGCGGCATGGAGAAGCGACTCACTTCTCGGCGGACTGTACCCCGAACGCATTCAGCAGCATGCAACAGGTCACTGCCACCGCCACGAATCCGCTCAGAAAGATAAAGGGCATGGCCCCGTATCCCAGTACTGTCCAGATGGTGTGTTCAAGAAGACTCATTGTTGTGTCCTTCATCCGGTGAAAGGTGTGTTCCTTCTGGCGGATATTGGCTCCGCTCTTGATGCCTCCATTTGACCTCAATCAGCGGTTGGGTCCTATGCCACCAAAGTGATAAATGCAGGGTTCATTTGCGCTGGATCAAGCTTTTTGGCCAAATATCCATGCAGTTCAAGCAATTACCATCACCAATCTAGGATAGACACAAACACGGCAGAATAAAAAAACGCGCCGGATGGCGCGTTTCCTGGACAGCACAGGCAAGGGATCAGTTGTCGCACAGATCGCTTGGCATGTCCTGACGCAGGCGTGTCCACAGCTTGCCGGACTCGATACCGTACTGACGCACTGTCATGAACACAGCTTCGTGGTTCTTGGTCTCCGCCAGATTGAGCAGGGTCTTGTAGTAGGCGTCTGCGGTCTCGCGGGCCTGCTTGTCGGAGAAGTAGTAGCTGCCGACCCGGCTGTACAACCCTTTGAAACCGTTCAGGATCAAAGCATAGATCGGATTGCCGGAAGCAAACGCCAGCTGGTGGTGCAGGCGATAATCGAACTCGGCATAAGCCTGGGCGTTGTTCTCGACCCCATCGGCGCCACGCAGGATCTCGGCGGCCTGTTCCGGATTGTGACGGATCGCCCCGCGGATAAAGATGGTGCAGATGTGGGTACGGGCGGAAAGCAGCTGAGCTATCAGATCAGGTACCTTGTCCTGATCCAGACGAGCCAACGTCTCCAGAATATTGAGGCCGGACGTTTCCCAGAAATTGTTCACCTTGGTCGGCTTGCCATGCTGTATGGTCAACCAGCCATCACGGGCCAGTCGCTGCAGCACTTCGCGCAAGGTAGTCCGCGTCACCCCGATCAACTCGGATAATTCACGCTCGGCGGGCAGAATAGATCCGGGAGGAAAGCGATTGTTCCAGATGGACTCGATGATGTATTCCTCGGCAAACCCAGCTGGGCTCTGCGCTTTTATAACCATGAATTGACTCTGTTGTAATGCGTAAAAAGGCTGACGAATGATATCAAAGCGATGATGGCTGGCAAGCATAAGGTCAGTCCTCTGCTCACATATGGCAAATATAGTGTTGGGAATATGTATCTAATCGCCACGAGGGAGCCAGCCAACCCCGACAAGGTGGTTATAAAACAGACAGATGGGCAGAGATCCATCGGCTATCATTTATAATCGTCACGCTTTTTGATTAAAATCACGAGGAATCAGACAGATAAAGGCCAACATCCGGAGGCACAGGTCGAATCATCCTTGACTGCATAGAAGCAGATCCTAACAACAAAGTTGAGACCCATTATCATGCCAATAAGCCTAGGGCAGGCATTCGCCAAGAACTTCTTGGGCAATGCACCACAGTGGTATAAAAGCGCCATCTTGCTATTTCTGGTAATCAATCCGATTGCCTTCCACCTTGATCCTTTCATTGCGGGCTGGTTACTGGTCGTTGAGTTTATCTTCACCCTGGCCATGGCCCTCAAATGCTACCCCCTGCAACCGGGTGGTCTGCTCGCGATCGAAGCCGTGTTGATCGGCATGACCTCCGCCGATCAGGTCAAACACGAGTTAGTCGCCAATATCGAAGTGCTGCTGTTGCTGGTGTTCATGGTGGCAGGCATCTATTTCATGAAGCAGCTGCTGCTCTATGTCTTCACCAAGCTGCTGATCGGCGTACGCTCCAAGATCCTGCTCTCCCTCTCCTTCTGTCTGGTCTCAGCCTTCCTGTCAGCTTTTCTCGATGCCCTGACCGTGATTGCCGTGGTGATCAGTGTCGCCACCGGCTTTTACGCTATCTATCACAAGGTCTCGTCCGGCAAGGAGTTTGGTCACAGCCATGACCATACCGATGATAAGGAAGTCGCCGAGCTCAATCGCCAGGATCTCGACGATTTTCGTGCCTTCCTGCGCAGCCTGATGATGCATGCCGCCATCGGTACCGCGCTGGGTGGTGTCTGCACCCTGGTGGGCGAGCCGCAAAACCTCATCATCGGCGAGCAAGCCAGCTGGAACTTCGCCGAATTTGCCATTCGCATGTCTCCCGTCACCGTCCCCGTCTTTATCTGCGGTCTGCTGACCTGCGTGCTGGTGGAGCAGTTCCGCTGGTTTGGTTATGGTGCACGCCTGCCGGACACGGTGCGTGCCATCATGGAGGAGTACAATCGCTACGAAGAGGCAAAACGCAGCCCGCAAGACAAGGCCAAGCTGATCGTTCAGGCGTTGATTGCGGTCTGGCTAATCGTCGGTCTGGCCATGCACCTGGCAGCCGTTGGTCTAATTGGCCTCTCGGTCATCGTGCTGGCCACCTCCCTGACCGGGATCACCGAGGAGCACTCGCTGGGTAAAGCCTTCCAGGAGGCACTCCCCTTCACCGCCCTGCTGGCGGTCTTCTTCAGCGTAGTCGCCGTCATCATCGATCAGCAGCTGTTCAAGCCGGTGATCCAGCTGGTACTGGCAGCCAAACCGGAGAACCAGCTGGCCCTCTTCTATCTGGCCAACGGGGTGCTCTCCATGGTCAGTGACAACGTCTTTGTCGGCACCGTCTACATCAATGAGGTGAAGACGGCCATGCTCAATGGTGCCATCGACCGCGCCCAGTTCGATCTGCTGGCGGTAGCCATCAACACAGGTACCAACCTGCCGTCGGTCGCCACCCCCAATGGTCAGGCCGCCTTCCTGTTTATGCTCACTTCGGCATTGGCGCCGCTGCTGCGTCTCTCCTATGGCCGCATGGTCTGGATGGCGCTGCCCTACACATTGGTGCTGGGACTGATCGGCTTTTTCTCTGTCGAATTGCTGCTTGGTCCTGCCACCGAGTGGTTCTATCAGCATGGATGGCTGATGATGGAGAGTGCGCTGCCAGCGGTACAGCCGGCGCTGCATTAATCCGTTGCGACGGTTTCCGAGGGCCCTTTCAGGGCCCTTTTCTTTTCGGTTCCGCTCTGCTCTAATTCAGCCACTGTTTTTTCTGAGAGATCAATGAGATGATCGAGTTTCTCCGCCGTATTGCCGCCCATCGTCTGGCTTGGGGCTTGTTGGCAGCATCAGCCCTGTTCCTCGAGTTGTGTGCCCTCTTCTTCCAGCATGTGCTGGGCCTCTCCCCGTGCGTGATGTGTGTTTACGAACGGTTGGCGACCCTGGGGGTGCTGGCCGCTGGTCTGCTCGGCATGGTGGCGCCGGATAAGTGGTATGTTCGCTGGAGTGCCATGTTGCTGTGGGGCTACAGTGCCTTCCGTGGCTTCCAGCTGGCCCTCAAGCATGTGGACTATCAGGTTAACCCCTCCCCGTTCAACGTCTGCAGCCCGTTTGCCGACTTCCCGAGCTGGGCTCCGCTCGATCAGTGGCTCCCATGGCTCTTTATGCCAGAAGGGGATTGTGCCCAGATCACCTGGCAGTTCTTCGGTTACTCCATGCCCCAGTGGCTGGTTGTCATCTTCGCCGCTTACCTGTTGGTCTTCACCGTGGTGGCCATCGGCAATCTGGTGAAAGGACGCTGCTGCAACTGATCATCATGCCCGCGTGGAAATAAAAAGGGGGAGCCATTATAGCCCCCCTTTCTCGTTCTGGCTGACCGTATTCTGGTTACGCCCTGGCTGTACTCATCTTGGCCTTGACCGCACCAATCACCATGGGCAACAGGGAGATACCGATGATGCCGAAGATCAGCAGGGTAAAGTTGTGACGCACCACCGGCAGATTGCCAAAGAAGTGGCCGGCATAGACGAAGGAGAGTACCCACAGCAGACCGCCAACCAGGTTGAACGCCAGGAAGCGCGGATAGGTCATGGCTCCCATCCCTGCCACAAACGGCGCAAACGTACGCACAATAGGCAGGAAACGGGTGATGATGATGGTCTTGCCACCATGCTTGGCATAGAAAGCGTGGGTCTTCTCCAGATAGTCGCGGCGAAAGATTTTGGAGTCCGGGTTGCGGAACAGCTGCTCGCCGAAGAAGTGACCAATGGTGTAGTTGACCACGTTGCCCAGCACGGCAGCGATGATCAGCACGGCCGCCAGGGTATGGACGTCCAGCACGCTGCCCACGGTAAGTGCACCGGCGGCAAACAGCAGGGAGTCACCCGGCAGGAACGGCGTCACTACCAACCCGGTTTCACAGAAGATGATCAGAAACAGGATGGCGTAAACCCAGACGCCATAGTTCTCGAACAGCTCTTTCAAATGCACGTCAACGTGCAGGATAAAGTCGATTGCAAAGAGGATCAGATCCATTTTTTCCATACCCATAAAGTGAACGGCGTGGAGTCTACGCCAATGCCATCCGGGCGACAATCACCGGAGCAGCCTCTTTTTTGTCCCGCTGCGCCCACCTTCAAATGAAACCGTTTTTCCGCTTCCTTCGAGGATGGGAGCACAAAGAGAGATGCCGAGCATGGAGTTGAAAAGGTGAACTAGGAGGCCTGTTCCAGATCGCTGCGCACTGCGGGGGGAAGACAACGCTCCCATCCCCATAGCAACACCAGCAGCAGGGTCACATCATCGAACCAACCCAGCAAGGGCACCACGTCGGGGATAAGATCCACCGGACTGATGCCATAGAGCAGGATAAGGATCACCAGGCCCCTCGCCCACCAGGGGGTACCGGGATGACGAAAGCCCTGATAGAGACGACGAAGTCGTTGCCAAATCAGCCAGCGTTTACGGCTCATGATTCGATCAACTCGCTGCGCAACCGCTGGATCTGATCCCGCAGTGCCGCCGCCTGCTCGAACTCCAGATCCCGGGCATGCTGGAACATCTGCTCCTCCATCCGCTTGATCTCTTTGGCAATCTCGCTGGCAGAGCGGACATGGTATTCCCCTTGCGGCTCGGCTGCCTTGCGCATCCCCTTGCCTGGTTTACCTGCCGTGCGGCTGCCCCCCATGTCCATCACATCGCCAATGGATTTGTTGAGCCCTTTGGGGGTGATCCCATGCTTGAGGTTATGGGCATGCTGCAAGGTGCGGCGCCGCTCGGTCTCCTCAATGGCTACCTTCATCGAGTTGGTGATGGTATCGCCGTAGAGAATGACCTTGCCGTTGAGGTTACGCGCCGCCCGGCCGATGGTCTGGATCAGCGAACGAGTGGAGCGCAGGAAGCCCTCTTTATCTGCATCGAGAATCGCCACCAGCGACACTTCCGGCATGTCGAGACCTTCCCGCAGCAGGTTGATGCCCACCAGCACATCGAACTTGCCAAGGCGCAGATCGCGAATTATCTCCACCCGCTCCACAGTATCGATGTCGGAGTGGAGGTAACGCACCTTGACGTCGTGCTCCGCCAGATATTCGGTCAAGTCTTCCGCCATCCGCTTGGTCAGGGTAGTGACCAGCACCCGCTCCTCCACCGCCACCCGCTTGCGGATCTCGGAGAGCAGATCGTCCACCTGAGTAGTCACAGGACGCACCTCGATCTCCGGATCGAGCAGGCCGGTTGGGCGCACCACCTGCTGCACCACATCGCCGCCGGACTTCTCCAGCTCGTAGAGGCCGGGAGTCGCCGAAACAAACACCGTCTGCGGCATCAGCGCTTCAAATTCGTCGAACTTGAGCGGCCGGTTGTCCAGCGCCGAGGGGAGCCGGAAGCCGTACTCCACCAGGGTCTCCTTGCGGGAGCGGTCCCCTTTGAACATGGCGCCGATCTGCGGCACCGTAACGTGGGACTCATCGATGATGAGCAGGCCGTCCCCCGGCAAGTAGTCAAACAGGGTGGGCGGCGGCTCCCCCGGCGCACGGCCGGAAAGGTAGCGGCTGTAGTTCTCTATGCCGGAGCAGTAACCCAGCTCCTGCATCATCTCCATGTCGAACTGGGTACGCTGGCTGATGCGCTGCTCTTCAACCAGCTTGTTGAGGGACAACAGCTGCTCGCGGCGGCTGCGCAGCTCCTCCTTGATGTGCTCGATAGCCCCCAGAATGGTCTCGCGCGGGGTAGCGTAGTGGGTCTTGGGGTAGATGGTATAGCGCACCACCGTCTGCTCGATGGCGCCGGTCAGGGGATCGAACTGGGAGAGGCGCTCCACCTCTTCATCAAAGAGTTCTACCCGCAGGGCCAGCTTGTCCGATTCGGCAGGGTAGATGTCGATCACTTCACCGCGCACCCGGAAGGTACCGCGTTGAAACGCCATGTCGTTACGGGTGTACTGCAGCTCGGCGAGACGGCGCAGGATATCCCGCTGGTTGATCACATCCCCCACTTTCAAGTGCAGCATCATGCTTAGATAAGCTTGGGGATCCCCCAGACCATAGATGGCCGACACCGAAGCAACGATCACCACGTCGCGCCGCTCCAGCAACGCCTTGGTGGCCGACAATCGCATCTGCTCGATGTGATCGTTGATCGAGGCATCCTTCTCAATAAAGGTGTCGGTGGTCGGCACATAGGCTTCGGGCTGGTAGTAGTCGTAGTAGGAGACGAAATACTCCACCGCGTTGTCGGGGAAAAACTCCTTCATCTCGCCATAGAGCTGGGCGGCCAGGGTCTTGTTGGGAGCCAGGATCATGGTCGGGCGGTTCAGGGTGGCGATGACGTTGGCCATGGTGAAGGTCTTGCCTGAACCGGTCACCCCGAGCAGGGTCTGGTGGGCCAGCCCCGACTCGATGCCATCCAGCAGTTGGGCAATCGCCGCGGGCTGATCCCCGGCGGGTTGAAACTGGCTGGCTAACTTGAACAATTTGCTCATGAACACTCCCGACACAAAACAGCAGAGGAGCAGTGTAACCGAGGGTTTGGCAGCGGTACACCCGTGCCATCATCCCGCGAATGGCTTGACCACCTCGGACACCTTCTGTATGATGCTCCTCCTTGCCTGATGTTCCCCCGTAGTTCAGTCGGTAGAACGGCGGACTGTTAATCCGTATGTCACTGGTTCAAGTCCAGTCGGGGGAGCCAATTCCTCACCATCTCGGTGCAAGTTATCCACTTTAGTGCCCTCCTCTGCCAATTTTAATGCACAAGATCCTTCTTGCTGCTGACGCTCCCTTTTGTTACCCGTCCCGGCTCGACAGAGTTTTCTCCTGTCGCATCTAACTATTTGATTTTTATACAAATATTTTTCTTCCGGTATTTTTTGAACAGCCCTTGCATCCCAGTGCTGGCGCGGCTTTCAGGGTGATGAACAAGTTTCATAAACAGGGTTATCCACAGATTCTGTGGGTAAGTGCAGCAAGCCCTGTCAGGACGCGGGATTGCCCTTGATGACCCCCGGCGAAGAGTCATTTTGCTGGCCAACCTGATTTTATGCTGTTTTTTTGCTCCCTCAGGAACAGCGGGGTGACAGGCTCTATTGGCACTTTTTAGAGGCATCTTTTTGCCAACCCATGCCCCATGGGCGAATGGGCAAATATCAAGCTGATTTGCCCCTCAGCCAAGCATGGCGGCCATCGGTTGAATCTGCTGAAACTGATCCCCGCCAAGCGGCTGAACAGCAGAATCTAAAATATCGGCCTGCGCCAGAGCACTTCGGTCGCGGGCAGCAGATTTCACTAATTGACAACGGCGGTTACAGCAAAAATTGCCAGATTTCATCCGCTTGTCTCCCTATCACGCCGCCGGTTCCACAAATAGCGTCCGATAACGTCCGATTAATCGCTCCCTTGCGCTTCTTTATTGGGGATAGATCCGGCACAATATCGGCCCCACTTTTTTCCTCGGTTATTCCGGGCATGACCATAGACTTTGTGACACTGCTACATCAAAGCGACTCCCTGCTGCTCTTCGTGGTGCTGGCTTTTGGCCTGCTGCTTGGCAAGGTACGGATTGGCAACTTTCAGATTGGCAACACCATAGGTGTGCTGTTTACCGCCCTGCTGTTTGGCCAGATGGGCTTCGAGTTCACCGCCACGACCGAGAACGTCGGCTTCATGCTCTTCATCTTCTGCGTGGGGATCGAAGCCGGGCCCCACTTCTTCAGCGTCTTCCTGCGCGATGGCATCCACTACATCACCCTAACTCTGGTGATCCTGCTGACCGCCCTCTTCCTGACGGTAGGGCTGGCCAAGTTCTTCAATCTGGGGCCCGGGATGGCGGCCGGCATTCTGGCGGGGTCGCTCACCTCGACTCCTGCGCTGGTCGGTGCTCAGGATGCCCTGCGCAGTGGCCTGCTCAACCTGCCCCATCAGACTGATATGCAGGCGGTGCTCGACAATATGGGTATCGGCTACGCCCTGACCTATCTGGTGGGTCTGGTTGGCCTGATGCTGGTCGTGCGATACCTCCCTTCGCTGGCACGGCTCGATCTCAACACCGAGGCGCAAAAAATTGCCCGTGAGCGGGGTCTCTCCGACAGCGACAGTCGCAAGACCTACCTGCCCATCATCCGCGCCTATCGGGTTGGCCCCGAGCTAGCAGCCTGGATTGGCGGCCGCACCCTGCGTGAAACTGGCATCTATCCCCACACCGGCTGCTATGTGGAGCGGATCCGCCGCAACGGCATTCTCGCCAGTCCCGATGGCGATGCCGTCATTCAGGAAGGGGACGAAATCGCCCTTGTGGGCTATCCCGAAAGCCACGAGAAGCTGGACGTCAACTACCGCAACGGTAAAGAGGTGTTTGATCGCAACCTGCTCGACCTGCAGATCGTCACCGAAGAGATCGTGGTAAAGAACGACTCCGTGGTGGGTCGTCATCTGGTGGAACTCAACCTGACCGAGAAGGGGTGCTTCCTCAACCGGGTGGTGCGTTCCCAAATCGAGATGCCGTTCGATCGCAACATCATGCTGCAAAAAGGCGACGTGCTGCAGATCAGCGGCGAAAAACAGCGGGTCAAACTGCTGGCCAACAAGATAGGCTTTATCAGTATCCACAGCCAGACCACGGATCTGGTGGCCTTCACCACCTTCTTCGTGCTGGGGCTGCTGATCGGTTCCGTCTCGCTGGTGTTCGGCCAGATTGAATTTGGCCTCGGCAACGCAGTCGGTCTGCTGCTGGCAGGCATTCTGATGGGGTATCTGCGGGCCAACCACCCGACGGTCGGCTACGTGCCCCCGGGCGCCCTGCGACTGGCCAAAGATCTTGGTTTGGCGGTCTTTATGGTGAGCACCGGTCTCAAGGCGGGTGGCGGCATTCTGGATCACCTGAGCGAAGTGGGTGCCGTGGTGCTCTTCTCCGGTATGCTGGTCACGACGCTGCCGGTGCTGGTCGGCTACCTGTTCGGGGTCTGGGTATTGAAGATGAACCCGGCCCTGCTGCTCGGTGCCATCACAGGTGCCCGAACCTGTGCCCCGGCGATGGATGTGGTCAACGAGGCAGCCAACAGCTCCATTCCGGCGCTCGGTTATGCCGGTACCTATGCGGTAGCCAACGTGATGCTGACCCTGGCGGGCTCCTTTATCATTGGCTTCTGGTTCTAGCAGCCATCACATTATCGCTAACAAAGAAGGGAGCCTAAGGCTCCCTTCTTGCTATCTACTCCACTAGAGAGATGTAGATCCGGTTCATTGGTGTGGCGTCACCTCCCCCACCATCTGCGCTGAAATCTGCCACTAACTGTAGTGGTCAACTAAATCCGGACACTTGGTTAGGCCGATCCTCGGCTTTTGCTGGCGGCATCCCGTCATTGTGGTGATGTGGACGCCGCCAGTTGTAGTAATCCATCAGGTAATAACTGATATCTCGTTTCGCTTCTCGCAAGCTCATATATCCCATAGCCGGGAGCCACTCTGACTTCAGGCTTCTGAACAACCGTTCCATCGGGGCATTATCCCAGCAGTTTCCACGCCGACTCATGCTCTGGGTTATGCGATAGCGCCACAGTCGTTGCTGAAGTGCCCGGCTACCATATTGGCTGCCCTGGTCGGAGTGAAATAGCACACCGGATGGGCAATCCCGCTGCTGATAGGCCATTTCCAGTGCTTTGATTGCCAATTCTGCATCAGGTTTATCAGACATCGCCCAGCCCACGACCCGCCGGGTGTGCAGGTCAAGCACCGCTGCCAGGTAATGCCAGCGTCCACCTGCCCAGACGTAGGTGATATCGCCACACCACACCTGATTGGGTTGCTGGACATCAAATTCGCGAGCCAGCAGATTGGGAATATCCGGTCGTTCAGACCGAGCGACCTGATAGCGATGAGCGCCCGGTTGCTTGGATACCAGACCGGCTTCCTTCATCAGGTTACGTACTTTGAATCGGCCAATCTGATACCCCAACTCTCGCATCATCGACATCAAGGCGCGGCTGCCCGCTGAGTTCCGGCT